>JAOXSB010000096.1 GCA_025800345.1 Mangrovicoccus sp. | reverse complement strand
CGCCGAGCGGCGCGAAGCGGGGCTGGCATGGGAAAAGCCGATCAGCAAATAAGAGGTGACCGTGGTGAGCTCCCAAAACACGAATAGCACCAGAAGGTTATCCGCAAGAACCAGGCCCAGCATCGATAGCATGAAGCTGGTCAGATATAGCGAGAACCGGGCGTGATGGATATGCCCAGAGAGATACCGGGCGGAATAGAGCATCACCAGAAACCCAATGCCGGTGATCAAAAGCGCAAAGGTCAGGCTGAGCCCATCAAGGGTGAAGCTCAAATTCACGCCAAGCCCAGGCACCCAGCTCTGGCTATAGCGCAGCACCTCGCCCGCGCCGATCAGGGGCAGAAACCGGGCGAACCACAAAAACAATCCAGCAGATATGACACAGGGAAGGATTTTCGCCGCCCCCGCCAAGAGACGTTCCATATGTCCACTCGATTCCATAACCCTCACCCCCGAGCAGATTGCCCACTGGTCACAAGGTTAATCTCAAGCTTCAAATTGGATCTGACAACCGTTTACGCCTCGGTATTGTGGAAAAATCATCGGCTGCGGCCTTTTTTGTGGTGTGACACTTTGCAAGGCAGCCTATACACCCGCTCACGTGGTCAAAAGTGAGGCCGTTGTGCAGGTCAAAGAAACGTCGCTTCCCGGTGTGATTGAAGTCATCCCCCCTCGGTTCGGGGATGATCGAGGATTTTTTTCCGAAGTCTTTAACGCCGACAAATATGCGCAGATCGGGATTGATGTCCCCTTCGTGCAAGATAACCATTCCTTGTCACGCGATGTGGGGGTCGTGCGCGGGCTCCATTTCCAATCTCCGCCCCATGCCCAGGACAAACTGGTGCGCGTCGGCGCGGGCCGTGTGTTGGATGTGGCCGTGGATATTCGCGTGGGCTCGCCCCATTACGGCAAATGGGTCGCCGTAGAGCTGTCGGCTGAGGCGGGCAATCAGCTTTTCATCCCGGCGGGCTTCCTGCACGGCTTTGCCACGCTCGAGCCCAATAGCGAACTGCTGTATAAATGCTCTGCTTTCTACTCGCCCGAATGCGATGGGGCGGTGCGCTTTGATGATCCCGATATCGGGATCGATTGGGGCGTCGACCTGAGCAATGTGACCCTTTCTGATAAAGATGCCAAAGCACCGCTTTTGGCCGATTTTAAATCTCCGTTCACCTATGAGGGGGCGCAATGAAACTTTTGGTAACTGGCGGGGCCGGGTTCATTGGCTCTGCGGTGGTGCGTTTGGCCATCTCGCGGGGCCATTCCGTGGTCAATCTAGATGCGCTGACCTATGCGGCTTGCCTGGAAAATGTGGCGCCCGTGGCTGACAGCCCGCTTTATACATTCGAGCAGGCCGATATTCGTGACCGCGCGGCTCTGGGCCGAATTTTTGCCGAGCATAACCCCGATGCGGTGATGCATCTGGCCGCCGAAAGCCATGTGGATCGCTCGATTGATGGGCCTGGTGCCTTTATTGAGACCAATGTCATGGGCACCTATCAAATGCTTGATGCGGCCCGCGCCCATTGGCTGGAAAAGGGCAAGCCCGAAGGGTTCCGCTTCCATCACATCTCTACCGATGAGGTTTACGGATCATTGCCGGCCGATCCTTCGGTGCAATTCACCGAAGACACGGCCTATGATCCGCGTAGCCCTTATTCGGCTTCGAAAGCTTCAAGCGATCATTTGGTGCGTGCCTGGGGCGAGACCTATGGTTTGCCCTTTGTGCTGACCAATTGCTCGAACAATTACGGGCCGTATCACTTCCCTGAAAAGCTGATCCCGGTGGTGATCCTTAACGCGCTGGCGGGGAAAGATCTGCCCATCTATGGCGATGGCTCCAATGTCCGCGATTGGCTGTTCGTGGAAGATCACGCCGATGCGCTGCTGCTGGTGCTGGAAAAAGGCGAGAACGGGCGCAGCTATAATATCGGCGGCGAGAATGAGCGTTCGAACCTAGAACTGGTGAAGACCCTTTGCGCAATTCTCGATGAGAAACGGCCCAAGGAAAGCGGCTCCTATGCGGATCAGATCACCTTTGTGACCGACCGTCCTGGCCATGATGCGCGCTATGCCATTGATCCGACCCGCATCCGCGATGAGCTGGGTTGGCGGCCTTCGGTGACCGTAGAAGAAGGCCTGGCCAAAACCGTGCAATGGTATTTGGACAATGAAACCTGGTGGCGCGCCCTGCAAGATCGCGCCGGTGTCGGCCAACGTTTGGGTGTTTCCGCATGAAAATTCTAATGTTTGGCGAGATCGGCCAACTCGGCCAAGAAATTGCCCGCCGGGCCGGGGATGTCACGCTTGAGATCCGCGGGCTCGATGAGGCCAATTTCGAAGATCCCGCCGCTTGTGCCGCTTTTGTTGAAGCCACTGATGCCGATGCGGTGATCAATGCGGTGGCCTATACCGCCGTTGATAAGGCTGAAGAGCAAGAAGAGCTTGCCTTGATGATCAATGCCACCACGCCCGGGGCAATTGCACAGGCGGCGGCGGCAAAGGGCCTGCCACTGGTGCATGTCTCCACCGATTATGTTTTCGACGGGGCTGGGGAGTTTCCGTTTTCCGTGGATGCGCCCACTGCGCCGCTGGGGGCCTATGGTCGGACCAAATTGGCCGGCGAGGATGCCGTGCGCGCCGCAGGCGGCACCTGCGCCATCCTGCGCACCTCTTGGGTGGTGTCTGCCCATGGCAATAACTTCATCAAAACCATGCTGCGCCTTGGGGCAGAGCGAGATCAACTGACCATCGTGGCCGATCAAATCGGCGGGCCCACCCCAGCGGCGGCTTTGGCCGATGCCTGTTTGGCGGTGGCGGCGCAATTGGTGCAAGACCCGTCGAAAGCGGGTGTTTATCATGTCTCGGGTGGGCCAGATGTGAGCTGGGCGGATTTTGCCCGCGAGATTTTCAGCCAATCGGGCCTGAGTTGTGAGGTGGTGGATATCCCGTCTTCGGATTATCCCACCCCGGCTAAGCGTCCCCATAATTCCCGCATGGACAATAGTTTAACCGAAACGGTGTTTGGGCTGCCGCGCCCAGATTGGCGCGTGGGGCTAACCGATATTCTTAAAGATTTGGGAGCATTGAAATCATGACCGCGTCGCAAACCGGCCGCAAAGGCATTATTCTCGCTGGCGGATCCGGCACCCGGCTTTATCCGATCACCCGCGGCGTTTCCAAACAATTGCTGCCGATCTATGACAAGCCGATGATTTATTTCCCGCTTTCGGTGCTGATGCTTGCGGGAATTCGCGAGATTGCCATCATCACCACCCCCCATGACCAAGAGCAGTTTCAACGCACTTTGGGCGATGGTAGCCAATGGGGGCTGAGCTTTGAATGGATCGTGCAGCCCTCGCCAGATGGGCTGGCACAGGCCTATATTTTAGCCGAGGATTTCCTTGATGGTGCGCCCTCTGCCATGGTGCTTGGGGATAACATCTTTTTTGGCCATGGTTTGCCTGAATTGCTGGCTTCTGCGGATACAAAAGGCGCTGGCGGGACTGTTTTTGGCTATCGTGTGGCCGATCCCGAGCGCTATGGCGTTGTGGGTTTTGACGAGACCGGTAAGGCGCAGGAAATCATTGAAAAGCCTGAGGTTCCGCCCTCCAATTATGCGGTGACGGGGCTCTATTTCCTCGATGGCACCGCGCCGGAGCGGGCGCGCAAAGTGCAGCCCTCGCCCCGGGGCGAGCTAGAGATCACCTCGCTTTTAGAAATGTATCTTCATGAAGGCGCGCTGAGCGTGGAAACCATGGGGCGCGGCTATGCTTGGTTGGATACGGGCACCCATGCCTCGCTGCTGGATGCAGGGAATTTCGTGCGCACTTTGACCGAGCGCCAGGGTCAGCAAGTGGGCTGCTTGGAAGAGATCGCTTTTCAAAATGGTTGGATCAGCCGCGATGAACTGCGTGCGGCGGGCGAGACCTATCGCAAAAATGAATATGGCAAATATCTTCTGGCCATGGCCGAAGAATAAAGTCTTGGCGCGCGGCTAGAAATAGCTGCGCACCAATGCCTCTGAGACCAGTTGCCAACCATCTGCGACCACGAAAAACGCAAGCTTGAAGGGCAGCGAAACCACCGCAGGGGGCACCATCATCATGCCCATGGACATCAGGATCGCTGCGACCACCAGATCGATGATCAGGAAGGGCAGATAGATCAAAAAGCCGATCTCAAACGCGCGAGACAGCTCTGACAGCATGAAAGACGGTACCAAAATGGCATATCCGTCGGGGGCGGGGGCCGCAGGGCTGTTATCGGCTCTCAATGCGGTCAGCCGGTCCAAGGTTTCAGGGTCTGTGCGGGCCATCATGAAGCTACGAAACGGCTCGGCCGCTTGGGCAATGGCTTCGGATAAGGCAATCTCGCCGCGGCTATAAGGGCCACCGCCCAAATCCCAAGCGGCGCGAAAGACCGGGTCCATTACGAACCAGGTCAAGAATAGCGCCAGGCTCACGATCAGCATATTCGGCGGCGATTGTTGTAGCCCGATCGCTTGGCGCAGAATGGCCAAGACCGTGACGATAAATGGGAAGCAGGTGATCATGATCGCCAGGCCAGGGGCGAGGCTGAGCAATGTGATCAGAAGAAAAAGCTGAACTCCCCGCTGCGCCAGGGAGTTGTCGAGCCCGTCCAACGCTTCGAGCCCTTGCGCATGGCCTATCTGGGCGGTCCATAGCCATAGCCCAAGGGTGACGAGGAAGACGGGGGTGGGTTTCACAACGGCTCGTCGATCACACCGATTTCGGTGAGGCGCACCGCCAAACGCCCAGCATCTTCGCCATCAAGCTCTTCCAATTCGCCGCGAGCGATCAGTTTTTCCCCCGCATAGATATCCACGGGGTCATTGATGGAGCTGTCGAGGCTGAGCACACTATCATTATCAAGGCTCAGCAGCTCGGCAACGGTCGGGCGGGCGCGCCCAACGCAGATTTTGATTTCCACATGCACTTGTTTGAAGGGACTATTGGCCAAACCGGCAACGGTGTTGGCCCCGTCCTGGAGCAAAGGGTCATCCATTGGCCAGTTGCCTTTCATTTTCGGTGAAAAACGCTGCGACGTCTTCTTGGATACGCTCAAAGCAGGCGTCGAGATCAAGCTGACGCTCGCTCTGTCCCATGATGAAGGCCACTTGGCCCGGTGCAAAATCCGCGCTTTCTTCGATGGTGATGGGAAACCCAGGATCCGTGGGCAAAGCCTGTTCGATCGCCTGCCGGTTTTGCGAGCTGATGCGCAGTATGATGGGTTGGTTTGCGGCCTCTTCCATGAGGTTTCGTAAAGATTCCGCGACCAAGTCGGGCAGGATCTCTGCGCCAATACGAGGGACGAGATTGCTGATCACCGTGCGCACCAGGTCTGAGACACCGGTCAACACATGCATGCGCGCCTCGTGGAACCCAAAGGAGAGATCCTTGAGCTGACTTTCCAGATCGCTGGTGATCCGCTGATTGTCTTCGCTGGCAGAGGACATGGCGTCGTCCCAACCGGCTTGATAGCCTTGCTCAAAGGCCGAAAGTCGCTGCGCTTCGGTCATGCTTTCGTTTTGCTCCCGCGCCATGGGGGGCAATTCCGTTGGTGTGAAATCTTCCAGGTGAAGGGCTTTGGGCATCAGGCGTTCTCCCCTCCTTCGGCCTCGGGGTCCATCCAGTTGCGCAAGATCTCCAATGTGTCCGGCTGGCGGTTTTCAATCATATCTTTGAGCTGCTCCACCGGGCTCAGATTGGGCAAAGGATCGCCGTCTTCCCCAAAATCGGTCACCACAGACAGCGTTGGCAGCCCCCCTTCCAGAGGCGGTAAGCCACCGTCATCCACCGGGTCGTTTTCCAATGTGAGGGCATCGTCAAAGCCCGCCTCGCCGCCCGCGCCGATCACCGAAAGCTGGCCGCTACTGTCAAAAGATCGCGATTGCGCTAAGAGCAACGGGCGCAGCACAAAGAGGCCCAGAACAACCGTGACGATGGCAAATACCGCCAGCTGGATCATGCTCCAGGGATCGGGCGAGGTGAAGGCCCATCCGGTGGGGGTAGGGCCCGAGCCAAGAGCATCCACCGCGCTAAATTCCAGCGCTTTTAGGGTCAGCACATCCCCGCGCGCTTCGTTAAATCCAACCGCCGCAGCAACGAGTTGGCGCAGTGCATCCAGCTCTGGTTGGCTCAAAGCGCTGGCGGTATTGTCCGTTGCGCCGCTAGGTAAGGTTTTGTTCACTAACACGGCGACGGTCATGCGTTTGATGGTGCCAGGGGCGAGGATGGTCTCACGCCGGGTTTCAGACATATCGAAATTGGAGCGCTCGCGGGTTTGCGCGCGGCTTTCCTGAGAGCCTTCGCCGGTGCCTGCGCTGTCACCTGCGGGTAGGTTGCTGGCAACGGTGACCGCCCCAGATCCCGCGTTTTGCGCTTGAGACGAGATCTCTTCGGTATCTTGACTGATGATCACGCGGCTATCGGGATCAATTTGCCGTTGGGTAAGGGTTTCTTGGCGCAATTCGCGCTCGATACTGATTTCAACCCGCGCGTTCCCGGCCCCCACATGGGCCTCGAGCATTCGCAGCACGCGGCCTTGCAGCGCTTGCTCGCGATCTGCCGCATGATCGCTCATGGTTAAACTGTCATTGGGGGCTAAGACCCGCCCGGTTTGCGAATCTATCACCGAGACATTTTCAGGGGAAAGATCCGCCACCGCGGCGGCCACGAGAAATTGCACCGCCTGTGTTGTCTCGCGTCCGATGGGGCCGCGCCCGGTGATGGCGACAGAAGCAGATTTAACCGTGTCGCGGCGAAATGGCGATGTGCTGGGGGTCGCGATATGAACCCGCGCATCGCGAATATGGGGCGAAGAAACGATTGTGCGCGCCAATTCGCCTTCCTTGGCCCGCCAATAGGCCGCGTCGAACATTTGCGACGTGGTGCCGAATCCCGACAGCGAATCAAGAAGCTCATAGCCAGAGCCCGATGCACCAGGCAGGCCTTCGCCCGCCAATTCCATGCGCAAGGCGTCTCGGCGTTGGCGATCGACGAAAATTGAACCGCCGCGCACTTCATAGGGAATGTTGCGTTGATCGAGCACCGACAGCACGCGCCCGGCTTCATTCGGGGCCATGCCCCCGTAAAGTAGCGCTAAATCAGAACGCGACACTGCATGGCCCAGCCCGACCGCCATGGCAAAGAATGCCACCAAAGCCAACGCAGCGATTATCCTGCGTTGCGGGTCGAGCGAGCTCCAAAGGGTGTTCAGACGTTCCAAGGCGTGCTCCAAAATGCCCAGCATTCTGCCAGATCGATTTTGAGGACAATCAGCGCTTCGCTCTTAAGATTCGGTTAGCCCGAAAGGTGTTACTGCAGGGGGGACTTAGGGATTAGGGCGATGAGCGAGAACGAATCTGAGGAGCTAGACAAAAAACCAGGCGCGATGCGTTTGGTCTTGCCTTTGGCCTTGTTTCTACTTGGTGCCGGGGGCGGATTTTTCGCGCTCTATTCCGGGATGCTTTTGCCATCACCCGAATCTGTTGCCGAGGGCGCATCAAAAGATACCTCCCCGAAAGAGTCAGCCTCTCCAGCGCCATCTTTCGTGCCATTACAACCGATTATGGTGACATTGGGCCGGGAAGGTGCGCTCGAGCAATTGCGCTTTGAAGGCTATTTAGAGGTGCGGCCCGGTGCGGAAGAGTCAGTGGAACAGCTCATGCCGCGGGTGATGGATGTGCTGAACGGGTATCTGCGCGCGGTCGAAATTGGCGATCTGTCTGATCCCAGTGCGCTTATGACATTGCGCAGTCAGATGCTGCGGCGCCTCCAGGTGGTCCTGGGGGAAGGGGTCGTGAATGACCTTCTGATTTCAAAATTCTTGCTGAGCTAGGGTGATAGCATGGCATTGATTGCTGACATTTTTCTTATTTCTGGCGCTTTTGGGGCAGCCTTTTATTGCTTGCTGCTCTCGCGCCGTTTGAACCGCCTATCGGATCTGGATGGCGGCGTAGGCAAAGCGATTGCGGATCTCAATGCGCAGGTCACGGATCTTAGCAAAACCCTTATGGAGGCGCGAAAGGCGGCGGCAACCTCTGAGGGAAAACTCGCTGAACTGACCGAACGGGCAGAGCGTGTGGCGCAAGTTTTGTCAGAACAAATGGAAAACGCAGCACCTTTGCACGCGGAGGCGCCGCCGCCAAAGGCGCAAAGCCAACAGGCCCCGAAGGATGTAAAGCCTGCTCCTAAAGCAGAGCCCGACAAGGATGAAACTGCAAGCGAGATGCCTGCATTTGTGAGGGGGCGGTCGCTTCGAGAGGCCGCGGAATAGATATGGGGAAACGTAGATCTTCCAAGGCTCCGGGGCCGCTCATGGTTCTGGCAACACTTTTGATCATCTCAGGGTTTTTGCGCTTTGCGTCAGGGCCGGTTTTGGCATTGGCCACCGATCAAGGTAAATTGGGTCAGGAGGACTCGCCGACCCAGAAGACAGCGATGGCCCCTGATCGCAGTATGGATCTTTGGATCGAAGAGCTTACCAATCGCGATGATGCATTGGTCAAAGCCGAGGCCGAATTGGCGCGCGAGCAAGAAGAGCTTGCCCTGGCCAAAGAGCTGATTGCCCAGCAGCTTGCGGCTTTGGAAGAGGCCCAAGAAACCCTGCGCAAAAACTTGCACACCGCTGGCGAGACCGCAGCCGGGGATATCACTCAATTGACAGCCATGTATCAGCGCATGAAACCAAAAGAGGCCGCCGCGATTTTTGAGAAAATGGATCCGCAATTTGCCGCTGGCTTTTTGGCGCGGATGAAACCAGATGCTGCCGCCGCTATTATGGCTGGGCTGCAACCAAGCACGGCCTATACATTTTCGGCAATTTTGGCGGGCCGCAATGCAGCTTTGGCAGATCAAAGCCCTGAATAGATCAGAGCTTTGATGCGGGCCAAAGGACAGGCTCCTTCACAGAAGTAACAGGCCATAAAACCCGTTTAGCCTAGGCTCATGCTGGCGGCGCTTTCGGGCAGTTCCTCGTCGAAACAGCGCTGATAGAATTCCGCCACGGTTTGGCGTTCCAACTCGTCACATTTGTTCAAAAAGGACAGGCGGAACGCATAGCCCACATCGCGGAAGATCTCGGCATTTTGCGCCCAAGCAATCACCGTGCGGGGGCTCATCACCGTAGAGAGATCCCCGTTCATAAAGGCGGTGCGCGACAGATCGGCGACCGTCACCATCCGGTCCACGGTTTTGCGGCCTTTTTCGGTGTTGTAATGGGGGTTCTTTGCCAGGACGATCGCGGCTTCTGCATCATGGGACAGATAGTTCAGCGTCGCCACCAAAGACCAACGGTCCATCTGACCTTGGTTGATTTGCTGGGTGCCGTGATAAAGCCCTGTGGTATCCCCAAGGCCGACCGTATTCGCGGTGGCGAAAATCCGGAAATAGGGATGGGGCGTGATCACTTTGTTCTGGTCCAGCAAGGTCAGCTTGCCATCGGTTTCCAAAACCCGCTGGATCACGAACATCACATCGGCGCGGCCGGCATCATATTCGTCAAAAACGATCGCGGTGGGGTTCGATAGAGCCCAAGGCAGAATGCCTTCCTGAAATTCCGTGACCTGCTTGCCATCTTTCAGCTTGATGGCGTCTTTGCCGATCAAGTCGATCCGGCTGATATGGCTGTCAAGATTGACCCGCACACTGGGCCAGTTCAACCGCGCGGCCACTTGTTCAATATGGGTGGATTTGCCAGTGCCGTGATAGCCTTGGATCATCACCCGGCGATTATGGCTAAACCCGGCGAGAATCGCGAGGGTTGTATCAGGATCAAATTTATAGGTCGGATCGAGATCGGGCACCCGGTCACTGGGTTCGGGGAAGGCTTTCACCTTCATATCCGTATCGATTCCAAAAACATCCCGGACGGAAACTTCTTCCGTCGGTTTCGCGCTCACGCTCATGGACCCGTCTGCCATTCCAACCCCGCAAAGTTCACTCGACCTGGTGCAACATATCCCCCCTGCGTGCAAGGGAAAGGGCCGTTTCACGCCTCATGCCATGACGCTAGGGCCGAAATTTCTTGCGGATGCGGGAATTGCAGGCTTTCATATTCAAAAGGAGGAGTATGTCATGACAAAATTTATTTTCCAGGGGGCTCTCGCCCTTGCGTTGAGCGCATCCCCCCTATGGGCAGAGGCGCCAAAGGTTGGGATCACGCGGGATCTTCCCTCGGCCAGCGTGATGCATAATGGTGCCGAGTTTGAGATTGCGCGCAATCAAGACACCGAGGCCACAATTTCAGGGGAATTTGCCAAAACGTCGAGAGCTTGCCCCCCATTTTGTGTTCAGCCCTTTGAAGTAGCTGAGGGGGTAAGCACGATCGGAGAGTTGGAGCTGATCGCACTGTTGCAAGATCCCGAAGCGGTGGTGATCGACAGCCGCGTCGAGGAATGGTTTCGCAAAGGCACCATCCCGGGCGCAGTTCATATGCCCTATACGCAGATCGTGGATCATCTTGGCGAGCTGGGCTGTGCGCTGGATTTTGAGGGGTGGGATTGCAGCAATGCGAAAACCGTGGCGCTGTTTTGCAACGGCAATTGGTGTGGGCAATCCCCCAGTGCCATCCGTAATATGATTGAAGCGGGCTATCCGCCGGAACAGATCTCGTACTACCGCGGCGGGATGCATGCCTGGCAAATGCTGAGCCTACCAGTGGTCGGCAGCGAAAGCTAATTTTGCGGCTAAAACTCTGCCCAGAGGGCAATGCGCAACCCGATGCTTTCATCGGTGACCAATCCGGCAATGAGCCCGGTTTCCAACCAAAGCGCCTGGTTCATGCGCGAGACGCGTGAGAGCAAGAGCCGCGCGGCGGTATCGGTTTCAGGGTATTTGCTGGATTGGATCTGCGCATAATGCAATGTGTCATCCCCATGGCTGATGCCGAGGGTAAGATCGAGTTTATAGGCGGTTTCTGCGCTATCCACCCGATGCTCTGCGCTGAAGGCTGCCCCGGCCCAGGATTGCCCCCAACCGGTCTCAAAACCTCGGCCATAATACAAGGCCGGGCGCAATAACGGCTCGGTATCCTTTTCCCCGCGGGGGCCAAAGCGGCCCTCGCGTTGGCCTACACCCAATTCCACCGCAAATTGATTGCGCCAATTGCTTGGGGCGAGGGCGGCTTGCACAAAAACCACCCCTTGTTGCTGCGTGAAAAGGTAATCCTGTTCGAGTTCGACCCCCAATGTATAGCGCGGCGACAGCCCATATTCCGCGTAAAGCTTGGTGAAATTGCGCGCTAGGGGCGGCTCTTCGCTGGGATCATCCCAGGTCAGCGCCGAGCGATCATAGGTGCTTTCCAGTGACAGGGCGCTGAAAAACTGACCTGCGCCACGGGGCCAGGCATCGGCGAGGGTGATCGCCGGGCACAGCATGCACAGACAGGTGAGGATCGCGCGTCTAAACATCGTGCTAAGAAATTGGGCGATCATGGTGAACAGGGGCTTAACGCTGTTGCGCCAGAATGAAGAAAGGTAAACGCGCAGCACTATATCCCCTAATTCTGCGGCAAGACTGCCTGCGCGCTATGCGCTTTGGGCGAAATAGAGCTTTGCGGGCGGCTTTCCGGTTTCCCTGGCCCAGGCGAGTGCCTATGGCTCGGGCCATGTCAGGAAAAGGAAGACCAGATGACCAGGGCATTAGAGTCAAAACGCCGCGACGCGGTTTCGGGACAAACCCGTTCGGTGGTGGTGCTGTTGCATGGCTATGGCGCCGATGGGGCCGATTTGCTGGGATTGGCCGACCCTCTTGGCCCGCATTTGCCGGACACTGCCTTTGTGGCCCCTGATGCGCCGGAGCGCTCGGTGATGAACCCTATGGGGTTCCAGTGGTTTCCGATCCCTTGGATTGATGGATCCAGCCAAGAACAGGCCGAAGCAGGCATGCGTTTGGCGGTTGATGATCTCAATGCCTATCTCGACGGGGTTATGGAAGAAGAGGGTGTACCCCCTGAAAACCTAGTTCTTTTTGGTTTCAGCCAGGGCACTATGATGTCCTTGCACGTGGCCCCACGCCGGGACGAGCCCTTTGCCGGGGTGATCGGGTTTTCTGGGCGTCTGCTAGAGCCTGAGCTTTTGGCCGATGAAACCAAATCCCGCCCGCCGATCTTGTTGGTGCATGGGGATGCGGATGATGTGGTGCCGCCGCAATCTTTGCCCGATGCGGCCAATGCTCTGACCGGAGCTGGGTTTGAGGTCTATGCCCATGTGATGAAAGGCACGGGCCATGGGATTGCGCCTGATGGGCTTAGTGTGGCTTTGGCCTTCTTGCGCGAAAAGCTGGGATACGACACCGCCCAGTAACGTCATGGCGACGTTACACTCTGCCGCTATGGCCAGGGGGTTACCACCGCATATAGCGGGGGTTGCCCCGGGATTATCGCCATATATAGTTATTTCGACGACTCACGACCGATCTGAACTATTGTCTGGCAAGAGCAGTAAGGGTGACGCGGCATATGGATGGAGACTTCAGGACAGATTTCGTCCGAGAACCTCAAAAACTGAAACATCACCCGGCGCTGGTGCTAAACGCAGATTACCGGCCCCTCTCTTATTATCCTTTATCGCTTTGGCCTTGGCAGGATGCGGTGAAAGCGGCCTTTTTGGATCGCGTTAACATCATCGCCGAATATGATGATGTGGTGCGCAGCCCCACCACCGAAATCCGAATACCGTCGGTGGTTGTTCTCAAAGAATATGTAAAACCTCAAAAGCGCGTGGCCTTCACGCGCTTTAATTTATTTCTGAGGGATGAATTTTCTTGTCAGTATTGCGGCGCCCGGGGGGATTTAACCTTTGATCATGTGATCCCACGGGCCAGCGGCGGCATCACCAGTTGGGAAAATGTGGTGGCGGCTTGTGGTAAATGCAATCTCAAGAAAGGCTCGAAAAGCCTGCGCCAAGCGGGGATGAGCATCCGCAAAGCGCCGCGTCAGCCCTCCTCAGAGGAATTGCGCAATATGGGCCGCAAATTCCCGCCAAATTACCTGCATGAGAGCTGGCTGGATTATCTATATTGGGATGCAGAGCTCGACGCATAAAGCTTGGGCTTTTGTCTTGGGCGCAGCTGGCGGGCGAAAAACCCGGTGCCTGGCGCGTCCAACCGGGTGGCCCCAAGGCGGATGGGCACTGCGCCGCTGCCCAACTTAAACCGGGCCAATCCGGGGCTGCGCTCTGTGTCCAAGCTGCCCAAATCCAAGCTGCTATAGCCCTTAGCGGCCAGCCACTCACTGGCCTGCCAAAGCAAAAGGTTATGGGCATTGACCGCCCTGCCTTGGGGATTGCTCCAACCGATGTGATAGCTCGCGCTTTGGCCGTGAAGCAAAAACAACATCGCGGCGATGGGATCGCCCGGGCGGTGTTCGGCCACAAAAAGCCGTGTGGCGCGCCGACCGCCCAGCATCGCCCAGTTTTGTGTGAAGTCCAGGGGCAAGCGTTGATAGCCGCGCGCTCTGGATTGCTCAGCTTCCGCCGAAAGCAGCCAATGGCGGTGATCAGCGGGCAGGGGGCTGTGGCGCAGGCCTAAGCGGGCTTGTTCCGCGCGCACCAAACGGTTGCGCCATTTGCCATGGGCCCGTGCCCGCCGCTCTGCACTGCTGGCGCGCAGATCCAGGCGGGCGAGCGATCCCGGGCTCACCATGGTCAGTAAATCGCTCGAGCCAAGCGGGTCAGGGCCGCCATCGCAGTCGGGGGTGATCATCACGCCGCGCATGTCTTGGCGCAATATGCGCACCAGCCGCTCTGTCGCGCCGATGCGCAGACTATGGGCAAGCTCCGTGCGATAGACCGGCCCGCGCGAGATCAAGGCGAATCGCCCAAAGCCGGGCCAGCGGCGGATCAGTACCAAAGCGCTGCCCATCACATGCCGGCCCATTTTCAGGCGGAAATAGCGCGTGCCCGCCCCGCGATGCGCGCAGACTTTCCCGTAAATCGGGTATTGCTGCATGGCGGCGGCGTCGCTGACGGGCAGGGGCGCGCGATCTGTTTCGATCCAATCCATGGGCCATATTAACCCGCCCTTCAGTGAAATGGCGGTTAATTCCCAAATGACGAAACGCAATTCTGTGATCTTAGGCGTTCATGCGCCTACGGCGCGCCCTACAATTGGCGGCGCGCTATGGTTGGCGACGCTGCTGACTTTGCCGGTGGCGCTGGCCACCGGGGGGATCTATGTCATCGCCTGGCTGGTTGGGGCTTAGCCTTCTAACACCACCAAAGCATGGCGTTTTTTCCCGGCGCTAAGCTTAACAGGCGCCGCCAGTGCGCCTGCATCCAGCATCAGCCCCGCATCGGTGAGCGGGGCATCATCCATGCGAGCGCCGTTATCTGCGATCAGACGTTTGGCTTCTTTGCCCGATTTGGCCAGGCCCGAGCGCACCAGCAATTGCACCACAGAAATGCCATCGCCCAATTCTTCAGCGCTCAAAGAAAGCGTGGGCAGATCATCCCCAACGCCGCCCTTTTCAAAGACTTCGCGTGCGGTGGCTTCTGCGGCGGCAGCGGCTTCCGCCCCGTGCAGCAAGCTGGTGACTTCATTGGCCAGGCGAATTTTGGCGTCATTGATCTCTGATCCGGACAGCGCGCCCAGGCGTTCGCATTCCTCGAGGGGCAATTCGGTGTAAAGCTTCAGGAACCGGCCCACATCCGCATCGGTGGTGTTGCGCCAGAACTGCCAGAACTCATAGGGCGAAAGCATATCGCCATTCAGCCACACCGCGCCGCCTTGGGATTTGCCCATTTTCTTGCCATCGGATGTGGTCAGCAGCGGTGAGGTCAGCCCATAGATCTCATTGTCCAGAACCCGGCGGGTCAGATCGATCCCATTGACGATATTGCCCCATTGATCGGAGCCGCCCATCTGCAACACGCAACCATAACGCCGGTTGAGCTCTAGAAAATCATAGGCTTGCAGGATCATATAGTTGAATTCGAGAAAGCTGAGCGATTGTTCCCGATCCAGCCGGGATTTCACGCTTTCAAAGCTGAGCATCCGGTTAACGCTGAAATGCCGCCCGATATCGCGCAGGAATTCCAGATAGTTCAGCCCGTCCAGCCATTCGGCATTGTTATGCATGCTGGCCTCCGCCGGGCCTTCGCCAAAGGCGAGATAGCGGGAAAACACCTGCTGCATGCCGGCGATATTGGCGTCGATCTGTTCTGGCCCCAAAAGCGGGCGCTCATCAGAACGAAACGAGGGATCGCCCACTTTCGTGGTGCCCCCGCCCATCAGAACAATCGGCTTATGGCCGGTTTTCTGCAGCCAGCGCAGCATCATAATATTGAGCAGATGCCCCACATGCAGCGAGGCCGCGGTGGCATCATAGCCAATATAGGCCGGGGTAACGCCCGCAAGCAGCGCTTCATCAAGGCCTTGCAGGTCAGTGCAATCGGCCAGATAGCCTCGCTCAATCATTGTGATGAGAAAGTCGGATTTCGGCTGGTAGGTCATGGGCGTCCGGTCCACTCTGAGATCGCGCGTGTATAGGAGGCGAAGCCATGAAGGGAAAGAGGCGCTATACAGCGATTGGCTGCATGTCTGGCACATCGCTTGACGGGGTGGATGCGGCGCTGATCGAAAGCGATGGGGTCGAGATCCTTGGCTTTGGCCCCCATGAATACCGCCCCTATAGCGAAGAAGAGCGCGCGGTGCTGCGCGTGGCCTTGGGATCTTGGCCGGGCGATCCAGCTGCGATGCGGGCGGCGGCGTTGATTGAGGCGGCGCATCTAGAGCTTCTGGCAAAATTTCCCGATGCGGATTTGGTGGGGTTTCATGGCCAGACCTTGGCGCATGAACCCGCCGGGCGGGGCACCCATCAGGCGGGAGATGGGCAGGCTCTGGCGCGGGCCTCGGGGCGGCGCGTGATCTGGGATTTGCGCAGCGCCGATGTAGCCGCAGGCGGGCAGGGCGCGCCCTTGGCGCCGATCTATCATTTTGCTTGTGCCCGCTGGGCCGGGGCGCGCGCGCCCATGGCGTTTCTGAACCTGGGAGGCGTGGGCAATATCACCTGGCTTGATCCCTTGGGTGAAGATCCTTTCGCGCCCGGCGCCATGCTGGCCTTTGATACCGGGCCGGCCAATGCGCCTTTGAATGATCTGATGATGCGGCGCAGAGGCGAGCCGTGCGATTGGGGCGGGGAATTGGCCCAGCAAGGTCAGGCCCATTGGGACCGGCTGCGGGGCTATTGCGCCCATCCATTTTTTGCCGCCCCGCCGCCCAAAAGCTTGGACCGGGATGATTTTTCCACGCTCTCTGAGGCGGTGGCCCCGCTTTCGGACGCGGATGCCGCGGCCAGTTTGGTGGCGGCCATGGTCTATGGTGTGCGCGAGGGGCTTAAACATTGCCCAAGCGCGCCGCAGCGCTTGCTGGTCACTGGCGGGGGGCGGCACAATCCTGCGATGATGGCGGCCTTGACCGGCGCGCTGTCTTGCGAGGTTTTGCCGGTCGAGGCGGTTGGGCTGAATGGCGATATGCTCGAGGCCCAAGCCTTTGCCTATCTGGGGCTGCGCGGCTGGCTTGGATTGCCAATTTCCGGGCCCAGCACCACCTCTTGCCCAGCCCCCATGAGCGGTGGACGCATCAGCGAGCCTTAGGCTGCAAAAGGCTGGCGAAAAGTCGCGATTTCGGCTAGGCTCCAGCACAGACCCGGGAAACGGGCAAAGCAGATACAGGCAGTCCCATGACTGAAATGGCCCATGGTACGGTCCCGCCGCCGCGGACCGACCCGTTATTGCCGCGTTGGTGGCGCACTGTCGATCGTTGGAGCCTGGCTTGCGCAGTCTTGCTTTTGGGCATTGGGCTGCTTTTGGGCTTTGCCGCCTCGCCGCCTTTGGCCGAGCGCAACGGGCTTGATCCCTTCCATTATGTGGAACGTCAGGCGTTTTTCGGGATGCTTGGCGTGATCGCTATGGTGATCTGCTCCATGCTCTCGCCCACCGGGGTGCGGCGCATGGGGGTTGTCGGGTTTCTCATCATGGCGGTGGCTTTGGCCTTGTTGCCCATATTTGGCACCAATTTCGGCAAAGGCGCGGTGCGCTGGTATTCTTTGGGCTTTGGGTCATTCCAGCCATCGGAGTTTCTCAAGCCGATGTTTGTGGTGCTTTGCGGCTGGATGATGGCTGCGGCTTTGCAAGTGGGTGGCCCGCCGGGGCGGGTGCTGTCCTTTGTGGTGGCTGTTGTGATCGTGGGCATGTTGGCGCTGCAGCCCGATTTTGGCCAAGCCTCGCTGATCGTCTTTGCGTGGGGCGTGATGTATTTCGTGGCTGGCGCGCCGGTATTGCTGCTGGCGATGGTGGCCGGGCTTGTGGTGGCTGCGGGTGTTTTTGCCTATAGCGCCTCAGACCATTTTGCCCGCCGGATTGATGGCTATCTTTCCGCAGAGATCGATCCGACCACGCAGATTGGATATGCCTCTAACGCGATCCGCGAAGGCGGGATTTTCGGCGTGGGGCTGGGCGAGGGAGAGGTCAAGCAAAGCCTGCCCGACGCCCATACGGATTTCATCATTGCGGTGGCGGCCGAAGAATACGGCTTGATCTTGGTGCTGTGTATTTTGGCGCTTTATGCGGTGATCACCCTGACGGCTTTGGTGCGACTCTTACGTGAGCGTGACCCATTCGTGCGCTATGCAGGCACGGGGCTTGCGGCGATTTTGGGCATGCAGGCGCTGGTGAATATCGGCGTGGCCGCACGTCTATTGCCCACCAAAGGCATGACCTTGCCTTTCGTGTCCTACGGGGGCTCCTCGGTGATCGCGGCGGGGATCACCGTTGGGATGTTGCTGGCGCTGACGCGCACGCGGCCCCAGGGGCGCATGGCCGATTTCTTGGCCAAAGCGCGGGGCTAGGGGGCGAAGATGACGGCTCCGTTAATGGTATTGGCGGCCGGAGGTACCGGCGGCCATATGTTTCCGGCTCAGGCTTTGGCCGAGGCCATGTTGGCGCGCGGCTGGCGCGTGACCCTCTCCACCGATGCGCGCGGGGCCCGCTATACGGGCGGTTTCCCCGATGAGGTCGAGATCGAGATCCTGCCTTCGGCCACCTTTGCCCGTGGCGGTGTGCTGGCCAAAGCGCTGGTGCCCTTCACCGTGGCGCGAGGGATTGCGAGCGCGGCAGCAAGGCTGCGCCAGATGAGCCCTGCGGTGGTGGTGGGGTTTGGCGGTTATCCTTCGATCCCGGCGCTTGGGGCGGCGGTTTTGCTGGGCGTGCCGCGCATGATTCATGAACAAAACGGCGTTTTGGGCCGGGTCAATCAGCTTTTCGCCCGCCGGGTGAATGCCATTGCCTGTGGCACCTGGCCCACGGTGTTGCCCAAAGGGCTTGAGGCTTATTTCACGGGCAATCCCGTGCGCGCGGCGGTGCTGGATCGCGAAGGCGCGCCTTATATCCCGCCGGGGGATTACCCCATGAGCCTTTTGGTGATCGGCGGCAGCCAAGGGGCGCGGATCTTATCCGATATGGTGCCAGTGGCCCTGGCGGCTTTGCCTGAGGAGCTGCGCTTGCGCTTGCGGGTCTCGCATCAGGCCCGCGAAGAGGATGTGGAGCGGGTCACTGCCGCTTATCGCGAGGCGGGGATGGAAGCGGAGGTTAGGACTTTCTTCACCGATGTGCCCGCACGTATGGCCGATGCACAGCTTGTTATCAGCCGGGCCGGGGCTTCTTCTGTGGCGGATATTTCCGTGATCGGACGCCCTTCGATCTTGATCCCCTTTGCGGCAGCGGCCTCGGATCACCAAACCGCCAATGCGCGCGGATTGGTCGATGCCGAAGCCGCGGTGATGATCCCGGAAAGCTCGGCCAAACCCGAGGTGATTACCGCCACTATCACGCAGATTTTTAGCCAGCCCGGCGCGGCGGTGAAAATGGCCCATAATGCTTTGGCCCATGGACGCCCCGACGCCACCGAACGGCTCGTGGACATTGCATTAGAAATAGCGAAAAAGGATAGTTTACCGTGAAGCACTGGGAAGCCCCGATGAACGCTGCCACCAAATTGCCGATGACCCTCGGCGCGATCCATTTCGTTGGTATTGGAGGGATCGGCATGTCGGGCATTGCCGAAGTGCTGATCAATCACGGCTATCAAGTGCAAGGCTCGGATCTGAAAGCCTCGAAAATCACCGCCCGTCTGGAAGATCTGGGGGCGCGGGTGTTCGTGGGCCAGGCGGCGGAAAATCTCGCCGATGCGCAAGTGGTGGTGATTTCCTCGGCCATTAAGCCGGGCAATCCAGAATTGGATGAAGCCCGCCGCCGCGGTCTGCCCGTGGTGCGCCGGGCCGAGATGCTGGCCGAGCTGATGCGGTTGAAATCCAATATCGCCATCGCGGGCACCCATGGCAAAACCACCACCACAACCATGGTGGCCACGCTATTGGATGCGGGCGGGATCGACCCCACAGTGATCAATGGCGGGATCATTCACGCTTATGGGTCTAACGCGCGTATGGGCCAGGGCGAATGGATGGTGGTGGAGGCCGATGAAAGCGACGGCACCTTTACTCGTTTGCCCGCCACTGTGGCCATCGTCACCAATATCGATCCCGAACATATGGAGCATTGGGGTGATTTCGACCGGCTGCGCGACGGGTTTTATGAATTTGTCAGCCGCATTCCTTTTTACGGGCTCGCGGTATGCTGCACCGACCATCCCGAGGTGCAAACCCTTGTGGGCCGCATCACCGATCGCCGGGTCGTGACTTTTGGCTTTAACGCCCAAGCAGATGTGCGCGCCGTTGGGCTGCGCTATGAGGCAGGGGTGGCCTATTTCGACATTGCGCTGCAATCGGAAGACAAGCTGATCGAAGGCTGTAGCCTGCCCATGCCGGGCGATCACAATGTCTCGAACGCTTTGGCCGCTGTGGCCGTGGCCCGGTTCTTGGGCATGAGCCTTGAGGATATCCGCGCCGCGCTGGCCGGGTTCAAAGGGGTCAATCGCCGCTTTACCAAAGTGGGCGAAGTGGATGGTGTCACCATCATCGATGATTATGGCCATCACCCGGTGGAGATCGCAGCCGTACTCAAAGCCGCGCGCCAAGCCACCAGCGGGCGGGTCATCGCCGTGCATCAGCCCCATCGTTACAGCCGCTTGCAATCCCTTTTTGAAGAGTTCTGCACCTGTTTCAACGAGGCCGATGTTGTGGGTATCGCCGAGGTGTTCGCCGCGGGGGAAGAGCCCATTGAAGGGGCCTCGCGCGAGGATCTGGTGGAAGGTCTGATTGCCCATGGGCATCGCCATGCGCGCACGGTGGTGGATGAAGACGATTTGCTGCGCTTGGTGCGGGAACAAGCCCGGCCCGGCGATATGGTGGTCTGTCTTGGAGCGGGTACGATCAGTGCTTGGGCCAATGGATTGCCCGCGCGGCTGCAAGGGTAACGCCGCCACGGGCGCTGGCATGATCTACGGGCTTTCTGGACAAAGCTTGATCACTATGCTTGAGGGGCGTCACAGGAGACGCCCATGACCACCACACGTTTTGCCCCTTCGCCCACCGGCTATATCCATGTCGGCAATCTGCGGACCGCGCTGTTCAACTATCTGATCGCGCGCAAGGCAGGGGGCAGCTTCATCCTGCGCATCGATGATACGGATCCGGAGCGCTCCAAAGAAGAATATGTGGATGCGATCAAAGAGGATCTGACCTGGCTTGGCCTGCATTGGGACCGGGTGGAGCGTCAGTCCGAGCGTTTGGAGCGTTATGCCGCTGCTGCCGATGAGCTACGGGAAAAGGGCCGGTTTTATGAGGCGTTTGAAACCCCGACCGAGCTGGATCTAAAGCGCAAGAAGCAGCTCAATATGGGCAAGCCCCCGGTTTATGACCGTGCGGCGCTGAAGCTGAGCGATGCGGAAAAAGATGCGCTGCGCGCGGAGCGGGGCGGGCATTGGCGGTTTTTGCTCGATCATGCGCGGATCGAATGGGAAGATGGCATTCTGGGGGCGCAATCCATTGACGCGGCCAGCGTCTCGGATCCGGTGCTGATCCGTGGCGATGGGCAAGTGCTTTATACTTTGGCCTCGGTGGTCGATGATATGGAAATGGGCGTGAGCCATGTGGTGCGCGGCTCGGATCACGTGACCAACACCGCCACGCAGATCCAGATGATCGAAGCTTTGGGCGGCGCGGCGCCGAATTTCGCCCATCACTCGCTGCTGACCGGGCCGCAGGGGGAATCGCTTTCCAAACGCTTGGGCACCCTGTCGATCCGCGATCTGCGCGCCAAAGGGGTGGAGCCCATGGCGCTGCTCAGCCAGTTGGCCCGTTTGGGCTCTTCTGATCCGGTGGAACTGCGCGGCTCGGTTGAAGAGTTGATCGAAGGGTTCGACATCACCCGTTTTGGGGCGGCGCCCACGAAATTCGATGTGGCAGATCTGGACCCGCTCAGCGCGCGCTTGCTGCATGGCTTGCCGGTTGAGGCCGTGGCCGAGGATTTGGGTGCGGCGGGCATTCCTGAGGGTGATCAAGCGGCGTTCTGGTCGGTGATCCGCGAGAATGTGGAAACCCGCGCTGATATCGCCCGCTGGTGGCAAGTGCTCTCCGAAGGGGCGCAGCCCGAAGCGTCCCCAGAAGACGCAGAGTTTGTGGCCGAGGCATTGGCGATGCTGCCGCCGCCGCCCTATGGGGCAGAGGCCTGGGCAGAGTGGACTGGCGCGGTCAAAGTCAAGAGCGGGCGCAAAGGCAAACAGCTCTTCATGCCCCTGCGCAAAGCGCTGACCGGACGGGCGCGCGGCCCGGAAATGGCCGATTTCATGCCGCTCATGAAAGCCCCGCCAAAGCCGCTGGGTTAATCCAAGGCTGTGATACGCGTCACGCCAAGCCGGGCCAGATGCCTATCCACCAAATCCTGCTCGCGCGCGGGCAAAGCTTCATAGCGGCTATAGATCGGGGCGGCGCGGTCATCGCGCAGGGCCCGGTCCCACCCCTCGGTGCTGTCGAAAAATTCGCTCACGCCTTGCTGGCCAAAGACCCTTAGATAACCCTGCACCACCACATCGAGATAGCTTAGCAATATAGGGCCTTTGGCCTCATCATCATGGTGATGGGGTTTGACCGCATAGATCTGGGTATCCGGCGGGGTGCTGTGCCCCGCAGCCTCTGGCTTTGCCGGATGCCGGTCATAAGCATATTCCCGTTCATCAAGCCCCGGCCAATGATCATGGGGCACTTCGGCGATCATCCCGGTCAGCACGGCCCCTTCTGCCCGGCGTACCGATAAAAACGGCACCTCGCGCAGGCTGGTTTGCCGCCATTCCCGCTGCCAGCCGCTCAGGCGCGCGCCATGCATCGCGCGCCCGGTGTGAAAGCGCGGATTGACCAACGAGCCATATCCAAAAACATATTTGCCAGACATGAGGGCAGGCTCGCCTTTGGGCGGGCAGGGCGCAAGGGGTTAATCGGCGCTGAAATCCCCCACGGGTGGGCAAATCACCTGAAGCGTGGCGGGATCAGTGCCATTGATCCGGCGCAGCAGCACATCGCCCAGCAATTGGCCCACCTGGTGAATATCCTCGAACTGAGCCGAGATATGCGGCCGGTAGAGGTCAAAAACTGGCGAGGCGCGTTTGGCCACCACATGCACCCCATCGCCGGGGCGCTGCCCGCAATCGGCCAGGGCGGCGAGGGTGGCCATGGCCGCCACTTCGCCGACACAGACATGTCCGTCAGGCGGCTCGGGCGCGGTTTGGCGGGCTTTTACATGGGCGAGGATCTCAGAGGGGTCTCCATCCAAACTGACCTTTTCGGGGATCTCATAGGCAATCCCTGCGGCGCGAACAGCGGATAGAAACCCATAGCGTAGATGCTGGGAAAAGGTGAAACGTGCCTCTGGCAGGATCATCATCACCCGCTGACAGCCGCGCGCCACCAGAGCTTGCACCGCCTGGCGGGCGAAAAGCTCGTTGTCGAAATCCACGAATGCATGGGGCTGGGTGAATTCGGTGCGCCCATGGGTGGCAAAGGGAAAGCCATGTTCCAGCAATAGCCGCACCCGCGGATCGAACAATTCCGTGCGGGTGAAGACCAGGCCGTCAGCCAGGTTCTGGTGCAGGATCATGCGCACCTGTTCCAGCCGGTCGCCTGACACATCATCAGACATCACTGACACCGCATAGCCCGTGCCGCGCAGCGCTTGGGTGATCCCGGCAAGCAGCTCGTTGGTATAACCGAGATATTCGTGATTGGGGTTAAGCAACAGGCTGATCACTTTGGTGCGCCCGGTGCGCAAACGCTGGGCCGCGCGGTCGGGGACATATCCCAGCTCTGCCGCCGCCTGTCCGACCCGTTCCCGCGTGGCTTTGGCGATCCGAGGGTCTCCGGCCAGGGCCCGGGACACGGTGGCCACGGCAAACCCCGTGCGCTCTGCAATGGTGCGCAAGGTGGGTTTGCGACCGGTTTGCGCGGAGTTCTCAGCAGATGGGGTGGGATCGGTCATGGCGGTCTCAGTCTCGGATCTGACCCTATGGTAACCTGTAAATTTATAACGTTACAACATTCAAGTTTTGGCAAGGAGCTTTGATTGTGCCTCTAAATACGCGCGATACTGGCTCTGAATGATGGATGTCTGGGCACTATGAAAAGAATCTGGCTTGACAGGAATCATATTTATAACGTTTTAATTTTTGCAATCACGCCGAATGGCGGAGCATTCCAGGGAGGAAAAGGAATGACATTTCGTGCAAAGCTGATTTTTTCCACGGCGGTTCTGGCGTTGGCTGCAGGGACGGCCCGGGCTGATGATGATTCTGTTGAGGTGCTGCATTGGTGGACCGCAGGCGGGGAGGCCGCGGCGCTGAATGTGCTGAAAGAGGATCTCGAAGCCCAAGGGATCGGCTGGCAAGACATGCCGGTGGCCGGCGGTGGCGGCGCCGAAGCGATGACCGTGCTGCGCGCCCGCGTGACCTCTGGAGATGCGCCCACGGCGGTGCAAATGCTGGGGTTTGATATTCTCGATTGGGCCAATCAAGGGGCCCTGGCCAATCTGAATGATCTGGCCGAGCAAGAAGCTTGGGACGAGGTGATCCCTGCGGCGATCCAAGAATTCGCGAAGGTGGATGGCAAATGGGTGGCCGCGCCGGTGAATGTGCATTCCACCAATTGGGTCTGGGCGAATAAATCGGTGCTGGATGCACATGGGATAGCTGTGCCCGCAAATTGGGAAGAACTCACTGCCGCGGTAGAGGCGCTGAGCGCGGCGGGAGTGACGCCCATCGCCCATGGCGGGCAGCCCTGGCAAGACGCGACCGTGTTTGAAGCGGTGCTGCTGTCTACGGGTGGCAGCGATTTTTACAAAGCTGCGATGATTGATCTGGATCCCGAGGCGTTGGGCTCTGAGACCATGGGCGAAGTGTTCAAACGGATGGATTTCATTCGCGCCCATGTGGACGAGAATTTCTCTGGGCGGGATTGGAACTTGGCCACGGCCATGGTGATCAATGGCGAGGCTGGCTTTCAGATGATGGGGGATTGGGCCAAGGGCGAGTTTCTGCGTGCCGGGCAGGTGCCGGGGCAGGATTTCCTGTGTTTCCGCTTTCCGGGCACTGCCGATAAAGTGACCTTTAATGCGGATCAATTCGCAATGTTTGATCAAGGGGGCACAGTCTCGCCGCAACAAGCGGCCTTGGCCCAAGCGGTGCTGTCGCCGAAATTCCAATCCGCCTTCAATGTGGTGAAGGGATCGGTTCCGGCCCGCACTGACGTGTCCGATGCAGATTTCGATGATTGCGCCAAACAGGGGATGAAAGACGTGGCTGCCGCCGCGGCCTCGGGAGATTTGATGGGTTCATTGGCCCATGGCTATGGCGCGCCGGCTTCGGTGAAAAACGCGATCTTTGACGTGGTCACCGCCCATTTTAACGGCGAGTTCGATAGCGAAAGCGCTGTGGATGAATTGGTCGATGCGGTGGCCATCGCCCAATAACGCGCAAAAAACGCCCCGGGCCGCTGAGGCTCGGGGCGAGATCCTTTCCCAAGATCCCGCGCCCTGCGGGCCAGCCCATAAGGAGCGCTGCCATGGCGCAGCCCCAAACCGCGCCGGATGCCCGGACCCGGCTTCAAACCCTGATCCCAAAGCTGGTGCTATCGCCCTCGGTGGCGGCGATGGTGGTGTTTGTTTACGGCTTCATCCTATTCACCGTCTATGTGTCTTTCACCGATAGCCGTATCTTGCCATTCGTGGATGCCAAAGGCGCACGCAGCTATGATCTGATTGGCCTGTCAAATTACGCCAAGCTGTTCAAACTATCCCATTGGGAAATCGCGATCACAAATCTCGCGGTATTTGCCACGCTTTATATTCTGATCTGTTGTGCCATTGGGCTGCTTTTGGCGATTTTCTTGGATCAGAAAATCCGTGGCGAAGGGCTGTTACGGCCGATCTATCTTTATCCCATGGCGCTTAGTTTCATCGTCACTGGCACCGCGTGGAAATGGTTTCTCGATCCTGGCATCGGCTTGGAAAACACCATGCATCTTTGGGGCTGGACCAGTTTCAGCTTTGATTGGATCAAGAACCGAGATTACGCGCTGTATTGCTTGGTGATCGCGGCGGTCTGGCAGTCGAGCGGTTTTGTTATGGCGATGTTTCTGGCCGGGCTGCGGGGCATTGATAACGAGATCCTCAAAGCCGCGCAGATGGACGGGGCCAGCAATTGGCAGCTTTACCGGCGGATCATCATTCCCCAGCTGCGCCCGGCTTTTCTATCGGCCTTTGTGATCTTGTCGCATCTGGCCATCAAATCCTATGATCTGGTGATTGCATTGACCGGGGGCGGGCCAGGCCGAGCCACAGAATTGCCCGCAACTTTCATGTATTCCTACACGTTTAGCCGCAACCAGATGGGGATCGGCGCGGCCTCGGCGGTGATCATGCTGATGACCGTGGCCGCGATTATCGTGCCCTATCTTTACGCCGAATTGCGGGAGAAAAGATAATGGCGATCGCGCCCCAAGAAAGCGCCGTCAAAACCGGCCGCGTCACACGGTTCGTGCTTTATACGGTGCTGATTGTCTTTGCTTTGTTCTATCTGCTGCCGCTTTTCATCATGGTGATCAATTCGCTCAAACCTTTGGGCGAGATCACCGGCGGCAATATGATGGCGCTGCCCCAGGTTTGGACTTGGGAGCCTTGGGCCAAGGCTTGGTCCAGCGCTCAGGTTGGGGTCGAGCCTACCGGGCTGAAACCCTATTTCTGGAACTCCATCAAAATGGTGGTGCCTGCGGTGGTGATTTCCACCATGGCCGGGGCGCTGAATGGCTATGTGCTGACCAAATGGCGGTTTCGCGGGGATACGATCATTTTCGGACTGATGCTGTTTTCTTGCTTTATCCCGTTTCAGATCGTGTTGATCCCTATGGCGCGGATTTTGGGGCTGCTGGGCCTGTCGGGCAGCACCACCGGATTGGTGCTGGTCCATGTGGTCTATGGGATCGGCTTTTCCACGCTTTACTTCCGCAACTACTATGCGGCCTTTCCCAGTGAATTGGTGCGCGCGGCTCAGATCGATGGGGCAGGTTTTTTCCAGATCTTCTGGCGCATTTTGTTGCCCAGTTCCGGCCCGATCATCGTGGTCTGCGTGATCTGGCAATTCACCAATATCTGGAATGATTTCCTTTTCGGCGCTTCTTTCGCCAGCGGCGATGGCGCCCCGATGACCGTGGCGCTGAACAATCTGGTGCAAAGTTCCACCGGGGTGAAGGAATATAATGTTCACTTTGCGGGCGCGATCATGGCCGCGCTGCCTACTCTTGTCGTTTACATCGTGGCCGGGCGCTATTTCGTGCGCGGTTTGATGGCCGGTTCCGTGAAAGGCTGACCCAATGGGATTTCTTGAAATCAACAATGCCACCAAATCTTATGGCGCCATGGAGGTGCTCCACCAGGTGGATATCCAGGTGGAGGAGGGAGAGTTTTTGGTGCTGGTCGGGCCCTCTGGCTGTGGCAAATCCACCTTGCTCAATATGATTGCCGGGCTGGAAGAGATCACCAGCGGCGAGATCTCCATCAAGGGTCAGGTGATGAACGGGGTGCATCCCTCAAAGCGCAATATCGCCATGGTGTTTCAATCCTATGCGCTCTACCCGAATATGAGCGTTGGGCAGAACATCAGCTTTGGGCTGGAAATGCATGGGGTGCCCAAAGCCCAGCGAGAGGCTGCAATGGGCGAGGTGGCCAAGCTGTTGCAGATCGAACAATTGCTGGATCGTAAACCAGGGCAATTATCCGGCGGGCAGCGTCAGCGCGTGGCGATGGGCCGGGCCTTGGTGCGCGACCCAGATGTGTTCTTGTTCGATGAGCCTCTCTCAAATTTGGATGCCAAGCTGCGCGTGGATATGCGCACAGAAATCAAGAAACTGCATCAGAAACTGGGCACCACTATTGTGTATGTCACCCATGATCAGATTGAGGCGCTGACCCTATCGACCCGCATTGCGGTGATGAATGGCGGCTATGTGCAACAGCTCGGCACGCCGAAAGAAATCTATGACAGCCCGGCCAATCTATTTGTGGCCAGTTTCATGGGCTCGCCCTCCATGAACTTGATCCCAGTGACCATTCGTATCGAGGGAGAGGCGGTTTACGGGGATACGCGGAGCGGCGATGGGCAGCCTTTGGCCCTGCGCTTTGCCAATCCTAGCGAGGCGTTGCGCGCCTATGATGGAAAGCCGGTGACCCTCGGGGTGCGGCCCGAGGCGCTCACCGACCCCGATGGGGCAGACCGCTCTTCCAACCATGTGCAAATCTTTGAAACCATGGCCGAAGTGACAGAACCCGCTGGATCGGACACATTTGTGGGCTGCTCTATCGGCGAGGCGGCCTGCATTGCGCGGATGCGCGCGGATGTGGAGGTGCGGGCCGGCAGTGTCGCGCGTTTTGCGCTCAATATGGAAAAGGCCGTGCCCTTCGATCCAAAAAGCGAGATGCGCATCTGGTAAAAAGTGATTCAGGCTGCGGTGGCCGCAAATTGTATGCGGCGCGCCCCATACATCCATATATTACGTTTTGTGTGAATCTTCCGGTTGCCCTGGCGTCACCAGGGGGTGACATGGGGAAAAGAGTTTGTAGTCTCGCGTTGCAACTAAGGGTAGAATTCATTTGTAGGATATCATGGCAGAACCGCCGCTGAGGTGGAGCCTTGGGGGCTCTCAACCCATCAAACGCGTTGCTTATTTGAGCCTTTTTTTGCTTGTCGGGGCCACGATGCCGATGGTGTTGGGCACGTTGTCGGTGGGCATTGCTGGCGGTGCTGTCGCCCTGTGGGGCATGGCCTTGATGATTCTGATCTTCGTGCTCCATGCGGATGTGATTTTGAAAATCACCTTCGGGGCCCGCAGCATCGATTCAGCGGCATCGCCTGAACTTGTTCGTTTGGCCGCGGATGTGGCGGCGCGTGCGGAATTGGGCAAGCCCCGGCTCGGTCTGATCAATAGCCGTCAGCCGAATGCTTTTGCGGTGACCCATGGGCAGATGGAAAAATCTACAATTCTGCTAACCGAAGCGCTGTTGCGCGAGCTCAACCGCGCAGAGATCGAAGCGGTTCTCACCTTGTTGATGGTGCAACTGCGCCGCCATGATGCCTATTCGATGCAAGTGCTGGCCAGTTTGGGAAGCATGGGCAGCATTGCGCTTAATGGGGCGTTGCTCCGCCAGGCGGGCTCTCCTGATGTGGTTCCGGGGGCTTTTGCGCGTATCTTGGCGTTGTTCGAGGCCCCTGTCTCGCGGCTTGCTGAACGCTTTGTGTTGCGCAGCCAGGATAAAATAGAGCTGGTCTACGCCGCTGATGCAGACGCCGCTGAGCTCTGCGGAAATCCGTTGTTTTTGGCCAGAACTCTGGCCCGGCTTGATGGGCTCGCAGCGACGGTTCAAAATCACACGGTTGAGCGCCACCCCGCCACAGCCCATATGTTCGTTGTAGATCCGCGCCAAGAGGCGCATGCTGGGGGCGTAAGCACAACGCATCCGCCCATGCGCGCGCGGGTAGAGCGTTTGCGGCAAATGGCTGGGGTAGGGGTGGATTTTTGAGCCAGACAAATCCGGATGTTGCTGCCCTTGGGGAGCTACAAAACCTTGTGGCCTGCCCCCAATGCGATTTGCTGCATCGGGTTGACGAGATCAGTGTAGACAGTACCGCGCGCTGCGCCCGGTGCGGCACAGTGTTGTTCACTCCGCGCAGCGGCGCGATTGAACGCTTGGTGGCTTTGGCGATCGCCTCGCTGGTGTTGATGGTGGTGGCGCTGACTTTTCCGTTTTTGGAAATGTCGGCCCAAGGCTTTAGCAGCCATGCCTCGGTTTTGGACACAATCACTGCCTTTGCGGGCGGTTTCATGGCGCCGCTCTCTCTCGCGATTGCGGGCTTTATCGTGTTTCTGCCGGTGCTGCGCCTTTGCGCCATGATCTACGCGCTTTGGCCGTTGATCTTTGACCGCCCCCCAGCGCCTGGGGCCACGGCGGCCTTTCGCCTGGCGTCGAACCTCAAACCCTGGTCCATGGCCGAGATATTTATGATTGGCGTTGCTGTCGCCCTTGTGAAAATGGTTGGAATGGCAACGATTGTCTTTGGGCCGGCCTTTTGGGCCTTTGGATTCCTTGTGGTTTTCGTCACGATGATTGATGTGATGATGTGCGAAAGGACAATATGGCGAATTCTGGACACAAGGTGAGTGGCATGACCGCCCGCGCGGCGGGTCTGGTGGGCTGTCGCCATTGTGGATCGGTTTGGCCAAGCGATGCCGCCACCTGCGATTTATGCGGCGGCCCGCTCAGCAGCCGTCAGCCCAACAGTTTGCAACGGGTTTGGGCTTGGTGGTGGGCTGGGGCGATATTCTATGTGCCCGCGAATCTATACCCGATGCTGCGCACGGATCTCATGGGCCGGGAATCGGCTGATACGATCCTGGGTGGGGTGGTCGAATTGGTTCATCACCATGCTTATTTCGTGGCCGCGGTGGTGTTTTTCGCCTCGATCATGATCCCGATGGGGAAATTCGCAGCCATTGCCTATTTGGCGATTGTCATCCGCCGGGGCGGGCAGATCCAAAGCCATTCGCTGCATTTGCTTCATGAAGTGGTGGAATTTATCGGTCGCTGGTCGATGATTGATGTTTTTGTGGTCGCGGTGCTGTCGGCTTTGGTGCATCTTTCCTTTGCGGTGAATATCAATCCCGGTCTGGCCGCGATTTGTTTTGCGCTGTCGGTGGTGTTCACGATGTTGTCTGCTTTGAGTTTTGATCCACGCATCATTTATGATGCCGCCGAGGTGCGGGAATGAGTGATTCAGACCCCGGGCCAGGCCCAGCCGAAATGGTGACAGCGCCCCGGCGCAATATGCTCAGCGGACTGTCTTATGTGTGGCTGGTGCCATTTGTTGCGCTGCTCATTGCTTTGGGCATCGCTTGGCAGGCCGTTTCCGCACGCGGCCCGTTGATTGAAGTGCGGTTTGATGCGGCCGCCGGCATTCGACCAGAAACCACCGAATTGCGGTTTCGCGATGTGCGCGTGGGCATGGTCGAACGCATTCGCTTTGCCGAGGATATGTCCGATGTGCGGGTGGAAATCCGCGTCGATAAAGAGATTGCGCCGTTTATCGACGAAAATGCACAGTTTTGGATCGTCAAACCCCAGGTCAGCGCCCGCGGGGTGACCGGGCTCGATACGGTGCTGTCAGGCTCTTACATCGAAGGCACTTGGGATGATCAGCGGGGCCAGTCTCAGCGCGCTTTTGATGGGCTCGAGCAAGCGCCTTTGGTGCGTGCCGGGCAAAAGGGTTTGCAAGTGGTGCTGCGCGCCCCGGATGGGGGGCAGCTTGGGGCCGGGGCGCCGATCATCTATCGCGGTGTGCGCGTGGGCCATATAGAAGAGCCTCATCTGAGCGAAAGCGGCGATGCGGTCGAAGCCCGCGCCTTTATCGCAGCGCCCCATGACCGGCTGATCACCTCGGGGACGCGGTTTTGGGAAGCCTCTGGCTTTTCCGTCAATCTGGGCACCGGAGGGGTCTCGCTGGATATTGCCAGCCTGGCGACCTTGGTGGAGGGCGGGGTGAGCTTTTCCTCGGTCAGCTCCCAGGCCGAGCCAGTGGCCAATGGAACGGTGTTTTCGGTCTATGCTTCCGAAGAAGATGCGCGCGAGAGCGTATTTTCCGAGCATGAGGATAGTGATCTCGAGCTGACCTTGTTCTTTGACGGCTCGATCAGCGGTCTAACCGTGGGCGCGCCGGTGGAGCTTGAAGGCTTGCGCGTGGGCAGCGTGCAGAATTTCGGCGCCTTTATCGACCAGATCGACGGCAAACCCGAAGTGCGGTTGCAAGTGGATATCGCTTTGCAGCCACGGCGTTTGGAAATGAGCCGCGAGGCGGGCCCGGACGAGGCGCTGAATTTCCTTGCGGATGCGGTCTCTAACGGGCTGCGCGCCCGGCTGGCCAATCAAGGCATCTTTAACCCAGCTTTGAAAATCGAGCTGGTGCAATTGCCCGATGCGGCTCCGGCGGAAATGGATCTGGATCATGTCCCACACCCGGTTTTGCCCACGGTGCCAGCCGAGTTGAGCGATATGACTGCTTCGGCGGAGGGGGTGCTGGAACGGGTCCAAGAGCTGCCCTTTGAAGAGGTGATGCAATCGGTCATTGGCGTGCTGCATGGGGTCGAGGATTTCTTGGCCTCTGATGGGTTCCGCAAAGCCCCTGACAGTTTCGTGGGGCTAATGGAGGATGCCCGAGGGGTCATTCAATCTGAAGAATTGCAAACCCTGGCCAGCGATCTCGGCAAGGCTGCGGATGAGGTCTATGATCTTGTGGCGGGGCTGAACCAGGACGAGGCCGTGAGCGCTCTGGTGGCGGCCATTGGCCGAACAGAGGCGATCATGGCGTCGGTTCAGGATGCGGTGACCGGCCTGCCTGAAATTGTCGAGAACCTGCGTTTGCTCAGCGCGCGGGCGGCGGATTTGCCCCTGGAAGAGCTCACTACCCGTTCGGCGGAATTGGTGGCCACCACCAATGGGATCTTGGCCAGCGAACACACCGCCCGGGTGCCGCAAGCATTGTCGGACGCGCTGGAAGAATTCACCCTAGTGCTAAAAGAGGTACAGGGCGGCGGTTTGGTGGAAAATGCCAATGCCACTATGGCCTCGGCCAGTGCCGCCGCTGATAGTGTGGCCAGCGCCGTTGATGATCT
>JAOXSB010000018.1 GCA_025800345.1 Mangrovicoccus sp. | reverse complement strand
ACCTATGAGATCGCCGTGGGCGAGTTTTTCACCGGCAGCTTTGATAGTTTGGTGTTCTTCTCTGATGATGACCGGGGCCGGGGCAGCAATTCGACCTTTTCTAATATCGAGCTGTTCGAGGATGGCAGCACCCCGCCGCCGCCGCCACCGCCGCCTGCGACGCAATTGGAAATCTCGGGCCAATCCTATGACATTGCCGCTTTTGCCCATCAAAACCCCCAGGTGAAACACAGCCTGGCCGATGGGGGCAAAACCCTGGTGCAAAGCACCGATGCTTGGACCACAGTGGATATTGGCAGCTTTGTGGTGACCGAAGACACGGTGCTGCGCTTTGATTTCTCCTCTACCGATGAGGGGGAAATCCACGGGTTTGAGTTCGACAATGATGATCTGCCCAGCGGCGATTACGGCTTCCAGCTATTTGGCACCCAGACCATCTATCGCCAGGATTTCAACGATTACCGTTTGAGCGATGGCACCAAGACCTATGAGATCGCCGTGGGCGAATTCTTCACCGGCACATTTGATAGTTTGGTGTTCTTCTCTGATGATGATCGCGGTCGGGGCAGCAATTCGACCTTCTCCAATATCGAGCTGATCGATATCGCTTAAGCCCGCCCTATGGCTAAAATTATCGTAAAAGACCCGCTTTTGCCGGGTCTTTTTCTTTGGATCTCGGCCCTAGGGGGCGGGGCCTGTCAGCCTTGCGGGGCCAGTTCGATCAGCACCATATCGCCCGCTTCAAACACCGCCGGGCCAAACGCGCCGCTGCGCAGCAGATCATAGCCGGCGCTGTGATCCGCGATCGCCTCTAGGTCACGGTCAAATGGCGCGAAATAGTCAAAATCCCGCCCGTCAATCAGACTGTCATTGACCAGAATATGGGTGACGCCGAAATCTTGCTGCAGGCGTTGCATCGCCTCTGGATCGCCCGCCACCAGCGCCTCGATCAGCGTCTGCATCCGGGCGCGGGTGAGATCGGCAAAGCCTTCGCGCAAGGGCAGATGGGTTTCAAAATTCAGCAACACCGAATGCTCGCCCAAATAGGGCATCCCATCCATCACCTTATCATCGGGCCAGCCCGCGATCACGGCCTGGGGCGGCAGGCTGCGCACAAAGGCAAAGACCTCGCGTTCGGCCGGGCGATAGGTGGCCGCTGGCGACCATTGCGGCCGCCCGGTGGCGATCAAGATCAGCGCCAGAGCAAAGAGCAGCACCGCCGCTTGACCCAATTGCGACAGGCGCGGGCGCAGCTGCAAAATCACTTCCCGCCCGGCCCAAACAAACAGCAGCGCCGTGGTCAAAGGCACTGTGAGCTGGAAAAACCGCTTGGGGAAAAACATCAGCGGAAACAAAGCGATAGAGGCAAGATACAGCAATCCCGCAGTGAGCATGAACACCACAATCCCGCTCAGCTCGCGGCGCCGGACCAAGATCATGGCCAGCACAAACAGCCCGAGCAAAGCAAAGCCCAGATGCATCTTATGGGCATCGGCCAAACGGTCCAGGGCGAAATACTGCCCCTTGAGCCCCCCGGCCTGGCCTTGGCGGGCGCTGTGATCAAAGGTGGTGGTGATGGCCAGGGCCAAATCCTGGGGCAGCCCATGCCACTGAGCCCAATAGCGCCCCTCAGGGCCTGCTTCGGGATAGATCTCATGCTGCTGGTCGGTGATCGAGGGGCCAAACCCGTGATCGCGGTTCAGGCTCAGGCCTAAAATCCCCAAAGAGACCGCGCCAGTAAGCGCCAAAATCGCGATCCGCCGGCCCCAAGAGCGCGCCGGGCCTGCGCGCCAGCCTGCGGGCAGGAAACACCAGATCAGCAGGGCCAGACCGGACATCACCCCGACCATATAGTAAAACAGCACCCCTAAAATGCTCGCCGCCGCCACATAGATCAGCCGGCCGGTGATCAGCCCATAAAGCGCCATCGCCGCCAAAGGCGGCCCGAAAGAGCGCGGGAAACTGCCAGCGGTAAAGCTGAACATGGCCACAGAGCTGAGCAAAATCGCAACGGCGCAAAGCCCGCCAGGCCAGCCCGCCAGCACTTGGCCGCTGCGATAGATGAAAAACCCGGTCACCCCATAGATCAGAAAACTGATTGCCACCGCCGCTTGGCGGATATCCATATGGCTGGCCAGGAATTGAAACAGCAGATCATAGCCTTGGGGCGCATGGGCAAAGCGGAAAAACGCCGCCAATGGATCATTGGCAAAGATCAGCTCCCCCCCTTGGGTCAGATAAGGGGGGATATACATGAAACTATCCCCAGGGATCGCCAGACCTTTGGCGTAACCGATCATATAGGCCAGCAGATCGGGCCCGTTCATGGCCAGCATAAAAAGGGCAAAGGCCAGCAAAAACGCCCCCCAGCTGAGCCAATTGGGCCGGTTCGGGCCCATGGGTGCCTCCGCAGGGCTGGTATCGAGGGGATCGGAAGGCATGGGGCGCATGGGGCTGTCACTCATGGGACTGTCTGAAAGCGGTGATCGGGGCTTAGGGGCGCTTGAGCGGGGCGGCAGGCCCTTGGGCCTCGGGGGGATGGGCCGCCGCTTGCGCGGGAAAGACGATGAAATTGTTATAGAGGAAATTGAACACAAAGGCTGTGCCGGTGCCGATGATCTTGGCCAGGCCAGGCCCGATCAGCTCATGGCTTTCGGCCAAAGCGGTGGTGCCCGCATTGAGATTGAGCCCGATCACCGCGCCAATGGCAAATAGCCCGGCCTTGCCTTTGCTGCCTTTGACGCGAAAGGCAAAGCGCGCCGCCAGCAGGTAATTGGCGGCCAAAGCGATGGCGATGGCGATCAGCGCGGCCAAAAACACTGGCTGCACCAGGCGCACCAGGCCCAAAAACAGCAGATATTCCAAAATCGCCGCCAGCCCGCCGGTCAGGAAATAGCGCCCGAACCGGCCTTGGATCTCAGCCAGGGTCATTGGCCTGGCCCTGCCAGCGGCGGGATGGCGTCAAAGAGCGGCTCGTCAAAGCGTTCAAAATCGCGCCCGCGGATCAGCGCCGGGGCCCCGGCCCGTTTGGCCGCTTGCCCATCGCGTTCTTCGCGATCGCCAATCACCAAGAGCGCGCTTGGCGCCAGGCCGAAATGCGCCGCGGCGGCCTCGATCCCCCGGGGATTGGGTTTTTGAATGGCAATCTCGGGATCGGTGGCCGCCAGCACCAGATCGGCGCGCAGCCCCAAAGCGGCCAGCTTTTCCTTGGCCGGGTAATCAGAGAGCACCGCAATGGGCCGGTTCGAGGCGCGCAACGCGGCAAAGACCGCCTCGACCCCAGGCACTTTGGCCGGGGCAAGATAGGGCAAAGGCCGGGTTTGCAGCCAGTCTTCCAGCACCGCGCGCACCCGCTCTGGGCTGGCCCCGGTTTTGGCCGCCACATCGGCGATCAGCTTGTCTTGAAAGGGCGAGATTTCCCCATCGGCCAGGGCCTCGCGCGCATGGCGCAGGGCCGAGATGATTTTCAGCAATTTCAGATCCGCCCGGCTGAGCACATGCAGGCCGAGCCGGGGCAGAAACCGTTGCCGGAGCTTTTTTTGATCGTAAAGCGTGCCGTCGAGATCAAACAGCACCGCCGAGATCTGATCCCAGGGCAGGGGGGCCATAGGGTCAGCCCCCGCTTCCGCCGCTGCCTTCAAAGGGGGGGGTGAGGGGATCCTCGCCCAAGATGATAAAGCGCTGATCGGCGAGCTCTTCGAGAAAGGGCATATCGATCACCGTGGTCAGGGCAAACACCCCTGCGGTGACAAAAGAGGCGATCATCAGCGTGTTGGATTGGAACAGTTTCTCCGGCGCTTGCGCCACGGATTCCGGACGCAATGCCAGGCCGAAATAAATCGCGAAAAGCAGCCCCAGGAACGGCAGGAAGATGATGTATTCAGCCCGGTATTTGATCAGGAAAATGCCGATAAAGCTGCCGCAGAACATGGCATACATCAAACAGGCCGATACCAGGCGGTTTTCCGTGTAATAGCGGAAGGACCGGCGATAGAGCACCAAGGTTTCGCGCCCCACCGTGGCGGTCAGATCGCGATATTCCGACATGCGTTTGGCATTCATCAAAAACGCCCCGCCCATCCAATAGCCCAGCAGCAGCGAGACCGGGGGCAGGGAATGGGGATCGATCATCGCCCAGCCCAGCAGCAATCGGATCGGGTTGTTGATGGATTCGCTGAGCACATCCACAAAGGCTTTGTCCTTCGAGCGGATCGGCTCCACATTATAGATGACCCCCATGGCCAAAAACCACACAGAGACCCAGAAAAACAGGCCGTTGATGGTGGCCGCCAAAGCCAGGCCCAGCACCCCAAGCAGCCCATACCAGGCATAAACAAGCACCGGGTTGAGCGCATGTTGCACCGAGGCGCGTTGGGATTTGACCGGATGATGGGCGTCAAATTCCCGATCAAGCCATTCATTGATCACGTAATTGGCCGAGGCGATACAAATCGCCGAGATCAGGCCAATGGCAATATTCCAAACCCATTGATCGGTGGTTGTGCCGCGCAGCAACAGCGCCAGGGCAATACCAGGTAAAATAAACACATGTTTGGTGGCATGATCAAAGCGGGCCAGCGCCACATATTTTGACAGAGCTTCCGGGAGCATAGCCTTATCCGTTGAAATCATTTTACTCACTCACTGATGACACAAGATCAGTACCATAGGCTTACCCCAGGAACATAATGGGCTAACAGCCCCCAAGCGCCAAATTTAATTGAACTTGGTGAATTTGACACGGGTATTGCCGCGATGCGGCACCCTTATAGCTTGCGCGCCCATAAGATGGCATAGGCTCATATGTAGCATAGGGGGCTCTGGCATCTTACCGGGCTCAGGGCCAGGATATGCGCCAGAATATGGGGCAAGATCGGCCGCGCGGTTTTGGCGTTTTTTGGGTCGAAAGGGCCAAGAGCGGGTAACAAGAGCGGGTAATAGGAAGAGTGATATGGCAGTATCGGGCAAACGGATTTTGGTTCTTGGGGGCGCGCGGGGCATTGGCCGGGCGCTGTGCGAGCAGCTTTTGGCCCAAGGCGCCATGGTGCATGTGCTCGATAGCGATGGCGCGGCTTTGGATTGGGCCCGGGCCGCGGGCCCCAAGGCCCAGGCCCAAGAGCTTGATATGACCGATCGCCCGGCAGTGGCGGCGCTTTGCGCGGCATTTAAGGCCGAAAACACCCGGTTTGACGGGGTGGTGGTGGCCGCGGCCATTCATGGGGGCTGCCCGGCGGTGGCGATGGAAGATGATTTCATCGCCCGGCTGCTGGATATCAATCTGGGCGCGCATATGGGCTTTGTCCGGGATATTTTGCCATTGCTGGTGGATGGCGGGCGTTTGGTGGGGATCAGCTCCAATTGCGCTGAAATCGGCATTCCTATGGAATCGGCCTATGCGGCCACCAAAGCCGGGCTTGAACGCTATTACGAGGCTTTGGTGATCGAACTGGCCGATCGCGGCATCCGCCCCATGGTGGTGCAAGTGGGCAATGTGAATACCGGCTTTAACGAGACCGGCAATGTCTATGAAGGCCAGGGCAGCGGCTATACCGATAGCGCTTATGCCAAAGTGATCGCGCAGATCGACAGCGCCAATGGCATGCCCCCCGCGCAAGTGGCCGCGGCCATTGCCAAGCTGTTTTCCGCGAAAAACCCGCCTTTCCGCAGCTTGGTGGGGATCAATGCGAAGAAAACCTTTTGGGCCCGGCGTTTGGCGGGCACGGAAATTTCGCTGAAATTGCTCAGCGGTGTGTTCGGGCTCAAGGGTTGAGCCGTTTACCTGGTTGGAACCGGCTTGCCCTTATGGGGCCTGCAGCCTGTGAAATAGTATAAATATAGTGAAATAGCACCATGTCTGAGCCTTTTGACCCGCAAGGGTTCTTGCCAGCTTTGTCGCAAACTTTGCTCACCCCTTATGGGCGCGAAGGGGATGGGGCGCTGTGCCATCAGGTCAGCGGTTTTCTGGCCGCGCAGCGCCGGGGCCTGCCCCATGCCATGCCCTATGCGATGGGCCTGGCCAGCGTGCTGATGGAGCTGTCTTGCGTGCCGTTAAAGGGGCGGCGCTTTTCCCGCCTGCCTTTGGCCGCGCGGGTGGAGATGGTCAATTTCTGGCGCCGCGCGCCGCTCTCGGCGATCCGCAATTTCCTCAAATTCCACGAGGTTTTCGCCGCCTATATCGCCCATAGCGGCCCGGTGGAGTTGCGGCCAGAAATGCCGGCAGAGAAGAAGGCGGATCCCGCATGAGCATGCTGCCCCAAGCCCATCCCCCCGCCGATCTGATCAGTGCTGAGATCGCCATTGTGGGCTCTGGCCCGGGCGGCGCGGTCACTGGCATGTTATTGGCCCAAGCGGGCCGAGATGTGGTGATGCTGGAAGAAGGCGCCCATGTGGAGGTGGATGCCTATCGCGCGTTTTCCCCCGAAGAGATGCATGCCAAGCTGCGCAATAACGGCATGACCATGGCGCTTGGGCCCTCGCCCGTGGCCTTTTGGGAGGCCCGCTGCGTTGGCGGCGGCTCCGAGGTCAATCGCGGGCTTTATCACCGCCCCTCGCCCGAGGTGATCGCCGCTTGGGCCGAGCGCCAAAGCATTGAAGCGCTGAGCCCTGAGGACATGACCGATCTGGCCCTTGAGGGCGAGAAAGTGGCGAAAATCTCCACCTTGCCGGGGCCCGCGCCGAAAGTGTCGCTGAAACTGGCCGAAGGGGCCGAGGCCATGGGCTGGAGCCATATGGAAGTGCCGCGGCTTTACAGCTATGGGGCCGATTGGCAAAGCGCGCCGCAGCCAGGGCTGAAACAATCCATGTCCGCCACCTATATCCCGGCCTTTGTGGCGGCGGGCGGGCGGCTGCAAACCGGCATTCGCGTCACCGGGCTGCGCCGGGAAAACGGGATCTGGCGGCTCAAAGCCCGGGCCCGGGGCATCTGGGGCCAGAAAACCATCGAGATCCGGGCCAAAACCGTGTTCATCGCTTGCGGGGCCACCCAGACGCCAGCGCTGCTGCGCCGCTCGGGGATCAAACGCCATGTGGGCGACAGCCTGGCCTATCATTCCATGATCAAAGTGGTGGCCCGGTTTGACGAGGAAATCACCGGCGACACGCCGCTTGATCCGGTGCATCAGGTCAAGCATTTCGACCCGCGTTTTAGCCTGGGGGCCTCGGTGAGCAACCCGGCCACCACGGCTTTTGCGCTCTCGGACCGGCCCGATCTGCTGCCGCGCTTGGCCTCGGAATGGCGGCATTGGGGCTGTTATTATGCCCAAAGCACTGGCGGTATGGGCACGGTGCGCCGCTTGCCGGGCTTTGAAGACCCGCTGATCCGGGCCAAGGATAATCCCCAAGATATCGAGGATCTCAGCGCCGGGCTGCGGGCATTGTGCGAATGTCTTTTCGCCGCCGGGGCGCAAGCGATCTATCCCAATATCCAAGGGGCGGCTGATCTTTACGGGCCGCAAGATCTGGCGCGGCTGCCGCGGCGGCTGGATCCGGCAACGGTGAGCCTCTCGACCCTGCATCTGACCGCCACTTGCCCCATGGGGGCCGAAGATCGCGGATCGGTCTGCGACAGTTTCGGGCGGGTCTGGGGGGCTGAGGATCTGTATTTGGCCGATAGCGCGATGCTGCCGGGCCCCACAGTGGTGAACCCCCAAGGCACGATCATGGCCATGGCGCGACGCAATATGAACCATTTCCTGCACTAGCTGGGCAGGGGGCGAAAAACTATGCTAAAGCCTTGGCTGGGCCATTTGCCCCCGTTCCCAAAGTCCCAACGAGTTCCAACAGAGTGACATCATGAAACATCTTATCACCGGTGGTTCCGGCTTTATCGGCAATCTTGTGGCCAAACGCCTGCGCGAAAAAGGCGAAGAGGTGCGGGTGATCGATATTTGGGAAGACCCGACCCGCCCGTCGGATATCGAATTTATCAAAGCCAGCGTGAACAATCGCGACGCGGTGCGCCAAGCCGTCCAAGGGGTGGATGTGGTCCATCACAATGCCGCTTTGGTGGCCCAATGTGATGCGGGCCAGCAATATTATGATGTGAACACCACCGGCTCGAAAATCGTGGCCGAAGAGGCTGCCAAAGCCGGGGTGAAATCCATCATCCATACCAGCTCCACCGCGGTGTTCGGCGTGCCGATGGAAGAGCCCATCACCAACACCACCCCGCTGCTGCCCATGGAAGATTACGGGCGCTCGAAATTGGCGGGCGAGCTGGTGATGGAAGCGATCTGCAAAGAAAACGACATGACCTGCATCACCATCCGTCCCCGGGCCACTTTGGGCGCGGGCCGGTTGGGGATTTTCGGCATTTTGTTTGAATGGATCTCTGAGAACCGCAATATCTATGTGATCGGCTCAGGCGATATCAAATTCCAATTCATCCATGCGGCTGACCTCATGGATCTGTATATGATCGCGCTGGAATCCAACAAACCGGGCACATATAATGTGGGCACCGATGATTTCGGCACCCTGCGCGGGGATCTGGAAAAGCTGATCCAATATGCGGGCTCGACCTCTAAGGTGAAAAGCCTGCCCGAAGGTTTGGCGATCAATTCGCTGCGGGCGCTGTATCACATGCGCCTCTCGCCTTTGGTGCCTTGGCATTACCTGACCTATCACAAAGCCTGCTATTTCGATCCCAAGCCGCTGCATGATCTGGGCTGGAAAGCGCAATATTCCAATATGCGCATGCTCGAAGAAAGCTATGATTGGTTCAAGAATTCCCAAGAGGAAGACCGTAATCTGGGCAAATCTGCCCACCGGGCGCCGCTGGCCCAAGGGGCGCTTTGGCTGGTCAAGAAATTCTCGTAAGCCGGGAAGCATAGCAGGATGTCAGGGGCGGGCAGAGCGATCTGCGCGCCCTTTTTGTTATGGGATGCAGCGGCGTTCAGGGGGCGCGCCCAGGCACGGGGGACGGATTCACGAGGGGCGCAGGCATGGGGAGGCGCAAGCCGGGCGGTTAGATCGAGATGCTTTGATCCGAGCGCATGGATTGCGGGATCCATTGCCGGGTTTCCAAAAAGCGCAAAATCACGCTGCCCATGGTGCTGGGCCCTGCGGTGATCAAGCTTTTGATCACATCCTGGCGCGAGGCCCCGCTGCGCAGCAGCGCTTCAATCCCCAATTGCGCGCTTTGGCGATAGACCCAGCGGCTATGGGCGGGGCTTTGGGCGCTGTCTTCGGCGGCCATGCGTTGCAGCCCTTTGAGCAAGGCCCGCCGCCCGGCCGCATCCAGGGGCTCGGCGCGGAAATAGGCGGCGCGGAACGGCTCTAGGGCGTCCAAAATCTCTGGGCGCAGATCGTTGCGCTGCACGTCAAGAGCGATGCGCTCGGCCTGTTCAGACATCAATTGCCGCTTTTTGCCGGTGATCGAGCCCCCGTGATGGCGATAGCGCAGCAGCACATCGGGCAAGCAGGCGGTTTTATGGGTTTTGGTCAGCCGGGCCATGATCTCGTAATCTTCCGAGACGGAAAATTCGGGGTCATATTGCAATGGCATCTCCGCCCGCCGGAACATGAATGTGGGATGGCGGAAGGGCATGACAAAGCGGCACATCCAACGGGTGGCATAAGCGTCTTGGCGGCGGATGCTGGTTTTAAAGGGGTGGCCTTGGGCATCGATATGCGATGTGCTGCAACCGATCAGCACGATCTCGGGATGGGCATCGAGAAAGGCTTTTTGCACGGCGATGCGCTCGGGCTCGCAAATATCATCGGCATCCATCCGCGCCACATAGGTGCCGCGCAGATGGTCCAGGCCGAAATTCAGCGCCCGGGGCAGGCCCAGATTTTGCGGCGGGCGGATGATGCGGATGGCGGGGCATTCCGCGGCCAGGCGTTCCAGAATGGCCGGGGTGTCATCGGTGGAGCAATCATCGACCACCACGATTTCCATATCGGTGAAGCTTTGCTCCATGACGCTGCGCAGGGCCGCTTCGATATAGTCTGTGCCATTATAGACGGGCAGCAGAACCGACACGGCCGGGGCCGTTTGGCTCATCAAACTGGCTTGCGCACTGGTCATCCACCTACCTCGGTTTCAGGATATCGGCTCAAAACCCGTGAGCGTATTTGGGATATCCTTTGGCCAACAGGGCCGTTAATCTTCTGTTTACTGCGTCGCAGAGTTTTCCTTAAGCAATGCGGCAAAAGCAACCTGACCGATTGATCCTGGCCAAGTTTGCTGTGTTTAGCCCGAAGCGATTTGATGTGCCAGCCGCCTTAGCATAGGGTTCCTATGGAATTGTTTCTAAGGTCCGCCCACGTCGTCTTTAATTCGCCTTAAGGTAAAAAAACCCATAGGATTCGGCGGAATTTTGCCTAAAATATAGCGTTAACGATTTGCCGCTTTTCAGGGGGTGTCTCCTGATTCGGTGTTCAGAGCGAGTAACCAGGTTTATGAAAGTTGCAGTCCTTGCAGGCGGGCGCGGCAGTCGGATCTCTGAGGAAACGGGCTCAAAGCCCAAACCTATGATCCAAATCGGCGACAATCCGATTCTGTGGCATATCATGATGCATTATCATCGCTATGGGTTTTCGGAATTCCTGATCGCCCTGGGCTATCGCGGCAGCGATATCAAAGCCTGGATGGCGGAAATGGCACAACTTTCGGGCGATTTGCGCTTTGATCTGGGGGCTGGGAAAATCAGCCAATTGGGCACGCCGCCGCCCAATTGGATCGTGGATTTGATTGAAACCGGGTTGGAAACAAATACCGGCGGGCGCATCAAACGCTTGGCCCCGCATATTGGCCGCGAACGCTTTGCCCTGACCTGGGGCGATGGGCTGTCGGATGTGGATTTGGACAAGCTGGTGGCTTTTCACGAGTCCCATGGGAAAATCGCCACGCTTACAGCGGTAAGCCCCCCTGCACGTTTCGGGCACCTCGGGGTGGATGGGGATAAAATCACATCCTTCGCGGAAAAGCCGGCCACCGGCGAGGGCTGGATCAATGGCGCGTTTTTCATTCTAGAGCCGGAAGTCTTTGATTACATTGACGGGGATGCCACAGCTTTTGAAAAAGAGCCCCTAGAACGGCTTGCCGCAGATAATCAGTTAATGGCATATTTCCATCACGGGTTTTGGCAATGCATGGATACGATTAAAGACCTGCAATTATTGCGGCAGATGTGGGTCCAGGGAGACACCCCTTGGGTGACCTGGAAGTAGTGTTCGGAGTTCCCAGTTATGAAAGTACTGGTCACAGGCCATCGCGGCTATATTGGATCGGTTTTGGTGCCGCTGTTGCAATCGGCAGGCCATGAGGTTTTCGGCGTCGATTCAGATCTTTACAGCAGTTGCGATTTTGGCGGCACACCGCCGGAATGCGCTTGGATCCGCCGGGATATTCGCGATCTGACAGAACGGGATCTGGCAGGTTTTGAGGCGGTGATCCATCTGGCGGGCCTGTCCAATGACCCGCTGGGGGATATCGACCCCAGCCTCACCGATGAGATCAATACCCGGGCCACCATTCGCTTGGGCCAATTGGCCAAAGCCGCTGGGGTGGGGCGGTTTTTGTTTTCGTCCAGCTGTTCCAATTACGGGGCGGCGGGGCAAGATTGGATGGATGAAACCGCGCCGCTGAACCCGGTCACCCCTTATGCGGTCTCCAAAGTGGTCAGCGAAGAAAAGCTCGACGCGCTGGCCGATAGCCAGTTCACCCCGGTCTATTTGCGCAGCGCCACCGCCTATGGGGTCTCGCCGCGCATCCGTTTCGATCTGGTGGTCAATAATCTCATGGCGTGGGCCGTGGCCACGGGCCAAGTGCGCTTGAAATCCGATGGCAGCGCATGGCGGCCTTTGGTGCATATCCGCGATATCGCCCAAGCGTTCTTATGCGCGCTGCAAGCCGATCGCGACGCGGTGCATCGCCAAGCGTTCAATGTGGGGCGCAATGACCAGATCTTTCAGATCAAAGAGGTGGCGGCTTTGGTCAAAGCCGAAGTGGCGGGCTCTGAGGTCACGTTCATGCCCGGGCGCATTGTCGATGAGCGCACCTATCGGGTGGAGTGCTCTAAGATCAAAACCTTGGGCTTTGATCCGGTTTGGACCGTGGAAAAAGGCGTGAAAGAATTGCATGAAGCCTTTCGCGCCCAGGCCATCAAAACCGAAGATTTCGAAGGCCCGCGCTATATGCGTTTGGCCCATATCCGGCATTTGCTGGCCGATGGCTGCCTTGATCGCCATTTGCGGTTTTGTGAAAGCCAAGTTGCATGACACGCACCCCCCCGCTGGAGCGCATCACCCGCTGCCGCGGCTGTCAAAGGGATGCTCTTGAAGATCTGATCGGCTTTGGCACCGCGCCCATTGCCGATCATCTGCGCCATCCCGAAGATCAAAGCCCCGAATATGCCGCGCCTTTGACCTTGGCCCATTGCCCCCATTGCGGGCTGTGCCAGATCCGCGAAACCGTGGAGCCTCGGGTGCTGTTTGGCCCTGATTACCCGTATTTTTCCTCGGTCTCGCCAGCTTTGATGGCCTATTTCCGCGCCAGCGCCGAAGATCTGATCGCGGCGCGCAATCTGGGCCCGGACAGTTTGGTGATCGAGGCGGCCTCGAATGATGGCTATATGCTCAGCGTGTTTCACGAGGCCGGGATCGGGGTGCTGGGCATCGATCCTGCCGATGGGCCGGTCAAGGTGGCCCAGGCCCGGGGCATCGACACCCGCCATGCGTTTTTCGGCGCGGATCTTGGGGCCGAGCTGGCCGGGCAAAACCGCCGGGCGGATGTGTTTTTGGCCAATAATGTGCTGGCCCATGTGGCCGATACCAATGATTTCGTGGCCGGGATTTCCGCGGTTCTGGCCGATACGGGCCTGGCGGTGATCGAATTTCCCTATTTGCTAAATATGCTCGATATCGCGGCTTTTGACACGATCTATCATCAGCATTTGCTCTATCTGGCGCTGACCCCGCTGCTGCCGCTTTTTGCCCGCCATGGGCTGCATATCAATGATGTGGTGCTGACCAAAATCCATGGGGGCACGGCGCGGATCTTTGCCAGCAAAACCCCAGGCCAATCAGACGCGCTGCGCCAGCTTTTGGCCGAGGAAACCCGCCGGGGCATCAAAACCCGGGCGCTTTATGGGGAATTCCTGGCCCATCTGGAACAGATGAAAACGCAAACCCATGCGGCCCTGGCGGCCCTGCGGGCCCAGGGCAAATCCCTGGCAGGCTATGGGGCGGCGGCGAAATCCACCACATTGCTGCATTATCTGGGGCTGGGGCGCGATGAGATCGCCTTTATCCTGGATAAAAGCCCCCATAAGCAGGGGCTGCAAATGCCCGTGACCGGCATTCCCATCCGCCCTCCTGAGGCTTTGAAGGATAGCGGCATAGATCATGTGCTGATCTTGGCCTGGAATTTCGCCCGGGAAATCGTGGCGGAAAACCCAGAGTTTTTGCAGGCCGGAGGGCAGTTTTTCGTGCCCATCCCGGATTTTCGCACCTATTCCACCGCCCCGGAAAGCGCGTCCATATGAGTGTATCCAGTTCTGATCTGCCCAACTCTGAATTGCCCAATGCCGATCTGCCCAGTTCTGAATTGCCCGCTCCTGGCACCTGCCCCTGTTGTGGCGGGGCCTTGGGCCCGGTGTTCTACGAGATGGGCGCGGTGCCTGTGCATAGCTGTTTGATGCTGCAAAGCGCGCAAGAGGCCACAAATTTTCCCCAAGGCCATGTGAAACTGGCCGCCTGCCAAAGCTGTAGCTTTGTCACCAACACGGTGTTTGATCGCCAATGGTCCGCTTATGCGCCGGAATATGAAGATCAGCAGAGCTTTTCCCCCACATTCAACGCCTTTGCCCAAGATCTCGCCGCCAGCACCATCGCCCGCTATGATTTGGCGGGCAAACGGGCGGTGGAAGTGGGCTGCTCAAAGGGGGATTTCCTGCGGCTTCTATGCGATCTGGGCGAGATGGAATGCGTGGGCATTGACCCAAGCGCCCTGCCTGGCCGGGTCAGCCCGCCCGCGCGCGGGGCGATGCGGCTGGTGCAGGAATATTACGGGCCCCAGCATCTGCAGATCCCGGCGGATTTCCTAAGCTGCCGCCACACCTTGGAGCATATCTCCAATGTGCATGAAACCTTGCTGCTGATGGCAGCGCATCTGCGCCGCACCCCCGGCGGGGTGCTGCAAATCGAAGTGCCCGATGCCACCCGGGTTTGGGAAGATCTGGCCTTTGAAGATGTGTATTACGAGCATTGCTCGTATTTCACCGCCGGGTCTTTGGCCGCGGCCCTGCGCCGGGCGGGCTTTGCCATCACCGATCTGCGCCGGGAATATGGCGATCAATATTTGCTGGCCGAGGCCACGCTTAACCCCGCGGATGATCGCGTATTCGCCATTGAAGAGGCGCCGCAAACCACATTGGCCAGTTTGCAAAGCTTTGCCCAAGGGGTGGCGGATCTGCGCGCCGCCTGGCGCGAGATTTTCGCCCAGATGCAGGCGGCGGGCAAAACCGTGGCGATCTGGGGCTCGGGCTCTAAATGCATCGCTTTTTTGCGCGGGCTGGATGTGGTCGATCAGGTGGGGGCGATTGTCGATATCAACCCCCATCGCGAGGGCTGTTTCGCCCCCAGCTTGCCCCAAGCCATCGCTTTGCCCGCCCGGCTGAAAAGCTTGCTGCCGGATTTGGTGGTGGTGATGAATAAGATCTATCTTGAGGAAATCCGCGCCGCTTGCGCTGATATGGGGCTGGCCCCGCGGTTTGAAGCTTTGGGCGCGCTTGATTTGGCCGAAACGGTCTAAAGCCGCGCGGGGGCCAGAGCAATAACCAGAGCCATAAGCTGAGCGGGGCCGGCGCTTAAGCGATCTCCCACAGGCTCTCGCCGCTCAAGCTCAGCCGCA
>JAOXSB010000016.1 GCA_025800345.1 Mangrovicoccus sp. | reverse complement strand
GGTCTGGCCTTTGAACAGCGCCGGGATCTGTTTCGCACCCTGCGCGCTTTGGGCGTGACTGCAAAAGGGCTCTCGGGGCTTTTGGCGGGCGAGATGGCCTTGGTGGCTCTGCTCGCCGCGGGGCTCGGCATCGCTATGGGCTATGGCATTGCTGCGGCCTTGCTGCCCAATGTGGCCACCAGCCTGGGCGGGCTTTACGGCGCCGAGATCGCGGGCAGCATCGCCCTGCGCCCGGCTTGGATCCTGTCGGGCCTGGCCATGACCCTGGGCGGCGCGGCGCTCGCCACCGGGCGTTATCTCTGGCAATTGGCCCATAGCACACCCCGCGCAAACAGCCTGCCCCGCGCATGGATGCGCGGCTCTGATGCGGCCTTGCGCCGTCAAGGGATCGCCGCATGCGCTTTGATCCTCGCCGCCCCGCTGATCGCGATGCTTGGCCAGGGGCTGGTGGCAGGTTTTGCCATATTGGCGGCATTCCTGCTGGGCGCAGCGCTCGCCCTGCCGCCGCTATTATCCTGGGCGATGGGCTGGGCCAGCGCCCGCGCCCGCCGCCCTTTGGCCGAATGGTTCTGGGCCGATTGCCGGTTGCAATTGCCTGGGCTCTCTCTGGCACTCATGGCACTGATGCTGGCCGTGGCCGCCAATATCGGCGTCTCCACCATGGTGGGCAGTTTTCGCAGCACCTTCACCGGCTGGCTCGATCAACGCCTGCCCGCCGAGCTTTATATCAATGCAGGCGATGATGCCTTGGCCGAGCGGCTGGCCCCGATTTTGCAAGACGAGGCCGAGAGCGTGTTGATTATCACCTCATTGCCCGCCCAGCTCGCAGGCCGCCCTGGCACGCTTTATGGCCAAGCCGATCACCCGACCTTTCGCGATAACTGGCCGCTGCAGGCGGCCCAGCCTGGGGTGTGGCAAGCGCTGCATCAGGGCCAAGGCGTATTAATCAATGAACAGCTCGCCTATGGCGCCGATCTTTCCCCCGGCGATATGCTTGAGATCGACGGGCGGTCCCATCCTGTGCTGGGCATCTATTCCGATTATGGCAATCCAAAGCCCCAGGCGATTGCCGGGCTTGCCCCGTTTCTTGCCGCCTATCCCGAGGCCCCGCGCCACCGCTTTGCCCTGCGCCTGCCGCCAAAGGCGGTGCCAGGTGCCATCGCGCGCTTGCAAGCCGCAGAGCTGCGCCCAGACCAAGTGATGGATCAAGCAGGGCTGAAAGCCACTTCAAAACAGGTTTTCGAGCGCACATTTGCGGTCACAGCAGCGCTGAATTTCCTCACATTAGCCGTGGCCGGGCTGGCCATCCTAACCAGCTTGCTCACCTTAGCCGCCCAGCGCTTGCCCCAAATCGCGCCGGTCTGGGCTATGGGGCTGAGCCGCGCGCAGCTTGGGCGGTTGGAACTGCTACGGGCCGGGGTGTTGGCGGCGCTGACCGTGGGGCTTGCGTTGCCCGTGGGGCTGGTGCTCGCCTGGCTGCTTCTGGCGGTGATCAATGTCGAAGCTTTTGGCTGGCGCTTGCCCATGCATCTTTTCCCAGGCGATTGGGCTCGGATCGGCGCGCTGGCGATCGCCGCCGCGCTCTTGGCCGCCGCTTGGCCCGCCCGGCATCTTGCCACCCGCCCGCCTGGGGATCTGTTGCGGAGATTTGCCAATGAACGTTAAGCGCCGCGCTGTGTTGCGCGCCTTTGCGGGGGCGGCCGCCCTGCCATCCTTGGCCCGCGCTCAGGGCTTTGCCGGGCTGGGCAGCAGCGCCGAGGGTTTTGCCCTGCCCCAGCCTGATCCGCAATTTCGCTTTCCCGCCGATCACGGAGCCCATCCCGATTACCGGGTGGAATGGTGGTATGTCACCGCCGTGCTTACCGGCACGGACGGGGCGCAATATGGGCTGCAATGGACGCTGTTTCGCTCCGCTCTTGCGCCAAGGCCAGGCCAAGGCTGGACCGCGCCGCAAATTTGGTTCGCCCATGCGGGGGTGACCACCAAGACCCAGCATTTCAGCGCAGAGCGCCGCGCCCGCGGCGGCATCGGCCAAGCCGGGGTGCAGCCCGCGCCTTTCACCGCTTGGATCGATGAATGGGAGATGCGCAGCCAGGCAAGCCCAGAAGAAGACGCCTTTGACGCGCTGAGCCTAAAGGCCCAAGGCCGCGATTTCGCCTATGATCTGGCATTGCACGCGAGCAGCCCTTTGGTGTTGCAAGGCCAAAACGGCTACTCGGTGAAATCTCCTGAAGGACAGGCAAGCTATTACTATGCCCAGCCGTTTTTCACCGCCCAAGGCGCGCTTGACCTGCCTCAAGGCAAAATCCCGGTCACCGGCCAAGCTTGGCTGGATCGAGAATGGTCCTCACAGCCTTTGGCCGCTGATCAATCGGGTTGGGATTGGTTTGCCCTGCATTTGCAAAACGGGGCGAAACTGATGCTGTTTCAACTGCGCGATGGCGGCGCGGGGTATCGCTCGGGCAATTGGATCGCCCCGGATGGGACAAACACCCCCTTGAGCGACGGGAAAATTCGCCTCACCCCCCAAAGCCAAAGCAAGGTTCAGGGCCGGATGATCCCCACAAGCTGGCGCATTGAACTTCCAGCCCAGGGGCTTGATATCACCAGCACCCCCCTGAACCCCCAGGCCTGGATGGACACCGCCCCGCCCTATTGGGAAGGCCCGATCACCGTGACCGGCAGCCATCCTGGGCGCGGCTATTTGGAGATGACCGGCTATGACTGAGCACAGTCAAAACTTGCAGAGCTTTTGGCACTGGGCTTGGCAGCGCCTGGCCCGCGGAGCCCATGAGCGCACCGCCCCCACTCGCTTCGTCATGCTTGCAACCCAAGATCAAACGGGCTGGGCCGATGCGCGTATGCTGGTGCTGCGCGCCGCAACGGCCGAGTCGGCCCAAATCACCCTGCATACCGATGCCCAATCCCCAAAAATCGGGGATCTGCGCGCAGATCCCCGATGTTGCTTACTGGCATGGGATGCAGAAGCGCAATTGCAAATCCGCCTGCGCGCTCAGGCCCGGCTTTCCCAAGGCAGCGCCGCGGAATGGAGCGCCCTTCCCGATGCTGGCCGTGCGCTTTATGGCGGCTGCCCGCCTCCTGGCACGTCCCTTCCCGCGCCCGAGGCCCATGAGATTGCCCCAGACCCGGCCCGCTTTGCCTGCATTACGTTGATAGGCGAGGCGCTTGATCTGCTGCATCTGGATCCGGCGGGCCATCGCAGGGCACGCTATCTTCGCAACGCTGGCTGGGCCGGAGAATGGATCGCACCTTAGGACGAGATCCCGCCCAATAAAGCGCCGCACCGTCACATTGCAAAGGCTTTGCAACATCTCGACCACGGGCTGCAAATCTGCGAAGATTGGCCCATGGCCACCCAGAAACTCTATGCGGGCGCAAAGCTGCGCGAAACCCGGCGGAAGCTTGATCTGACCCAAAAAGCTTTTGCGGAAAAGCTTGGGGTCTCGCTGCCTTATCTCAACCAGATGGAGAATAATAACCGCCCGGTCTCCACCAGCGTTGTGCTGGCTTTGGCCCAAGAATTTGGCTTTGACGTCACCCAGCTTTCCACCGGGGATGCCGAGCGCCTGGTCACGGATATGCGCGAGGCTCTGGCCGATCCGGTCTTTGCCCAAGAACAGCCGCCCTTGGCCGATCTGCGCCTGGTGGCTTCAAATGCCCCCAGCCTGGCCCGGGTGTTTTTAGAACTGCACCGAGCCTATCGCCAAACCCATGAGCGCCTGGCCTCGCTGGACGAAGCGCTTGGGCGCAGCGGCGCCGAAGCCGGGCTGTCCCCTTGGGAAGAGGTGCGCGATTTCTTCCATTATTGCGACAATTACATTGATGCGGTGGACCGCGCCGCCGAGCATTTCGCAGGCCCAGGCCCCGGCAACTTGCGCGCCCGCGCCCTAGAAGCCCTGGAAAGCCGCGGCATCCAAACCCAATTGCAAGATACCGAGACCTTGCGCGGCTTTGACCGCGAGGCGCGGGTGCTTACCCTCACCTCCCGCGCTCATCCGGCCACCCAAAGCTTTCAACTGCTCCACCAAGTGGCGCTGGAACTGCATGAAGATTTGCTAGATGCCACATTGGATCTGGCCCGGTTTCAAACGGAAACCGCAAGAGGCATCGCGAAAATCGGTCTAGCCAATTATTTCGCCGGGGCAGCTTTGCTGCCTTATGGGCGTTTTCTCCAGGCCGCAGATATGGTGCGCCATGATCTGGAGCGCCTGGCGGATCAATTTGGAGCCTCCATCGAACAAGTGGCTCACCGGCTGTCCACCTTGCAGCGCCCAGGGGCCAAAGGCGTGCCATTTTTCTTTGTCCGGGTGGACCAGGCAGGCACGATCACCAAACGCCATTCCGCCACGCGGCTGCAATTTGCCCGTTTTGGCGGGGCCTGCCCCCTTTGGAACGTGCACCGCGCCTTTGAAACACCGGGGCAATTCCTGCGCCAATTGGCTGAAACCCCCGATGGGGTGCGCTATCTGTGCCTGGCGCGGGATGTCTCTAAACCCGGCGGGGCGTTTCACGCCCCCACCCGGCGCTTTGCCATCGGGCTGGGCTGCGAGATCCGCCATGCCAACGCCTTGGTCTATGCAGATGATCTGAACCTTTCCAATAGCGGCGCCTTTGAGCCCATCGGCATATCATGTCGCATCTGCGAACGCACAGAATGCCATCAACGCTCTGTGCCGCCCCTAGAGCGCCGTCTAAGAGTATCCCCCGACATTCGCGGAATGCTGCCCTATGAAGTGGATCCCTAACGGGCCTGCATGGGAAACTGTCACAAAAAACAAGCAGGCCGTTGATAAGGCCAGAGCCAGAACATAGAAGGAGACCAGTCATGGACGATCAGACCAACGACGATTTCGAAGGCAAGGACTGGCTTGCTGCGGAACTGGCTGACACTTTGGACGAAGATTACGAGCTGGAGCTCAGCGAACCCGCTTTGTCCATGGAGATCCGCAAGATCTATCGCAAAGCCCATCCACCCTCGCTCGAACGCAAAGACTATTTTGAAAAACTGCTCTATCTGCAATCTGAGCTGATCAAGCTGCAAGATTGGGTCCAGCATACGGGCGAAAAGGTCGTGGTGATCTTTGAAGGCCGGGATAGCGCCGGCAAAGGCGGCGTGATCAAACGGATCACCCAGCGGCTGAACCCCCGCGTTTGCCGGGTGGTGGCGCTGCCGGCCCCCACGGATCGGGAAAAATCCCAATGGTATTTCCAGCGCTATGTGCCCCATCTGCCCGCGGGCGGGGAAATCGTGCTGTTTGACCGGTCTTGGTATAACCGCTCTGGCGTGGAAAAGGTCATGGGCTTTGCCAATGATGAGCAGGTCGAAGAATTTTTCAACGACGTGCCCGAATTTGAACGCATGTTGGTCCGCTCGGGCATCCGCCTGGTGAAATACTGGTTCTCCATCACCGATGAAGAACAGCAGATGCGATTCCTCATGCGCATTCATGACCCGCTCAAACAGTGGAAACTGAGCCCCATGGATCTGCAATCGCGCGTGCGGTGGGAGCAATATACCAAGGCCAAGGAAGAAACCTTTGCCCGAACCAATATCCCCGAGGCCCCTTGGTATATCGTCGAGGGCAATGACAAAAAGCGCGCGCGGCTCAATTGCATCGACCATCTGCTGAGCATGATCCCTTACGAGCCTGTGCCCAGCGAAGAGGTCAGCTTGCCCGATCGGGTCTATAACTCGGAATATGAGCGCACGGTGCTGCCACCAGAACTTTATGTTCCCAAAAAATACTGAGTAAATTACTCAACACGGCGTTGCGATTGACCAAGGTCAATTGCTGCGCCGCAAAAACTGCCTAAATTGGGCGGAAGCAAAGAGAGGAATCGCTATGCGTATCTCCGCAGTCATTCCGATGCTTGCTTTCGCCACGGCGCTTTGCCCCGCCCCAGCCACGCATGCAGACGACACCGATCTCAGCGCATCGCTTGATGCGCTCGGGGAGGCTTTGTTTTTCGACACCAACCTATCTTGGAACCGCACTCAATCCTGCGCCACATGCCATGATCCTGAACGCGCCTTTACGGACCCGCGCGGGGCAGCATCCTTGGGCGATGATGGGGAAAGCTGGGGGGATCGCAACGCCCCAACCGTAAGCTATGCCGCCCTGACCCCAGGGTTTCACCGCAGCGAGGATGGGGTTTGGCTGGGCGGTCAGTTCTGGGATGGGCGCGCCTCAGAGCTTGAGGATCAGGCGGGCGGGCCACCTTTGAATCCGGTGGAAATGGGCATGCCCGACGAGGCCGCTGTTGTGGCGCGGCTCAAGGAAAACGCCGATTACATCGCCGCGTTTGAATCCTTGTTCGCGCCGGGCATTTTGGATGATGACGCCGCGGGCTATCGCGCCATGACCGAGGCTATCGCCGCCTTCGAGCGCCGCCCCGAGATCAGCCCCTTTGACAGCAAATATGACCGCTTCCTACGGGGTGAGGTAGAGCTGACCAAAGACGAGGAACTGGGCCGTTTGCTGTTCTTTTCCCAGCAATTCACCAATTGCAATCAATGCCACCAGCTCAAAACCAGCGCCATCGATCCGGCCGAGCCCTTCACCAATTATGAATACCACAATATCGGCACGCCGGAAAATTTGGTCCTGCGCGAGTATAATGTGGCCAGCCTTGGGGATCAGGATACCGGCCTGTTGCTGAACCCCGAGGTCGAAGACGCCGCCCAGGCGGGCAAATTCCGGGTGCCCACATTGCGCAATATCGCCGTGACCGGGCCTTATATGCATAATGGTGTTTTCGAGGATCTGCGGACAGTTGTGTTGTTCTACAACAAATACAACTCCAAATCCGACGCCCGTCAGATCAACCCGGAAACGGGGGAACCCTTTGGCGCGCCCGAAGTGGATGGCACCCTCTCCATGAGCGAGCTGACCCATGGACCGGCGCTTGATGATCGCCGCATAGACGCGCTGGTGGCCTTTATGGAAACGCTCACCGATGCGCGCTATGAGCATTTGCTTGAGCGCGATCAAGATGAAGCGGCCGTGAAACCTTAAGGATCGGCGGGCGCATCTGCGCCCGCTTTGCCTTACTGGCGCAGACGATACCCCGTGCGGAAGATCCACCAGATCACCCAAAGGCAAATCCCGGTAAAGGCCGCGATGGCTAGCAAGCTTGCCACCACGGGGACATCCCCCGCATCGAAAAACGCCCAACGAAAGCCCGAGACCAAATACACCACGGGGTTGAACAGAGAGATCGTATGCCAGACCGGTGGCAACATGGTGATGGAGTAAAAGCTGCCGCCCAAAAATACCAAAGGCGTGATCACCAAAAGCGGCACCAATTGCAGCTGTTCGAAATTCTCTGCCCAGATGCCAATGATAAAGCCCAGCAAGCTAAAGCTGAGGCAGGTCAGCAGCAAGAACAGCACCATAGCGATGGGATGGGCGATGGTGATATCCACAAACAGGAAAGAAGTCGCCAAGATGATCAAGCCGATCAACAGCGCTTTGCTCGCCGCCGCCCCCACATAACCAATGACGATCTCAAGAAAGCTCACCGGTGCGGAAAGATGTTCATAGATCGTGCCCATGAATTTCGGGAAATAGATCCCATAGCTGGCATTGCTCACCGCTTGGGTCATGACGCTGAGCATGATCAGCCCTGGCACGATATAGGCACCATAATCGAGCCCATCCACATCTTGCATACGGCTGCCAATGGCCGCGCCAAACACCACGAAGTAAAGCGATGTGGACAATACCGGCGAGATCAGGCTTTGCGCAATAGTCCGGAAAAAGCGCATCATCTCGTAGCGATACATGGTTTGGATGGCGCGCCAATTCATGCTGCATCCCCTTTGCTATCCGCGCCCTCACGCACCAGATCCACGAAAATATCCTCAAGCGTGTTCTGCCGGGTAGACAGATCCTTCATCTGCAAACCCGCAGCCGCCAGATCGCTGAGCAGCGCGGTGATGCCAGTGCCCTGCCCGGCAATGTCATAGCCATAGCACAGCGCATTGCCCCCATCGGTGAGGCGCAGATCATATTTGCCCAGGCTCTCGGGCAAGGTCTTAATGGGATGGGCCAGCTCCACCCGCATCTCTTTGCGGCCCATGCGTTTCATCAACGCATCTTTTTCTTCCACCAATAGAATCCGGCCTTGATTGATCACCGCGATCCGATCCGCGATGGCCTCGGCTTCTTCGAT
>JAOXSB010000325.1 GCA_025800345.1 Mangrovicoccus sp. | reverse complement strand
CGCCGCCACCACCGCGATTTGCATCGCTTGTTCTTGAAACAGCGGCACCCCAAGGGTTTTCTCCATCACCTCGCGCAGCGCTTCGGATGGGTAATGCACCTTTTCCAAACCTTGGCGGCGCTTGATATAGGGCTGCACCATACCCCCTTGGATCGGGCCCGGGCGCACAATGGCCACTTCGATCACCAGATCATAGAAAGTCCGGGGGCGCATCCGGGGCAGGAAATTCATCTGCGCCCGGCTTTCCACCTGAAACACCCCCACCGCATCGGCCCGGCAGAGCATGTCATAAGTGTCAGGGTCTTCTTGGGGCACCGCCGCGATGTTCAGATCGCGCCCTTCATAATCGCGCATCAAAGCAAAGGCTTTGCGGATACAGCTCAGCATTCCGAGCCCCAGCACATCCACTTTGAGAATGCCCAAAGCGTCGATGTCATCCTTATCCCATTCGATGACCGTGCGATCCTCCATCGCCGCATTCTCGATCGGGCAAAGCGCATCAAGCCGCCCTTTGGTGATCACAAAGCCGCCCACATGCTGGGACAGATGCCGGGGAAAGCCGATGATCTCGCCAATCAAGCGCAGGGTTTGCATCAATCGCTGATCTTCGGGATCAAGGCCCAGCTCGCGCAAGCGTTTCACATCCACCCCGCCATCGCTCATGCCCCAGATCTGCCCCGACAGCCCGGCTGTCACATCTTGGCTAAGCCCCATGACCTTGCCCACTTCGCGGATCGCAGCGCGGGTGCGAAAATGGATCACCGTAGCGCAAAGCCCGGCCCGGTGGCGGCCATAATGGCGATAGATCCATTGGATCACCTCTTCGCGGCGCTCATGTTCGAAATCCACGTCGATATCCGGGGGCTCACCACGATATTTCGACACAAAGCGCTCAAACACCATGGTGATCTGATCCGGGCTCACATCGGTGATGCCCAGCAGATAGCACAGGATCGAATTGGCCGCCGAACCGCGCCCCTGGCATAAAATTCCCTGAGATCGGGCAAATTGCACGATGTCATGCACGGTGAGGAAATAAGCCGGAAAGCCCAGATCTTTGACCAGGGCGAGCTCTTTTTCCATCAGCGCCAGCGCTTTATCTGGCACCCCGCCAGGATAGCGGCGCTGCAACCCCGCGCGCGCCAGCCGTTCCAGCCGCGCTTGCGGGGTCTCTTCCCCGGCAATCTCATCGGGATATTCATAAGACAGCTCGGCCAGATCAAAGCTGCAACGATTGGCGATCTCTACCGTGCGGCGCAGGGCGGCCGGATAATCGCGAAACACCCGCGCCATATCCCGCCCGGCCTTCAAGCGCCGTTCCCCATTGGGCAAAGCACGGGTGCCGATCTGATCGATGGTCACATGCATGCGCAAACAGGTGAGCACATCGGCCAATTGCCGGCGATGGGCCCGGTGCATCAGCACATCCCCGACCGCAACCATAGGGGCCGCGCTTTTTTGCGCCGCCATAGCGCAATCGGCAAGATAGGCTTGGTCGCTGCCATCATAGGGCGGCGCGGCCCCCAAAAACACATGATCAGGCCAGCGGCGGCGGGCTTGTTGAATATGTTTGATCGCCCCTTCAAGCCCAGCTTGTGGCAGCGCGATCAAAATCATGTCTTTGGCCGCGGCCAACAGATCTTCGAAATCCAAATGGCAGGCGCCTTTGGGCGCGCGTCTTTTGCCCAAGGTCAGCAGCCCCGCAAGCCGCTCATAAGCGGCCCGGTTGCGGGGCAGCACAATCCACTCCACCGCAGTATCGCGCAGCACCACGCGGCAGCCGATAATCAGCCGCGGCAACCGCGGCGCCTCTGGCCGAGTGATGGGATGGGTCTTGCCCACAGGCTGGCGCGCACTGGCATCAAGCTGTTGTTGCGAACGGATGGGCAGCGCCTCTTGAGAGGCCCGGCGCAGCTCGCGCAGGGCGCTCCAGCCGCGCACCACCCCGGCCAGGGAATTGCGATCGGTGATGGCGATGGCATGCAGCCCCAGCTCGGCGGCGCGGGCCACCAATTCCTCGGGATGGGAGGCCCCGGTGAGAAAGGTGAAATTCGTGGTCACGCAAAGCTCTGCGTAATCGGGGTTTTCCAGATTTGGCGTAAGATCCGGGGCCGTCATGGGAATTCCCCTTGCACGAACCAGCCAGGGTTTTGCGGCGTGTAAAACAGCCACATCCGACGCCCTTGCTGGGTTTCCACCCGCCAATAATCCCGCAAACCCGATTGCCAATTGGCATCTTGAAACCACCATTCCGGGGCGATGCGTTCCGGACCAATGGCCCGCGCGGTGATCAACACCATACCGCGCCAGCGAAACCGCATAGGCGGGCGGGTACCCTGCCCGGCGATGGGTTCGGGGGCAAAGAGGCTCAACGGCCGGGGCCGCAGCCAGCTCCAGCCGTGCTCGGGCGCAGAATAGGCCACGGGCGCGATGGTAAAGCTGCGCTCGGGGATATGGCTGTCCGCGGGTAAAAACCGCTGCACATTCTCCAGCCCGATCCGCGTGCCGATACGGGTGATCAGATCCTCAAGCGCATCTTGCCGCCGCCCGGGCATATGGCTGAGCTGCTGGGCAGGCAATGGTTCCACTACGCTGGCCTCAAGGCGCAGCCGGTCAATGCCAAACCCGGCCTCCACATCTCCGATCCCGCGGGCAAAAAGCGGCAAGATCCGTTTGGGATCGCGCAAAGGCCGGGCCAGGCGCAATTCCACCTGCGGCATGCCGTGATCCACCCTTCCCAAGGATAGGCAAAGCCTGCGCGCGCCCATCTCTTGGGCTTTCAGTTTCGCGCAAAGCCGCTCCAGCAAACGCTCGGTGCCCGCCATCACATCTTCGACCAAGCCGATGGGCTCGGGCAATGTCATGCGCAGCCCGTAATGGGGCGGCTCAGCCAATGGGGTTATCTGCTCTGGCTGGTGGCCTAAAGCTTGATCAAGCCGCATCAGCAGCCCCGGCCCAAAACGGCGGGTTAGCGGCGCGCGGGGGGCCGCCGCCAAATCCCCGATCCGGCGCAGCCCAAGACGTTGCAGCGCAATATCGGTGTTTTGATCCAGGCGCAAAGCCGCCACCGGCAAAGGCGCAAGCGCCCCAAGCATATCCCCCGATACGGCCAGTGCATCCCCCGCCCCATCCCCGTAATGGGCCAAAGCCCAAGCCGCGCCGCGGGTATCGGCAAGCCCCAGGCGCGGGGTGATCCCGGCCCGTTCCAAGCGCTGGCGCAGATCGGCCAAAAGCGGTGCCTCGCCCCCCATCAGATGCGCCGCCCCGGTGATGTCCAGCACCAACCCATCGGCGCCTTCAAGCCCCACCCAGGGGCAATAGCGCAGCGCCCAACGGCGCAGCAGATGCAGAAATCTTTGATCCGCTTGCAGATCCGCAGGCGCGCTTTGCAGATCCGGGCAAAAGGCGCGGGCATCGGAAAAGCTCATGCCCACTTGCAAGCCTTGGCCCGCGGCCTGGGCATTCACCCCGTAAAGACGGTTGGCATTGCTTTGTTTCAGCGTCAGGGCAAAAGGCCCCTCATGGGGGCGCAAGCGCAAAACCCGGTCAACAGCCAGGCGGGGAAACCATAAGGAGACGATGCGCCGCGACGCTCCATCGAACATGCCAGACCCCAAGTGTTCCTGATTTGTTCTTAATAAGCTCCCATTTTTGGTGAGTCGAGTCCGCAGGATCAAACACTGGCTCCGCATGCCAACGGGTTTCCGCTGCGTGACTGCCCATGCCTTCGGGGATCACAGCCAAAGCGGTGGAGTTTCCGTCCCGCGCGGCCAATTGCAGCCGCCGGCCTTCGGTCAGGCCGATGGGTTTGCTCAATTCCGTGACCACCAAAGGCACTGCCCCGGCGCGCAGCCCCTCTTCGGTGACGGCCAAAGCCTCTTGCTGATCTTGGGCCTGCGCCAAAAGCAGATTGCTCGGCTCCAGAAATTCCCCAAAGCCCATGGGATTGAGCTGCTCGGTCCGCCAGGTCTCGCGCACCCATAGCACCGGCCCTTTCACAGATTGCCCGGCCATGAAGGCAAAGAAATACCGCCCCGCGCCGCAAACCTCATGGGCGCGGCCTGTTTTCAACGGGAAATAGGGGATCGGTTGCTTGCTCACCCGCGCATTATACCCGCGCCCACTGGGCAAAGCGAGCGCCCCTAAAAGCCGCGGTCACTTGGGCACCAAAAGCTTCACCGTCAGCCCCCACACATCCCGCGGGCCTGGGGCATCATCATAGAAATTATGCTCATAGCTGAGCTGATATTGCACCGGGATGCGCCCACGGCCAGGCTTGGTCAGTTTTGACAATTTGAGACCCAAGGGGATCGAGGTGAATTCCCCCGCATCCCAATCATATACAAAGGTCATTTCCGAAGCGCCCAAAGACCAATCATTGCCCAAAGGCACATTCAAAATCGCCTGAAAGGTGGAAAGGTTCACATCCCGCGCATCGCTGTCACCGCCGATGCTGAACACATTTTGGTTGAACAAGCCCCATAGGCCCCAATTCGCTTGGGCGGTGAAGCCAACCGCCGGGCCCAACCCGTATTTGCGCGTGGACAGCCCGGTTTCCCATGAGGGCAACAAGGCCACAGCCCCGATCCCCCAACGCCCCCAGGATTGGTCAAAAGTGGTCAGGTTAAACAAGGTGGAATCCGCAAAGCCTTCTGCCCCCGAAGGCGAATGGGTCACATAAGGCGTGGTGAGGCGGAAAATATTGCTGGTCCCTGCGATTTCCCAAGGAATCGTCGCCCGCAGATCAAAGCTGTTTTGGGTCTCGCCGGGCAGTTTATGAAAGCTCGACGTGTAAAAATTGCGAAACTGAAACGCCATCAGTGACGCGGTGGGATCATTCGCGGCTTGGCCAAGATCCTGCGATTGCGCAGAGGCGGCGGGACTGTGCCATATTGGCATCGCGCCAATAGCCAATGCGGCAACGAAATTCACTGCTTTCATAAAGACTTCATCCCCAACCAATCTGGTTCAGTTTACGCATAGATCTGCCCCCACTACATCAAAAAAGCGCCAATCCTTAAGCAGCCCCGCGAAAGTCGCTTGTCAGACTCATATCCAAATCGTAGGGAGCCGCCTTCGCCGTTAATATCGCCATATGAGCACTTCAGCCTCGCGTATGAGCCACCTGCCCCCAAACCACCCTTTTCGCGCCGCTTGGTTTCAGGCCCTGCCCGAGCCCGCCGCCCAAGAATTGCGCAGCTTAGCACGAGAGCGCCAAGTTAAAGCCGGGGTGCGGTTCTATGAAACCGGTGAAGCCTTGCATGGGTTTTTCGGCATCCTGTCCGGCTTTGCCTCTGTGCGCGTTGATGATGCAGAAATGACCGACACTTTTGGCCATTTACATGGCCCCGGCATATGGGTTGGCGAGTTTTCAATTTTGCTTGGGCAAAGCCTTGTTGGCATCACCGCCCATACGGATCTGCGGCTGGTACAGCTCTCAAAAAGCGATTTTGAAAAAGTCGCCGCCAAATACCCCGAGATCTGGAAAGCGCTTGCGATGCAAACTGGAATTTCGGGCAGGCTTTGCATTCAAATCGCCCGGGATCTGTTGCTGCGCGATCCGTTTCAACGTTGCGATGCAACGCTAAGACGGCTGACCTTGAACCAACCTTTGCCCTGCGAATTGCCAATCACGCAACATGATTTGGCGGAGATTTGCGGATTGTCTCGCGGGGTGGTGTCGCGCTGCTTGAGCAAAATGGAGCGCGAGGGGCTGGTGCAACGGGGCTATGGCCACATCACCTTGTTGCGCGCACCTGAAGAAACGTGCTTCTAGAGATGGATCTAACAGCCGGAAGGCAGCAGTTTTAGGGCCTGCATATCTTAGAGAGATCCAGAAACGCAGGCACCCAAAACTCTAAGCTTTATGCAATCGCAAAATCCGTATCGAGCACGGTGATGTTCATCTCGGTCGTCACCAGCGCATTTTCTCCGTCATCTGCGGTCAGTTCCAACCGGTAAACCCCATCCACTTTGCGCCCGGGCGTCTTCCAATCAAAGGTGCCGGTGCCGTCGCCATTATCGGTAAAGCTATAAACGCTTCCCGTCGCCACCAAACCGTTGGGGCGATAAAGAACCGCGCTCAGATCGACGGTTTCCCCACCATCAGGGTCCGTGACAGCCACATCCAAGCTGTACTGCGATCTCTCATCCACGATCGCGTCTTCCAGCGGATCAAACACCGGCGCATCGGTATCGCGCACGAGGATCTCGAAACTGTCCACCACCGGGTCATGCAACCCATCATCGGCGGTCACTTCGACCGTATAAACCCCGTCTTTCAGACGCTTTGGAACAGCCCAGCTAAAGACACCCGTGCCATCACCATTATCCGTCAGGCTGTAACGTTTCACATCCCCATCTTTGCCATTGGGCAGCAACAGCTTAGCAGACAAAGAAATCGTGTCATTGCCATCCGCATCTGTGGCCGAGATATCAACGCTAATATTGGTTTTCTCATCCACTTCCAGATCCGGCAAAGGATCGAAAACAGGCGCTTCTGGCTCTGGCAGCGGGGCAGCCTCCCACAGCCCTTCAAGCGCCCCATAGATGACATAGCTCACCCCGGCTTCTTCTTGATCGCCGGAACTGGCCCCTTGGGCACCGATGATCAGATCATCAAAGCCATCGCCATTGATATCCCCGGCTGCGGACACCGCGAAACCGGTGTTATCATCTGCAGCAACCCCTTCGAGGACGACCCCGTTTTTCCCGTCAAGGGATGACAGGTTCACATTGGCATCAAAGCCCGAGGCTTTGCCAAAGGCCAGATAAACCTCACCGGTATAGTTCTCAGCGCGGCGCGCCCCGATCAGGATATCATCAAAGCCATCGCCATTGACATCGCCCGCACCGGACACGGACCAACCGCTGTAATCATAGGCATTAATACCGGAAAACGTGACCCCATTGCTGCCATCCAAACTGGACAGATCCAAACGCGCTGAAAACCCATCAGAATTGCCGAAAACCAGATAGCTTTCGCCGGCAAATCGTTGACCATTGGGGTCGGCGCCATAGGCCCCGATGATCAGATCATCGATGCCATCGCCATTCACATCCCCGGCATCGGAAACAGAATACCCGCTGTAATCATAGGTATCCACGCCGACAATACGGAACCCCAAACCACCATCTAGACCCGCAAGGTCCAAGCTGGGGTCAAAACCCGCGCCACTGCCGAAAACCACATAGCTTTCGCCCGCGAATTTTTTGCCATCAGGATCTGCGCCATAGGCCCCGATGATCAGATCATCGATACCGTCGTCGTTCAGGTCTCCGATGCCCGAAACCGAATAGCCGCTATAGTCGCCAGCGGTTCCGCCATCAAAGCGAACCCCAGTATTCCCATCAAGCGATGACAGGTTCAGGCTCGCGCCAAAGCCGGAACTTTGACCAAAAATCAAATAGGTTTCACCGGCCCAGGAATTCCCATCAGGATCGCCCCCGCGCGCACCAATCAAGAAATCGTCCAGGCCATCATCATTAACATCGCCTGCGCCAGAGACGGACCAGCCACTAAAATCGCTAACATCAATGCCCTTGAGCGCAAAGCCATTGCTGCCATCAAGTTTTGAGAGGTCTAGCTCTGCCCCGAAGCCGGTGCTGCTGCCGAACACCACATAACTATCACCGCGATTATTATTCGCGCCGCGGGCACCGATGATAATATCATCAAACCCATCGCCATTGATATCGCCGATCCCTGAGACCGAATAGCCGCTATAATCTCCGGCTGAGGCCCCGATAAAACGCGTGCCTGTGGCCCCATCTAGGCTGGCCAGATCAAAGCTGGCGCCAAAACCTTCTTGCCCATAGATCAGATAAGATTCGCCCGCGCCCTCGCGCCCATCAGGGCTCGCGCCATAGGCACCGATAATCAAATCATCAATGCCATCGCCATTCACATCGCCCGCGCTCGACACCGATAGCCCGCTGCTATCATAGGCATCGATCCCATCAATACGAAACCCAAGGCTGCCATCCAGCACGCTTAAACTCGTCATCTCACCACTCACATACCGAAGTTTTTCTCACAAAATCACGCCCATGAGCGATCCTTGCTTATTGATGGCATTTAGCCACCATTGTTCGTCAACCAAAAACTCGCAAAAGTGGTCTTTTTCGCCCCATTTCGCCCCATTTCGCCCCAAAATGGTAAAAAACCTAAGCTGGGTTCAAAGGCGGCAACGACGATGTGGTGCCATGATACCTGTACGATTCTCGTAATTCAGACAGGGCCTGTTCAAGTTTTGTCCAGCTCTGCGCCGCTGCGCTCGCCCCATGCGCGGCGTATTGCGACGCTCCCAAATTGCAAAGCGCTTGCTCAACCCTAGGGCTCTGGCGTGGATCTTTGCCGTCATGGCGCATGGCCCAAAGATCCAAGGCGCCGTGCAGCGCGTGAAGATCTTGCTGCTTTATCGCCTGCTGCACCCCATGCCAGGCATAGGGTTCTGACGCTTCATAAGCGGCGCGCTTTGCGGCAAAACCTGCTTTAAAACGTGGCCAAAACCGCCGCAGCACAAGCCCCAGAATACCAAGCGCGGCCAGCGCCGCTGCGGCCCACGCGATCAAAGCTCCACGCGCGGCAGGATCTGCCAGAACCGCTGGCGGGCCCGTCACATCCAGTTTCACCCCATCAATCTGTGCGGTTTCCACCTGGCCAGATGTGATATTATACCACTTTAGGGTGATATCAGGCAAGGATCCCCCCCCGCCGCCTTCGGCCAGATAGGTCACGCTTTCGCGGCGCGTGCCGCCCAGTTTGCCGCGATCCTCGCGCTCTTCCACCAGCGGCTCATCCTCATAGGCGGCCACACCTGGCAGATCTGCGGCCACCATCAAAGGCGGCAGGAAGATCGGGGACACGCCACTGACTTGCGCAGTGATCACCCGCTTCACACTATCGCCCGGCTGCATCTTCTCAGCGGTGCCTTCGATCTCTTGCGACAGGCTCAACCCTTCGGCGGCGATGAAAGGATCAAGATCCTCGGCCCCTTCAGGCACCACCCCGCGCAAGCTCACCGGCTCGGTCTTCAGCGTGATCTGTTCAACGTCGCCCGGCTTCGCCCCGCCCCAGACCACCTGCATCTCTTGGGCAGGCAAGGTGAACTCCCCCGGCACCATGGGCGAGATGCGATAATGGCGCGTGATGCCGGACCAGCTTTCCCCCGCCACCTGTTTCGAAGTGGGGCTGGTGGCCCGTTCGGGCAGACGCACCATCAAATCAGGGGTCTCAAAACTCGGCCAGATCGGCGGGTCTGGCATGAAACTGGGCACCAAAACGGTCAAGCGTAGGCTTAGGGGCTGGCCCGGGATCGCCTCGGTTTCAGGAAACTCCATTTGCAAGATCGGCTTGCCGGGGTCTTGCGCGGTCTCGCCAGGGTTGGCGGGGCTTTCTTGCCCCCCGGCCGCCCAAGGCATCACTAAGGCCAGCAGGGTGATCGCGATGCCCCGTCTCATTGCGCTGCCTCCTCGGGCTCGGCCTCGTCGCTCGCAGCAGGCGCCCCCGCTTGCGACGCCTCCAAAGCAAAGCGCAAGCGCAGAAAATCCTCGGTCCGGGTATCCACCGTGTTCATCCATTGCTCAGCGCTTAGCAATTTGGGCCCGCTTTCTTCCTCCGCCTGAATCTGCGTATCCGCGCCCTGACCGGATTCATTGTCGAACTTCACATCATCCGCGCCGATCCCGCGATCCTCGCCGGTGTCCGATTGGGCTTGGGTGGTCTCAACAAATTCCACGATATGGCGCGCTTTTTCGAGGTTTTCCGCCGCCTCGGGATAGTCTGCATCCCGCTCTAGCGCGGTTTCAAAACTGCGCACCCCATCGCGGTAAGAGCGCGATTTGATCTGCGCCATCCCCTGAATGAACGCCGCTTGGGCGGTTTCCACCCGGTCCAGAACTTGCACCGCCTCGTCATATTGCCCATCGCGATACAGCGCATAACCGCGCCAAAGCGGGTCTTCAAAAGCTGCCCCCGCCTGCCCGAAATCGGAGCGTTCAAAAGCCACCCGGCCTTGTTGATCGGGGGTCAGGAACCAATCGGCCAGCCCATCGGCGCGGGCCGCGCCCGGCGCACTTATCCCGTAAGCCAAAGCCGCGATCGCCCCCCAACGGCTGACCCAGCCGCGGCGGAACGACAGCAGCAAGATCAGCGCTGCGGGCCAAGCCAGCCAAGGCGCGCGATCCTCCCAAGGCTGATCCACATTCTCAAGCTGCGCCCGGCGATAAGCGGCGTTCAGCATCCCATCGATGCGGCGAATATCCCCGCCATCGGGGGTGACGTTCAGCACCGGCACCGACAGCCCATCAAGCCCGCGATCCGAGCTGCCCTCGGGTCGCACCGCCAGCACCGCCAAAGGCATCTCCCCTGCTTGCAACGCCGCGCTATCGGCGGGATCGACGCTATCGGTGACCAGCAATATCCCGCCCGCGCCTTCTTCGCTGTCCAAAAGCGATTGCGCCAATGCCACGGCCTGAGCCGCCACATTGCCATCCTTTGGCATGATCTCGGGCGAGAGCCCTTCTAGATAGGGCAGCATCACTTGCGGATCTTCGGTCATGGGCAAGACCACATGGGCGCTGCCCGCATAAGCGATCAGCGCCGTGCGCGCCCCTGCCCTCAGATCTAGAAAATCGCGGATCTTTTGTTTGCCCCGTTCCAGCCGCGAGGGGGCCACATCATCGGCCTGCATTGATCCGGTGACGGCCAGCACCACCACCGCAGGGGCCGATTGCGCTGCGAACGGGTCTGGTTGGCGCGACCAGGTGGGGCCTGCTGCCCCAAACGCGGTCAAGATCAGCACCAGCGCCACCCCATCAATCGCCGCAAACCGCCCGCGATGGAGCCGGCCAATGGTCAAAGCCTGGCGCAAATGCGGTGCCATCCCCGCAACGGCGCTTTCACCGGGCCGCTGCCCCCGGCGCACCAACCACCATAGCAGCGCGATCACAGGCAAAAGCAGCAGCCAATAGGGGCGCAGAAAATGAAATGCCTCGAAGATTAGGCTGATCTCGCTCATGCCAGCCGCCTTTCCCCGGCGTGGCCAGGGCGGGTGCGGCGCGAAACGGCCAGCGCCCCCATCAAGACCAGCCCAAGCAGCGCCGATACCCCCAAGGGGATCCAGGCCAAAGACCGGCGCGGACGGTATGACAAGCTTTCCACCTCGCGCGGGGCAAGGTCATCAATACGGGCATAGACCTGTTCCAGCGCATCCGCGTCCTCCGCAAAGAAATACTGCCCGCCCGTGCGCGCGGCCACGGTTTGCAGCGCGGCCAGATCCACGCGATCCTCGCCGGTGGCCTCGGGATCACCCACACCGATGGTGAAAATTTCCACCCCGCGATCAGCGGCAATCTCGGCGGCATTGACCGGGCTCATGCGGCTGGCCGTGTCGCTGCCATCGGACAGCAAGATCAGCAACCGTTGCTCAATTTCGCTGGATTCAAAGGTGCGGATCGACAGCCCGATGGCATCGCCGATTGTCGTATGGGGCCCGGCCATGCCAACCTCGGTGCGATCAAGCAGCGCGGTGATGGTGCTCAGATCATCGGTGAGCGGGGTTTGCAGATAGGCCGCCGAGCCGAAAACGATCAACGCCATGCGATCGCCATCTCGGCCTTCGACAAAGCGCTGCACCACGCTGCGCACCCCCGCCAGGCGCTGGATTTTCTCGCCCTCGGGCGTGGCAAAATCCTTGGCATCCATAGAGCCGGAAATATCGATGGCCAGCACCACATCGCGGGCGGCTTTTTCAATCTCGATGGGGCGGCCCAGCTGTTCGGGCCGGGCCAAAGCCAGCACCAACAGCGCCCAGATCACAATCGTGCCCAAACGCACCAGTCGCGGCATGTTCAGCACCACCGCGCCGCTATGGGCCTCGGCCTTGGCCGCTTCGGTCACTTTGCGGAAAAACGGAAAGCGCAAAGCCTGTTCGCGCTCCCTATGAGGCGGCGCAAAACGCCAGACCAACCAAGGCAAAGGCAGCAGCAACAGCCACCAAGGTGCCGCAAGCGAAATCATCGGTGCGTTCCTTCTACCTGGTGATGGCTGACCCAATGGCGCACTGCGGCCCGCAGCTCTGCCGAGGCGGTCGCCTGACCGGGGCGGTAAGGGGCCGATAGCAGCTCTGCCCCAGCGGCCTCAGGAAAAGCCTGCCCGCCGCTTTGGCCCAAAAAACCCAGCCAATCGCGCCCCGTCAGCCCGGCCACTTGCGCCCGCGGATAGGCTGCCAATGCGGTGCGGCGCAGCAAAACCGCCATATCCGCGGCGCTTTGGGTGCCTGCCAATTCCGCCAAAGCCGCCCGGCGATAGGCATTGGCCTTGCGGTGGCGATAGCCGCGCCATCCCGCCCAAGCGAGCCCGACCAAGACCAGCGCCGCCAAGACCGCCCAGCCCCAGGTTTGCGGGATCAACGGCACAGGGGGCGGCATTGCAGGTTCGGCCAGATCCCCGATCAACCCCGCAAGCGTTTCATACCCGCCTGCCGCGCCGGTCTGGCTGGATGTAGCAGCGCTCTCACTCATCGCGGCGCAAGCCCCATCAAATGGCGCAATTGCTCTAATGTGTCCTCACCCGCCGAAAGCGGCAGGATCGGCACCCCGAACCGGCGCTGCCAATCCAGCACCTGGGCCAAGCGCCCTTTGGCAAAGGCGCTAAGATCCTTGAGCACATCGGTTTTGGCGGTGTCGATTTCTGCCTGAAGCTCTCCATCGGACACCACAACCCGCAGGCCCTCGGGGATCTCATGGGCCGCTGGATCCGTGACCGGCATCAAAATCAGATCATTATGCCGCGCCAGGTTTGAAACCAATTTCTCGGTCGCCGGATCAATCCCGTCGAAATCGCTCAACACGATCACCAAATGATTGCGCGGCGCGATCCGCGTCACCGCCTGGAGCACTTGGGTCAGACCAATAGGGGCAACGCTCGGCGCTTCGGCATGGAGCAAACCATTGGCATGGGTCAGAGCGGCGAGAAAACGGTTCAGCGCAGCGCGGCTGCGCTGTGGCCGGATTTCAGAAAGCACCGCATCGCCCATGATGATGCCGCCCACCCGGTCGCCTTGATCAAGAATGCGGAAAGCGGCCAGGGCGGCGGCCTCGGCGGCGGTGACCGATTTCATATTCCGCTGGGTGCCGAAAAACATGGTCATGCGCTGATCCACCACGATCAAGGCCGGGCGGTCGCGCTCTTCGGTCATCACCCGCACATGGGGCCGGCCTGTGCGCGCCGTGACCTTCCAATCAATGGCACGCACGTCATCGCCAGGCAGGTAATCGCGCAA
>JAOXSB010000323.1 GCA_025800345.1 Mangrovicoccus sp. | reverse complement strand
CACCCGTTCCACCCGCGCGGCCAGGCTTTCCCATTCCTTGTAATCAATTCTTGGGTTTGATTGGGCGATGAGCGCGCCTGCCCAAAGGAGCGTTGCGATCACCCCGATGAGCCATAGGCGCCAGTTCATGCTTAATCCTCGAACACGGTTGGGATTTCACGGGGCTCTGAGGCGAGCCAATCGGGGCAGGGCAGGTTTTTGGCCCGCAGGAATTCCGGGTTAAAGATCTTGGATTGATAGCGGGTGCCGTAATCACACAAGATCGTCACGATGGTATGACCTGGGCCCAGATCTTTGGCCAAGCGCACCGCCCCGGCCACGTTGATCCCAGAAGAACCGCCCAAAACCAGCCCTTCGTCCTTGAGCAGATCAAAGATCAGCGGCAGGGCTTCGTCATCGGAAATGCGATAGGCTTTATCCGGGGTCAGACCATCAAGATTGGCGGTGACGCGGCCTTGGCCGATGCCTTCGGTGATGGAATCGCCCTCGGCTTTCAGCGCGCCTTCGGCGTAAAGCCCGTAAAGCGCCGAGCCGCCCG
>JAOXSB010000321.1 GCA_025800345.1 Mangrovicoccus sp. | reverse complement strand
GCGGCTTCACCGGTCAGTGCGAAACCATTGCTGCCATCAAGGCGCGCCAGATCAAGGCTTGAGTCGAAGCCGTCCTTTTGGCCGAACACCACATAGGCTTTGCCAGCGTTTTCAGCCCCCGCAGGATCCGCGCCATAGGCGCCAATGATCAGATCATCATAGCCATCGCCATTGATATCGCCTGCGCCTGAGACTGCATTGCCGCTGAAATCGATATAGGCCTCACCATTGATCACAAAGCCATTGCCGCCATCGAGACTGCTAAGGTCAAAGCTGCTGGGATACCCGGCGTTGCTCCCGAAGATCACATAGCTTTCTCCGGCGGCCCCGGTTTTGTTCGGATCTGCTTGATAAGCCCCCAGGACCAGATCATCCAAACCATCGCCATTCAGATCGCCTGCGCTGGACACGGAAATGCCCAAGTAATCGAACCCATCCAGCCCGTTGATGGCAAAACCCGTGCTTCCGTTTAAATCCGCGAGCGCAACCTTGGGCGCGTAGCCCTCGGCTTTGCCGAACACCACATAGGCGGCCCCGGCATTGGTTTTGCCGTTCGGATCGCCCTGCCAGGCCCCGATGATCAGATCATCATAGCCATCGCCATTGATATCGCCTGCGCCCGAAACCGAATAGCCGCTTTCACTGAGCGGGGCCGTGCCCGAGAGCGCGAAACCGTTTGCTCCGTCAAGGGTGGAAAGATCCAAGCTGGGATCAAAGCCGCCCGCAGCGCCAAAGATCACATAGCTTTCGCCCGCGCGATCATTGCCAGAAGGATCTGCATAATGGGCTCCGATGATCAAATCATCATAGCCATCACCATTTAGATCGCCCGCATCCGAGACCGAATGGCCGCTGTAATCGCTGTTGGAAATGCCGTTTATTTGGAAGCCATTCACGCCGTTGAGATCGGAAAACTTGGACATAACTACACTCTGCCTAGATCAAACCGGGATATCGAAATTCCCAGAAATCACATGGTATAAATTGAATGTATGTCAACGAAATTCGCGAATTTTCGAGACCAGGCTGGCTTTATTCGCGGATGCCGGGGATGAATGCATCCTTCCCGCCCAAGGTTGCGGCTGAAATGATCACATCAAGAAAATCTATATATCCGGCGCGCACGCCATATGTTTGTCGCTGCGGCGAATTTTAGATTTCGGGGGGGATTTGGTGGAGCCTAGGGGAGTCGAACCCCTGACCTCTTGCATGCCATGCAAGCGCTCTCCCAACTGAGCTAAGGCCCCATCTTGTTGGTCCGTTCGGACCGTGGCGTGTCTTTAGAGATCACGGCGGGGGGGTTCAAGCGAAAAACTCAACCCCGCCGAAAAACTTCTCAGATCACTTAGGAGTCGTCATCGTCTCCGCTGACATCGGCGATATCGTCGAGCGCAACAGTGTCCTCGTCATCATCATCGAGCACTTCATCGCCCAGATCGATATCTGTGCTGCTGTCGTCATCATCCAAAACCACGTCCTCCTCGTCATCCGAGGCGGTCTCTGGCTTGGCGTTGGCTTTGCCCGTCAGGAGCGAGCGCGCTTTGTTGCCCGTTTCGATTTCGACCACTTCGCCGGTATAGGGGCTGACGATCGGATTGCGATTGAGGTCGTAGAAGCGTTTGCCCGTGGTCGGGCACAGACGCTTGGTGCCCCATTCTTCTTTCGCCATAGCGATATCCCTCGTCTCAGCGCTTTTTCGGAAGAATGCCGCGCGTGCCATAGTGTGGGCGGCTTGTCAAAGGCTTTTCTGTGCCTGCCGCAAGGGCTAGGACTATAGCAAGGGCCGCAAAAGGCCGAATAGGCGGGTGGGCAGATGGCGGAAATACTCACAGTGGGCAGAGATCCCGTCATCACGGCGCGGCTGCGGCGGGTGACGCGGGCCCGGCGTTTGTCACTGCGGGTCTCGCGTTTGGATGGGCGGGTGACGCTGTCGGTGCCCCGAAGCTTGCCCCTGCGCGAGGCACAGAAATTTCTGCAAGAACGCGCCGATTGGGTGGCCCGCGCCTTGGCCGAGCAACCGGCGCAGATTCTTGTGCAGCCGGGGGTGCAGGTCCCTGTGGCTGGGCAGATGCTGCCCGTGGCTTGGGCCGAGGCTGGCCCCGCGCGCATCGGGGCGGGCCGGATCTTGTTGCGCCCAGGCCAGGATAGTGGACCGCAAGTGGAAAAGCTGCTGCGGCAACAGGCGCGCGCCGCGCTGGAGCCCGCTTGCCAGCGCTTTGGCCAGCGGCTCAAACGCGAGGCAGGGCGGATCAGCTTGCGCGATACTCGGTCTCGCTGGGGGTCCTGCACTGCGGCGGGCAATGTGATGTTCTCCTGGCGTTTGGCCATGGCCCCACCCGAAGTGCTGACCTATCTGGCGGCCCATGAGATGTCTCATTTGCGGGAAATGAATCACGGGCCGCGTTTTTGGGCTTTGGTCGAGGCCCTATGCCCTGATTACGCCGCCTGCCGCGCTTGGTTGCATCAGCACGGGGCGGAGCTGCATCGCTATCGTTTTGATCAGGAGAATGCATCATGAACAGCCGGGTGGGCGAGCATAACAGCCCGGTGCATGACCGGATTTATCGCAACTTGCGAGCGCGAGTGATGGTTGGGGCGATTGGCCCAGGGGTGGCGCTAACCTTGCGAGGCTTGGCCGAGGAATACCAAGTCTCCATGACGCCCGCCCGCGAAGCGGTGCGCCGCCTGGCCGCTGAAGGCGCGCTGAGCATGTCGAGCTCGGGGCGGATCACCACGCCAGAGCTCTCCACCGAGCGGATCGAAGAATTGGCCGCGATTCGATCGCTTTTGGAGCCGGAATTGGCGGCGCGGGCCATGCCCAGGGCCCATGTCACGCTGATCGAACGGCTTGAGGCGATCAATGAGGGGTTTTCAGCGCGAATCGCTGAAGGGGATGCGGTGGGCTATATTCGCGGCAATCTTGAATTTCACCGCACGCTTTACCTGCGGGCCCAGGCGCCGCTGATGCTCGCTATGCTAGAGACGGTTTGGCTGCAATTGGGGCCGACCATGGGCAAGCTTTATGGGCGGTTGAAACGCACCGAGCCGCCAAAAGGCCACCGATTGATCATCGCGGCGCTGAAAGCTGGGGATGAGCCGGGGCTGCGCATCTCGGTGCGCTCCGATGTGACCCAAGGGCTGCGGATGCTGGCAGCTTAAGCGCGCCCCGCAAAGGATGGCGCGCGTCAGGAGCGTTTAGCTCATCACCCATGCGCCAATGGCAAAGAACGCCGCCCAAACACCGGCCAGCAAAGCGATTTGCGCCAGGTTCATACGGTCGCTGTGCTCGGCACTGGCCGCGGGATCAGTGCTGTGCTGCATATTGGGATGCATGGGAAAGCCCTCACTCGAAATTCTGCGGCGCAAAATAGTTTTATGCCTGTGCAGAAAGCAAGACAGATCCCGGCCCTGGGCAGCGGGGTTGCGCCAGGCGCAAGGCAAGAAAATTGAAAGCAAGTCATCGAGCGGCACAGGTTTCACGAAGAACGGTGCAACCTCTGGATAGTTTTGGGTGAGCAACTATTTGCCATGAAACGGGTGTGTCGGTATCTTGCCAAAGGCGCAAAGTTATTCACGGTATCCGCTATTGCTATATAAAATTATCTGACTTGGGAAACAGGACCCTAATCCAAAGCAGCTTTCGATTTGAAGAAGGTGCTTCATTCCTCATTATCACAATGGCGGGAGAGGTGAGCTATTCTGGGCTCAAGGCTTTGCTTTCAGACATGTTTGCCCATCCAGATTATGCGGAAAAAGATCAATTTGCGATTGTCGATCTCAGTGCTGTGACCCAAGTGGGTTTTGGGTTTCGTCAAATGCTGGGTTTTGTGGAATGGGCGAAATCAACGCGCAAAATCGATGGTCCTTAT
>JAOXSB010000295.1 GCA_025800345.1 Mangrovicoccus sp. | reverse complement strand
TTTGAGCGCCATCTCAAACCGGCGCTGCGGCTCCGGGCTTCCATCTTTGCTCCGGGGCCGCTAACCAACGCCGAGAGGCGAAGGGAAGCTGGCGATGTCATTTTTCAGAAAACTCAAGGACCGGATGCTGAAATCCTCTTCCAAATTGGAAGATGGGTTGGATGCGATTGTGGCCGAGGGCGAGGATGATGCATCGGCAGCAGAAGCGGCCGCGCCCGAAGCGCCAGTTGCGCCCGCCGCGCCTGAACCGGCACCGATGGCAGAAGAGCCGCAACCCGCGTCCCAGCCTGAAGCTGGCGGGGCGGGGCTTTTCGGGCGTTTGCTGGGCCGTACTGACAAGGCCGGAGCCCCGCGCCGGGCCCTTGATGATGAGATGCTCGAAGAGATCGAGGAATTGCTCATCACAGCAGATATGGGTGTGGAAACCGCCAGCCGGGTCAGCGCGGCCATGGCCGGGGGGCGCATGGGCCAACGGGTGTCTAGCTTAGAGCTCAAAGAGCTAATGGCCGCCGAGATTGCGCGGATCATGGAGCCTGTCGCCAAACCCATGCCGATCTATCCCAAGCGGCCGCAAGTGGTGTTGGTTGTGGGGGTAAATGGCTCTGGCAAGACCACAACCATTGGTAAATTGGCCAGCCAGTTCCGCGCCGCTGGCAAAGAAGTTGTGATTGCAGCTGGCGATACCTTTCGCGCCGCCGCGGTGGAGCAATTGCAGGTTTGGGGGCAGCGCGCAGGGGTGCCTGTGCTCACGGCGCCCGAAGGGTCAGATCCCGCCAGCCTGGCCTATGAGGCCATGGAAAAAGCCGAGGCCGATGGCGCGGATCTGTTGATGATCGACACTGCAGGGCGGCTGCAAAACCGTGCTGATTTGATGGAAGAGCTGGCCAAGATCGTGCGGGTGATCCGCAAAAAAGATCCCGAAGCCCCCCATAACACCTTGCTTGTGCTGGATGCGACCACCGGGCAGAACGCGCTGAGCCAGGTGGAGATTTTCCAAAAGCTCTCTGATGTGAGCGGTTTGGTCATGACCAAGCTTGATGGCACTGCCCGAGGCGGGGTTCTGGTCGCTTTGGCTGATCGCTTTGGCTTGCCTATTCATGCCATTGGCGTGGGCGAGCAGATCGATGATCTCTCGCCCTTTGATCCAGAAGAGTTTGCTGCGGCGCTCACTGGGATCGGGGATCAAAACTGATCTAAGGCTAGTTTCTGCTTGGGGGCTCGGGCCGGGCCTGTGACATTGCCAATTGCAGTGTTGGCAAACGCAGCTGACGCCGTAAGAAGACAAAGCCAAGCAGCACCCCACCAAGCAACAGCCCCGAGGCGGGCACGGGCACCGGCGTGAATTGCTGTAAGGCGGAGATATTGGCCGAAAAGCTGTCGGTGGGCAGTGGGCCGCTTTGGGTCGAGAATAAAAACTCGCCCTCGGCAAAGCTCACATCTCCATTGCTATCGACAATCTCGATATCAGCACCCAATGCGATGAATTGAGGGTTCACCAAAGCCGTGGTGGTTTCGCCCAGGGTAAAGGTGAGCGATCCATCGGCGATCGTATCCCCATTGGTGCTATAATCCACCGTGAAGCTTTCCCCGAGATTGGCGCTGCCCGGCTGGGCCACCAATGTGATCGGCAGTGTGAAGGTATCGGCCAGAAGATAATCCCCATAGCCCAATGTTGTGCCCGGGGTAATCTCGGCAATATCGGTGATTTGAAGGGTCGTTGTCGGGCTGGGCAAAAACGCCACTGTGCCACTGAAAGAAAAGGCAAAGGTTGATGCATTTGCGCCTGTTGCAATGAACAATGCCGCGCCTGCGGTTAAAAGAGATTTAAACATGGATAGCACCTTTATCCGCTGATCCCGCGTTTCGCCTTGAGAACCGGTGCCAGATGCCAGACATGCTTAGTGATCTGGGTCTTGTTGAGGGTGGCAAATTCCCGGCTCTCTCCTGAGCATTCCAAGTGGGTTGGTTAAAACCTTAATTGGTTAAGGAAGCCTAAACCGGTAGCGGGTCCGACCTGCGCGCAGCTTTGCCCTAGTATGTTTATTGGGCGCGGGGCATAGGGCGCGGGATATGCATGATCAGAACGCGGGGCCAGGGTGACGGAGTGGTTAATATCCCTTGAGGGCACGGAGGCGGGCCATCAATTGGCGTTGGCCTTGGCCCTGATGGCAGCGTTTTTGCACGCTGTTTTTGGGGCTTTGCAAAAAGGGCGCCACGATCCTTGGCTGTCTCGCGGTGCGATTGATTTTTGCTATGGCGCTATGGCTATGCCTTTTGCGCTGTTTGTGGTGCCTTGGCCCGAGCCGCATATGTGGCCGATTTTCGCGCTCATGTGGCTGGTGCATGTGATCTATAAGCTGCTTCAAGGGCAAGCCTATATGATGGGTGCCTACACGGTGGTTTATCCTGTGGTGCGGGGGACCGCGCCGCTATTTGCCATTTTCGGGGCGATGCTGATTTTTGGCGAGCGTTTTACCATTGTCCAATGGCTTGGGCTGGCGGTGTTGCTGGCGGGGATTTTTGGCCTGGCGGTCTATAATCTTGTCCATGTGCATCTTGAGCGCGAGACCTTAGTGCCTGCGCTGCTTTTTGCTTTGGCCACGGGGCTTTTCGTGGCGCTTTATACGACTGTGGATGCCTATGGTATTCGCGCCACCGCAGATCCGTTTACCTTTCTGGCTTGGTTTTTCTTTATCGATGGGTTGGTGTTTCCTGTGGTGGCGTGGCGGCGTTGGCACCGGATGGACAACCCGCCTGCACCCGGCCCTTTGATGCTGCGGGGCTTTTTCGGCGGGCTTATTGCTTTTGGCTCTTTCGGTGCGGTGATGCTGGCCACGCGGCTGGATAAAGTGGGCGAAGCGGCGGTGCTGAGGGAAACCTCGCCGGTTTTTGCGGCCTTTATCGGCTGGCTGGTGCTGCGCGAAACCGTCGGTCCGCGGCGGATCGCATTGATGGCCCTGATCGCATTGGGCGCCGTGATCGTTGAGGCAGGTGGCTAGGCCTGGCCAATTCCCGCGGGCATGGTTATCTGCGGGCTATGAGTGAGCGTCCTGAGCCAAGCCCCGCCCTGAAACAAGCCCTGGAAATGGGGCCGATCTTTGCCTTTTTGCTAGGGTATTTCCTGCTGAAGGACGAAACCATCGCCCTGGGCGGGCGGGAATATGATGGGTTTGTCATCGTCACGGCGCTGTTCGTGCCGCTATTGGGGCTGACCAATTATCTGCTTTACCGGCTCACCGGGGCAGTCTCGCGCATGCAGATCCTGACGCTGGTTTTGGTGGTGGTGCTGGGCGGGCTTACCGTCGCGCTCAATGATGAGCGGTTCTTTAAGATGAAAAGCACTTTTGCCTTTGGCGCATTCGGCGCGCTATTGGGCATCGGGTTGCTGCGTGGGCAAAGCTGGCTGGAATATATTCTCGACAGCGCGCTGCCCATCACCCATCAGGGCTGGATGATCCTGACCAAGCGTTTGATGATCTTCTTCTTTCTGGTGGCCGCCGCCAATGAAGTGATCTGGCGGGGCTTTTCCACGGATATTTTCGTGCTCTGGGACACGTTTGGCCAGATGGGCGCGATGATGGTGTTTTTCCTGTCCCAAGCGGGGCTGATCAAAGCCCATTGGCATGAGGATGATCCGGCCTAGGGGCCGAAAGATCCCTTCGGGCAAGTCTAAATTGGCATGACGCGGCGGCTTGAGCCTGCGGCGCTTGACCCATAGGGCTGGGTGATTTACCCGAGACCCCGTGGCGCTTTGTTCACCGGATTGCGGGCCACGGTAAAGATACCGCTAAAGAGGTCAGGCCCTGTGGCTCGCTCTGAATACCCGGATACTGAGAGGACCCGCCATGGCCGATGACACGCGCCGCCCGAACTCTTCCCGTGCCACGCGCACTGACCTGGTGCATGCAGGCACCCGCCGTAGCCAATATGGTGAAGTGTCAGAATCGCTCTTTCTGACCCAAGGCTTTGTGTATGAGACTGCCGAACAGGCCCAGGCCCGGTTCATCGAGATCGGCCCGGATGAGTTTATCTATGCCCGCTATGGCAACCCCACTGTGGCCATGTTCGAAGAGCGTATCGCCACCCTAGAAGGGGCAGAGGATGCGTTTGCCACCGCCTCTGGCATGGCGGCTGTGTCCGGCGCGCTGATGTCTTTGCTGCGGGCGGGCGATCATGTGGTGGCTTCGCGGGCGCTGTTCGGGTCATGCCTTTATATCCTTGAAGACGTGCTCACCCGTTTTGGGGTCGAAGTGAGCTTTGTCGATGGCACGGATCTGGCTCAATGGCAGGGGGCGATCCGCCCCGACACCAAAGCGGTGTTCATTGAGGCGATTTCCAACCCAACGCTCGAAGTGATCGATATCCGCGCGGTGGCGGAGCTGGCCCATGCCAATGGCGCGCTGCTGCTGGTGGACAATGTCTTTGCCACGCCGATTTTGCAGCGCTCTCTGGATCTTGGGGCCGATGTGGTGATCTATTCGGCCACCAAACATATTGACGGTCAGGGCCGGGTGCTGGGCGGTGTGGTGCTGGGCAGTCGGGAGTATATCCGCAAGACCCTTGAGCCATATATGAAGCATACGGGCGGTTCCATGTCGCCTTTCAACGCTTGGGTATTGCTCAAAGGCATGGAGACGCTGGATTTGCGGGTGCGGGCCCAAGCGGCCACGGCCACGCATTTGGCGCAATCTTTGCAAGGTCATGAGAAGCTCTCGCGCGTGATCCATCCGGGGCTCGGTGATCATCCCCAGGCGGATCTAGCAGCTTCGCAGATGGAAACTGGCGGCACGGTGCTTTCGATCGAGATTGCCGGGGGCGAAGAGGCCGCATTCCGAGTGCTCAATGCGCTGGAGATTTTCACCATCTCGAACAATTTGGGCGATGCGAAATCCATCGCCACCCATCCGGCGACCACCACCCATCAGCGCCTGCCTGAGGACCAAAAAGCCGAATTGGGCATCACCCCTGGGCTGGTGCGCCTTTCCTGCGGGCTTGAGGATATGAATGATCTGCTGGCGGATCTGACTGGGGCGCTGGAGCTGGCCTGATGTCGAAATTCCTGATTTTGCAATTGCGCCCCGAGGCGGAAGCGGCTGATGAGGAATTTGCCGATTTTCTGGAAAAAGGCGCGCTGAGCGCTGATCGCGTGATCCGGGTGCGCCTGGATCGCGAGGATCTGCCCCAAGGCTTGGATCTGGGCGCTTTGGCCGGGGTGATTGTGGGGGGCGGTCCTGGCTGCGTCAGCGATGCCCCCGAGGACAAAACCCCGATCGAGGCGCGGGTGGAGCAGGCGGCCTTGTCGATCCTGCCCGAGATTTGTGCCCGCGACATTCCCTATTTGGGCTGCTGCTATGGCTTGGGCGTCTTGGTGGAGCATCTGGGCGGGCGCATGGGGCAGGGCCGCTATGGCGAGCCTGTGGGCGGGGTGGATTGCACCCTGACCGCCGAAGGGCTTGCAGATCCTTTGCTGGCGGGGCAGCCGCAAGCGTTTCGCGCTTTGGTGGGCCATAAAGAAGCGGTGGAAGACATTCCCCAAGGGGCGGTGTCCCTGGCGGGCTCTTTGCCCTGCCCAGTGCAGATGATCCGCTACAAATCCAATGTCTACGCCACCCAGTTCCATCCCGAAGCTGATGGGCAAAGCTTTGTCACCCGCATTCGGATTTATCGCAATAAGGGCTATTTCCCGCCCGAAGAAGCCGATGCGCTTTCTGAGGCTTGCCGGGCCGAACAGGTTACGGTGCCACCAACAATCTTGCGCAATTTCATCACCCGCTATGGCGGCTGATGGCGCAAAAAACGCCGTGATTTTCGCCTGCTATGCCAAGTGCGGAGCCTGTCACGGAGATTTTTCTAAGCATTTTTCATGATTTGTGATCTGATGCTATTGGCGCGCCGTGCCCATGCTACATATTGATTTGTCAGAGCGGTGCTGCATCGCCTTTTGCCTGTCCGGGGGGAATATTCATGAATATCCACAGCTCTGATTTGGATCGCGCGCCCAGCCGTGCAGAGGCCGAAGCTGCCCTGGAAGTGTTGCGCCGCTGGGCCGGAGATGTGAGCCCGGCGGAAATTGCCGATCTTGATCCCATGGTGGGGCGTTTGTTGCCAGGCCAAGAATTGCCCAATTACCCGGCGCTGTCCCGGCAATACCCGGCAGATTTTCAGGTCACACCAGATTACAAGGCCAGCTTGCCAGATCTGCAAAATGGCCCCTCCAGCCTGATCCGGGGTGCCAAACAGCAAATTCAGCATGTGGGGATCTCAAACTTTCGCCTGCCGATCCGCTTTCACACCCGTGACAATGGCGATCTGACCCTTGAAACCAGTGTGACCGGCACTGTCAGCTTAGAGGCTGAGAAAAAGGGCATCAACATGTCCCGGATCATGCGGACTTTCTATAAAAGCTCTGAGGAAACCTTTAGTTTCGGTGTGATAGAGGCTGTTCTTGATGCATATAAGGCGGATCTAGAAAGTTTGGATGCGCGCATTCAGATGCGGTTTTCCTTTCCGGCCAAGATCACATCGCTGCGCTCTGGGCTGGAAGGGTTCCAGTATTATGACATTGCCTTGGAAGTGGTGGAGCATCAGGGTCAGCGCAAAAAGATCCTGCATTTGGACTATGTGTATTCTTCGACCTGTCCTTGTTCGCTAGAGCTTTCCGAACATGCGCGGCAGATGCGCGGGCAATTGGCCACGCCCCATTCGCAACGCTCGGTGGCGCGGATCTCGGTGGAACTGGCCGATTGCGATGATTGCCTTTGGTTCGAGGATTTGATCGAGCTTTGCCGCGCGGGCGTGCCCACGGAGACCCAAGTGATGGTCAAGCGAGAGGACGAACAAGCTTTTGCTGAACTGAACGCGGCCAACCCGATCTTTGTCGAAGATGCGGCGCGCAGCTTTTGCGAGCAATTGCAAAAGGATCCACGGATCGGTGATTTTCGTGTGATCGCCAGCCATCAAGAAAGCCTGCACAGCCATGATGCGGTGAGCTTGCTGAGCGAGGGACCGACTTTTGCCAGTGAAAGCTTGGATCCCAAGCTGTTCAACACTTTGTTCCATGTGGGGTGAGTGAGTTTTGGACGCGCTCCGGTGGAGCGTTTGTGTCACGAAGGCGCGCAGCCGCAAGGGAGGGCGAGGTTCCGGACCGCTTAGGCGCGTTTTAACCGCCCGGCTCGGCCACCGCGGCGCGTTACGGGGCCTGGTTCGCGTCCGGGCAGCTCTTCAATGATCCGAGCGCGGTCCTCTTGGCTCATGCGGCCCCAGCCGGCGATCTCGTCCAGCGATCGGGCGCAGCCGGTGCACAGTTTGGTTTCCGGGTGGATGACGCAAATCTTTGTGCAGGGCGAGGCGATTTCATCGCGGCGCCAAACCTGATCACTCATGACACTTTACCCCGTTTCCCCTCAGGCGCGCATATGGCGGAGCCGATCCAGCGCGCCTTGCAAGATATAACTCGCCGCCACATGGTCAATGACCTCACTGCGTTTTGCGCGGGATGTGTCCGCTTCGAGCAATGCGCGCTCTGCGGCCACGGTGGAGAGGCGCTCATCCCAAAATCCGATGGGAATATCCAATAGCGGCGCGAGATTGCGCGCAAAAGCGCGGGTGGATTGGCAGCGCGGGCCTTCGGAGCCATCCATATTGCGGGGCAGGCCCAATACCACACCGGTTACTGAGGCTTCTGAAAAAACCGCTTTGAGCCGTTCAGCATCTAGGGTGAATTTCTTGCGCCGCACAGTTTCGCGGGGGGTGGCGACGCTGCGCAGCGTGTCGGAAATCGCAATGCCTATGGTTTTGGTGCCGAAATCCAGCCCTGCCAGGGGCCCCATGGGGGGCAGCGCCGCGGCGAAATCCTCAAACGGATCGAAGATCGCGCCGCTCATGGGGCCAGCCCCGCTTGTTCGGCAGCGCCGCGCAACATATCGAGCGCGGCGGGTTGCTCTGCGAACACAGCCAGCGATTCGCGATAGATCGCTCCGGCCCGCTCGGTTTCGCCCAATACCCCAAGCGCGGTGATCAGCCGGGCCCATTCTGGCGGTGTGCCGCCCTCGCTGGCCAAACGCTCCGACAGGCCTTGCACCATGTTTTGGATCATCTCCATACGTTCGGCCGGGCTCATCTCGGCTGCCGCATCCATCTGATCTTGATCAGGGCCGGGCAGGGCTGCGCTGCCTGCTGAGGGCGGCAAGAGGCCTGGGGCTTCCGGCACTGGGGGCAGCTCATATTCCTCGCCCGCGCGGAACGCGACTTCGCCGATTTGGGCGCGCACTGCAGGCACCCAGGGCGCATCCGGCGCGCTGACTTCAAGCAGGCGCCGCCAAACCCCAAAGGCAATATCGGGCCGACCTGTTTGGGCAAAAAGCAGACCTTGGTAATAACGCGCTGCCCCATTGCTGCCATCAAGGGCAATCGCCCGGGCAATTGCGGCTTCGGCCTCGGGCGAGACATAACCGCCAGCGGCCAGCACCAGCATATCCGCAAGGTCCACATAATCCACCGAGCTTGCGCCCTCGCCTTTGAGGGCGATGACTTTGGCTTTGGCCCCATGCGCGGCAGCGTAATTGCCCAAAGCGGCTTCGTTCTGCGCCAAAAGCTCATAGCCTTGCAGATCATCGGGGCGTTCGGCGATGGTGGCCCGCAAACGTTCCATCAGCTGGGCATATTGTGGCTCTGGCGCGGGGGGCGGGGGCAGGCGGCTGGCGGCGGCCGCTTCTGCTTCGGCCTGGCCGGGGCGGTTCTCACGCAGCTCTTGGGCGGCCTCAAGACGCGCTTGTAGCGGCAGATCCCCATATCCAGGGGCGCCCAAATGCCAGTAAGCCGCCAGGCTGCCGCCGATCACCAAACCCCCGGCAAGCAGCGCCATGGCGTAGCTCAGCGCCTTGGGGGCATTGGCGGTTTTGCCTAGGCCTGCGGCTTTATCTGCATCCAGAATGCGCCGCGAGATTTCGATCCGGCTGCGCTCGGCGGTGTCGCTATCAATCACGCCGCGGGCCAAATCCCGCTCCACTTCGGTCAATTGATCGCGATACACCGCAATATCGAATTCCGAAGGATCGGCTGCCCCATGCGCGCGGCGCAACAAAGGGATCAGCATAAGGCCAAAAACCACGAGGGCTAAGGCACCAGAGAGAAGCCAGAAAACCATATGCGCGACATAGCGGTGCGGGGCCGGGGAAAAAACCCCACTGTGCGCATACGCCCCTTTATGCGGCAGAATTGAGTGCTCTGCCTGCGGATATTCTTGCTCGAAAAACGCGGGGTCGTGTAATTTGTTCCATATGTCGTATTTGTGCCCGAATGCAGCGCCGCATTGGGGCAGATATTGAGTGTAATTTCTTCCCAAAGGAGTCGGCTCATGCAGTTCCGCCGCCGCCATTCTGCATTCGCGATCGCTCGTGAAGCTCTGCGCCATCATGAAGGCTGGCAGCGCACTTGGGAGGATCGCCCCCTCAGACGCAAATATGACGCGATTATTGTTGGTGCCGGGGGCCATGGTCTGGCCACGGCCTATTTCCTGGGCAAGAACCATGGGCTGCGCAATGTGGCGATCTTGGAAAAGGGATGGCTTGGGGGCGGCAATACCGGGCGCAACACCACCATTATCCGCTCTAATTATCTGCAAGATCCCTCTGCTGCGATCTATGAAAAAGCGCGCTCGCTCTATGAGACTATGAGCCAGGATCTGAACTATAATGTGATGTTCAGCCCCCGCGGCGTGATCATGCTGGCCCAGACCCATCATGAGATGCGAGGTTATCAGCGCACCGCCCATGCCAATGCGTTGCAAGGGGTCGAAACCCAGTGGATCAGCCCGCAAAAGGTGAAAGAGCTTTGCCCGATCATCAATTTGGATGGGCCGCGCTATCCGGTGCTGGGCGGGCTGTGGCAGCCACGCGGCGGCACCGCGCGCCATGATGCGGTGGCTTGGGGCTATGCGCGGGCTTGCTCTGACATGGGCATGGATGTGATCCAGCAATGCGAGGTCACGGGCATTCGTAGCTCTAACGGGCAGGTGATGGGGCTGGAGACCTCAAAAGGCCCAGTGGATTGCGACAAGCTGGGCATTGTTGTGGCAGGCCATTCCGGGGTTCTGGCCGAGCAAGCCGGGTTCCGTTTGCCGGTGGAAAGCGTGGCACTGCAAGCGCTGGTGAGCGAGCCGATCAAACCCTGCATGGATGTGGTGATCATGGCCAATACGGTGCATGGCTATATGAGCCAATCCGATAAGGGCGAGATGGTCATTGGCGGCGGCGCTGACGGGTATAACAACTATAATCAGCGCGGCTCATTCCACCATATCGAGGAAACCGTGCGTGCCCTGGTGGAAACCTTCCCCATGGTGTCGCGGTTGAAAATGCTGCGCCAATGGGGCGGGATCGTGGATATGACCGGCGATCGCTCGCCCATTATCTCAAAAACGCCTTTGGGCAATTGCTTCATCAATTGCGGCTGGGGCACTGGCGGGTTCAAAGCCATTCCAGGTTCGGGCTGGGCCATGGCGGAACTGATGGCCAAGGGCGGCTCGCCGCTGGCCGATCCCTTTAGCTTGGATCGTTTCCGCGAGGGCCGGTTCATCGATGAAAGCGTCGCCGCTGGGGTGGCCCATTGATGGCCGGGCGAGATGTTTATGGGGCCATGCCGCGAGGGCAAAGCCTGCCCGAGCAGGGCGTAATTCTGCCCAACTGCCGCCTGAGCGCCCATCCGTTGCAATTTAATCTTTCCGGGGGAAATCCATGCTGATCCTGACCTGCCCCTATTGCGGCGTGCGCGCCGAAGAAACCGAGCTTGCCCCTGGCGGCGAGGCCCATTTGAAACGGGTGGACCCGGAAGGATCGCCCGAAGCGCTCGAGGAATATCTGTTCCATCGCGCCAATCCCAAAGGCGTGCATTTCGAGCGTTGGCGCCATGCCTATGGTTGCGGCAAGTGGTTTCTGGCCGCCCGCGATACGGTGAGCATGGAGGTGTTCGGCACCTATCCCGCCCAAATCTCTGAGCCCCCCCAAGAATTAATCGACACGATCCGTGCGCGTCGCCCAGGATGGGAGCCCGTCTAATGTCTTTGCGTTTGTCCCAAGGGGGCCGTCTGATCGACCGCTCCAAACCGGTGAAATTCTCGTTCAATGGCAAAGCGCTGAGCGGGTTCGCAGGCGATACCCTGGCCTCGGCTTTGTTGGCCAGCGATCACATGCTAATGGGCCGTTCCTTCAAATATCACCGCCCCCGCGGCGTGGTGGCCCGGGGTCATGAAGAGCCCAACGCTTTGATGAATATCGGCGCAGGCGTGTTTTTTGAGCCCAATCAACGGGCCACGGTCACACCCTTGCGCGAGGGGCTAGAGGCGGCCAGCCAAAACCATTGGCCGTCTTTGGAAACCGATATTGGCGCGGTCAATGGGATGCTCTCGCGGTTTTTGCCCGCGGGCTTCTATTACAAAACCTTCATCCATCCGCGCCCGGCTTGGAAACATCTTTTTGAGCCCTTCATTCGGCAATCGGCGGGCCTTGGCAAAGCGCCCAAAGAAGCCGATGGCGATCAATATGAATATCTCTACCAGTTCTGCGATGTGCTGGTGGCAGGCGGCGGGGTGGCCGGGTTGCAAGCAGCCCTACGCACCGGGCGCGAAGGCAAGCGGGTTTTGCTGCTGGAACAAGCCGCCGTTTGGGGCGGGCGCGCGATCAGCGATGGCGATGAGCTAGACGGGCAAAGCGCCGAGGCCTGGGTGGCCCAAGCGGTGGCCGAGCTTGAGGCGATGGCAAATGTGACCTTGTGCCTGAATGTCGTGGTCAGCGGCGTCTATGATCACGGCTATGTGCTGGCGGCCCAAGCCTTGCCCGATCACCTGCCCGGCGGCGAGAGCCCGCGCGAGCGGCTTTGGCGGATCCGCACGGGTAAAGTCATCGCGGCGGCTGGCGCGATCGAGCGGCCATTGAGCTTTGCGGGCAATGACATCCCTGGGGTGATGCTGGCAGGGGCGATGCGCGATTACCTGGCCGATTTCGGTGTGGTGGTTGGGCCGCGCTCCGTGGTGGTCACCAATAATGATGATGCCTATCGCACGGCGTTCGCGTTGAAAGCGGCGGGCCAAGCGGTGCCTCTGATCGTTGATGCGCGACCTGAATGCGACAGCCCTATCATCGCTGCGGCGCGCGCGGCCGGGATAGAGATCGCTTTTGGCAGCGCCATTGCTAAGGTCGAGGGCGGCAAACGGGTCACCGGGGTTCAGATCTGTGCGCAAAACAGCGCTGGTAGCGCGTTGCGCGAGATCGCGTGCGATGCGGTGGCCATGTCCGGCGGTTGGTCTCCGGCGGTGCATCTGTTCAGCCAGGCGGGCGGCAAAGTGATCTGGGACGAGGCGAGCGCGTTTTTCCGCCCTGATGCTACACGTCCTCCCACTGGCGATGATGGGGTGCCCTTTGTGAGCGTTGTGGGCGCGGCCAATGGCTATCTAGAGGCGGCGCAAGCCCTGGCCGACGGGGCTGGCGAGCCAGTGCCCGATGGGGTGCAAGCCGCGATTGCAGCGGTATGGCGGATGCCAGCCGAGGCTCCGGCCAAACTGCGCGAGAAAACCTGGCTTGATTTCCAAAATGATGTGAAGGTCTCCGATGTGCAGCTTGCTGCTCGCGAAGGGTTTGAAAGCGTCGAGCATGCCAAGCGCTACACCACGTTGGGCATGGCCACGGATCAAGGGAAGCTGAGCAATATCAACGGGCTTGCGGTGTTGGGTGATGCGCTTGGGCGCGAGATCCCGCAAGTGGGCACCACCACCTTCCGCCCGCCATATGTCCCGCTGACATTAGGCACCGTTGCCGGCGAGGCCCGCGGGCCGCTATTTCAGCCGTTGCGCAAAACCCCCATGGATGCTTGGCATGACAGCCAAGGCGCCTATTGGGAGCCAGTGGGCCATTGGCGGCGGCCTTATTGCTTCTTGCGCGGGGATGAAACGCCTGAACAAGCGGTGGCCCGCGAGGTGACCAATACCCGTCAAAATCTCGGGCTTTTGGATGCCTCGACCCTGGGCAAAATCCTGGTCAAAGGCCCCGATGCGGGCCGGTTCCTGGATATGCTCTACACCAATATGATGAGCAATCTCAAACCCGGTCGCTGCCGCTATGGGCTGATGTGTTCGGAAAACGGCTTTCTCATGGATGACGGGGTTGTGGCCCGGATCGATGAGGATACTTGGCTGTGCCATACCACATCGGGCGGGGCCGATCACGTTCATGGGCATATGGAGGATTGGCTGCAAACCGAATGGTGGGATTGGCAGGTCTATACCGCCAATCTGACCGAGCAATATGCCCAGATCGCTGTGGTGGGCCCACAGGCCCGCGCGGTTCTGGAACGGCTTGGCGGCATGGATCTTTCGGCCGAGGCGCTGCCGTTCATGGCCTGGGCTGAGGGCGAGCTTGCGGGCATTCCCGCGCGGGTGTTCCGCATTTCCTTCTCGGGCGAGCTGTCCTTTGAAGTGGCGGTGCCTGCCGGTCGCGGGCTGGAGCTTTGGCAGCGCTTGATGGATGAGGGCGAGGCGCTTGGGGTGATGCCTTATGGCACCGAGGCGCTGCATATCATGCGGGCCGAAAAAGGCTTTATCATGATCGGCGATGAAACCGATGGCACGGTGATCCCGCAAGATCTCGGGCTGAATTGGGCGATCTCGAAAAAGAAAACCGATTACATGGGCAAAGCGGCCCAGGCGCGCAGCCATATGACCGATCCAGAGCGCTGGAAACTGGTGGGGCTAGAGACTTTGGATGGCTCGGTTCTGCCCGATGGGGCTTATGCGGTCGGCGCGGGTGAAAATGCGGTTGGCCAGCGCAATATGATCGGGCGGGTGACCTCGACCTATCATTCGCCAACGTTATCGCGCGGCATTGCCATGGGGTTGGTGGTGCATGGGCCCGAGCGCATGGGCGAAGTGTTGGAGTTCCCGCAAATCAGCGGGGATGTGATCAAGGCGCGCATCGTCTCGCCGGTGTTTTTTGACCCAGAAGGAGAGCGTCTCCATGGCTGAGCATTTGCACACTGAGGTGACCGCCTTAGAGCCTTGCGGCATGATCTTGCTGCGCGGAGATCTAGAGGCAGAATGGGCCCCAGATCTTCTGTCGATCATGGGCTATAGCCTGCCCGAACAGCGGCAAGTTATCCAATCGGAGGCTGGGGCGGCGCTGTGGTTCTCGCCTGATGAACTGATGTTGCTCTGCGAAGCAGGCAGCGTGGCCGAGGCCGTGGTTCAGATGCAAAGCGCGTGCCGAGAGGCGCAGGCCCATGCGCTTGTTGCCGATATTTCTGATGCGCGGGCGCGGTTTGCCATTTCAGGTCCGGGTGCGCGCCTGACCCTGTCCAAACTTTGCCCGGTGGATCTGAGCGAGGCAGGTTTTGGCCCAGGGCACGTGCGGCGCACTCGGATCGCCCAGGTGGCCTGTGCCTTTTGGATGACCGGTCCTGAAAGCTTTGAGCTGATCTGTTTCCGCTCGGTCAGCGAATATGTGGAAGGGTTGTTGCGCAATGCCGCGCGCTCTCATATGGGGCTTGAGATGCTTTAAGGCATCCCTCCAAGGCTCTGTAAGGGAACGGCTATGCGTAAAAATTTTTCTTCTGGATCGCCCCTTGAACCGGTGATTGGTTTCTCTCGCGCCGTGCGTATGGGCCAGCATCTTGCGGTGGGTGGCACAGCGCCCATTGCAGCAGAAGGCGGCACTGCATGCGTCGGGGATATGGCCGGGCAAACCCGTCGCTGCATGGAGATCATCCTGGCCACTGCCGCCGAGGCGGGGGCCAAGCCCGAGGATTGCGTGCGCACCCGGATTTTGGTCACGGATATCGATCTTTGGCGCGAGGCCGCCGATGTGCATGGAGAAATCTTTGGCGAGATCCGTCCCGTGACCACAGTTGCGGCGGTTTCTGGCTTTGTGAACCCCGATTGGTTGATCGAGATCGAGGCGGATTTCATCCTGTCCTAATCCGACGTAAATTCCAGGCGCTGCTGATTATTTTAACGGTAGCGCTTGGGTCTTGCATGCAGCTATCTTTGCCGCTGACATGTAAACCCGGTGGCGTCGCGCTTTCAAAACCCCCAGAACGATTTCGCGACCTGCCGCAGCGCGGGCGCGTGCGGGTGCCGCCCCTGGGCCCGGCGCCTTAGAAATTTGCTGACAAAGCGCTAGATTAAAGGCTGAATTTTCAGGTCTTGGCGAAATCCTGCTTGGCACAGGCCTGAGAATGCAGGAACGGGTCTTGACCTTGGGGCGAGGGGTCATTCAATTGACCCGCGATGACACGCCAATAGTGAGGGGCCCCCTAATGGCTTTTGAACTTCCCGATCTTCCCTATGCCCATGACGCTCTTGCGGATCTGGGCATGTCCAAGGAAACCTTGGAATACCACCACGACCTGCACCACAAAGCCTATGTGGATAACGGCAACAAGCTGATCGCTGGCACCGAGTGGGAAGGCAAAACGCTCGAAGAGATCGTCACCGGCACTTACACGGCTGAGGCCGTGGCCCAAAACGGTATCTTCAACAACGCCTCCCAGCATTGGAACCATATGCAGTTTTGGGAAATGATGGGCCCTGGCGAGGGCGCGATGCCTGGTGAACTGGAAAAAGCCATCACCGAAGCTTTTGGTTCCGTTGATAAATTCAAAGAAGAATTCGCCGCCGCTGGCGCTGCGCAATTCGGCTCTGGCTGGTGCTGGTTGGTAAAAGACACCGATGGCAGCTTGAAAGTGACCAAAACCGAAAACGGCGTGAACCCGCTCTGCTTTGGTCAAACCGCGCTGCTGGGCTGCGATGTGTGGGAGCATTCCTACTATATCGATTTCCGCAATAAGCGTCCGGTTTACCTGCAGAACTTCCTGGACAAGCTGGTGAATTGGGAAAATGTCGCCGCTCGTCTGGCCGGCTGATTTTTTGATCATAAGCTATGGGGGCGTGCCATAAGGCGCGCCCTTTTTCTGTGGGGGCTTGAGCCGAACCGGCCTAGGGCTTATTTTACCTGCAAAGGAGATACACATATGTTTGGTATTCCCGGCAAACAGGCTGTGAAGCTGACCCCGAAGGCAGCCCAGCAAATTACGAAGCTTATGGAGAAAGATGGCTCCAAAGGGCTGCGCGTGGGTGTCAAAAAAGGCGGCTGCGCAGGCATGGAATACACCATGGAATATGTCGATAGCGTCGACCCCATGGATGAGGTGGTGGAACAAGATGGTGCGCGGGTGATGATTGCCCCCATGGCACAGATGTTCTTGTTCGGCACCGAGATCGATTACGAGGTCTCGCTGCTTGAGGCGGGGTTCAAATTCCGCAATCCCAATGTGACCGATGCTTGCGGTTGCGGCGAGTCGATCAAATTTGACGAGACCCTGAGCAGCCCCGCGAGCTGATTTCAATCGCTGCCCGCTTGACCCCAGCCTTCAGGCCTGCTTGGTCTGGGGCAGGTTTTTGTGTGACGATATGAGGGTGCTATGGGTCGCAAGCTCGCCGCTGGCAATTGGAAAATGAACGGTCTTGGGGCCGCGGTTGAAGAGATCGCCGCCCTGGCAGAGCTGCCCGATTGCGCGGCGGTGGACACGCTGATTTGCCCCCCTGCAACGTTGATCACACGCGCTGCTGCCGCCGCTGAGGGCAGTGCCATTGCCATTGGCGGGCAGGATTGCCACGCCGCCGATAGCGGCGCGCATACGGGCGATATCTCGGCGCAGATGCTGCTGGATGCCGGTGCAAGCTATGTGATCTTGGGCCATTCCGAGCGCCGCGCCGATCACGGGGAAAGCGACGAAGACGTGGCGGCCAAGACCAAAGCGGCTTGGGCGGCTGGGCTGATTGCCGTGGTCTGTGTTGGTGAGACCGAGGCAGAGCGCGACAGTGGCGAGACATTGGATATCATTGGCCGTCAGATCACTGGCTCGGTTCCCGAAGGGGCCAGCGGGGCCAATACTGTGATCGCTTATGAGCCGGTTTGGGCCATTGGCACGGGCCGCACGCCGAGCCTAGAGCAAATCGCTGA
>JAOXSB010000289.1 GCA_025800345.1 Mangrovicoccus sp. | reverse complement strand
AGGATGTCATAAGGAACCCAACCGCGTTCCAGCAGGATCTCGACGCTTTCTTCGATCTCGTCTTTCAGACCGTCGTAAAGGTCGTCCATCATCTGTTCGACAAGCTCGTCGTCATTGAGATCGGCGAGGATGATATCGTCTTCTTCGTCAGCCATGGCGGGAACTCTCCGGGATCGATGATGCATATCAGTGTGGCATCTGAGCCTGGGGCTGCATGTAGTTGCGCGACCTCGCGTCGCCAATAGGCGACATATCTGTCTTAAATTGCTTTTATGTGTTCGACAAATGTTCTAATTTCTGGCGATGACATCAAGTACCTCGCCCTTTGCGCCGCGCCTTCGGGGGCGCGGTGCTGTCAGCAATCCTTGCGGGCGATTCGAGCCGCTGCGCCGGGAGGCAATGGCCGATGGCTGGGATCTGCCCGAGGATCAGCGGCTGTTGCGCAGGGAATTGGCGCTGGAGCATCCGCGCCAGGTGATCACTCGCAACGCCTCGCCCGATATTTCTTTTGATCGCTCTATCAACCCTTATCGCGGATGCGAGCATGGCTGCATCTATTGCTATGCCCGCCCCAGCCACGGGTTTTTGGGGCTCTCCCCAGGATTGGATTTTGAAACCAAATTGATTGCGCGGCCTGGTGCGCCAGAGCAATTGGCGCGGGAATTGGCCCGGCCCGGCCCGGCTATCGGGCGGCCCCCATTGCGATTGGCACCAATACCGATGCGTACCAGCCGATTGAGCAGGAAGAACGGGTGATGCGCGGGATTTTGCAAGTGCTTGCCGCCCATCATCACCCGGTGACCATCGCCACCAAAGGCTGTTTGATCGAGCGGGATTTGGATATTCTGGGGCCCATGGCTGAATTGCGGCTGGCTGAGGTTGGGATCAGCGTGACCACGCTGGATCGCGATTTGGCCCGAAAGCTAGAGCCTCGCGTGCCTAGCCCCGCCCGCCGTCTGGCGGTGATTCGGGCTTTAGCAGGGGCGGGGGTTCCCGTGCGGGTGATGGTCTCGCCGGTGATCCCGGGGCTCACTGATCATGAAATAGAGCCGATTTTGACCGCGGCGGCAGAGGCCGGGGCTCGGGCGGCCAGCATGATCTATCTGCGCTTGCCCGGCGAGGTGGCCGATTTGTTCCAAGAATGGTTGCAGCAGCATATGCCCGCGCGGGCAGAGAAAATCCTGGCGCGTCTGCGCGAGGCCCATGGGGGCCAGCTATATGAGGCGCAATGGGGTCACCGCATGCGCGGGCGGGGCGTGCATGCAGAGCTGACAGCCAAGCGTTTCGATCTGGCCTGTCGGAGGCTTGGCTTGGCGGCCCAATTGCCGGGGTTGGACAGCACGCGTTTTCGCCTGCCCCCGCGCCCCGGCGATCAGTTGAGCCTGTTTTGAGCGAAGGCTCAGCCGCGCGAGCGGCGGCGCGAGCGCCGCGATGGGGTCGGGGCGTCTTTTTCAGAGGTACCATCGGCTTCGGAAGAGAACCCGCCCAAAGCGGCAGCGATGGTTTCAAGTTCCGGAGCCGCGCCTTTGGGCCGGGTTTCCAAGGCCTCGCGCATGGCGCGCAGATGTTCGGGGGTGGTGCCGCAGCAACCGCCGATGATGGTTGCGCCGCAATCGCGGGCCAGGGCGGCATAATCGGCCATCAGATCCGGGGTGCCATCATAATGGATATGCCCATCCACATATTTCGGGATGCCCGCATTGCCTTTGGCGATGATCGGCGTTTCGGTGCCGGTCGAGGCAAAGCCCAAAACCGTGCGCAGCAGATCCGAGGCACCGACGCCGCAATTGGCCCCGAAGGCCACCGGGGCGGGGGCGAGCTTGCCCACCAGTTTGACCATATCCGTAGAGGTCACGCCCATCATAGTGCGCCCGGCCGTGTCGAAGCTCATGGTGCCGCACCAAGGCATATTGGCGAGCTCGGCGGCCTCAGCGGCGGCACGGTATTCCTCGGGCGCGCTGATGGTTTCCACCCAAAGCACATCCGCCCCGCCTTCTTTGAGCCCTTCGGCTTGCTCGTGGAAAATCTCTACGGCCAATTCATGGGTGAGCGGCCCCATTGGGGCCATGATCTCGCCAGTGGGGCCCATAGAGCCGGCCACGATAACTGTGCGTCCGGCGCTATCGGCGACCTCGCGGCCCAACTCGGCGGCGATTCGCGACAATTCCCGCGCGCGATGCCCGGCATCGTGCAATTTCAGCCGGGCTGAATTGCCGCCAAAGCTATTTGTGAGAAACAGATCGCTGCCCGCGTCAACCGCGCCGCGATACAGGGCGCGAATCTTATCGGGCTCTTGCTCGTTCCACAGTTCAGGCGCATCGCCCGAAGACAGGCCCATATTGAACAGATTGGTGCCAGTGGCACCATCAGCGAGCACCCAATCATGGGTTTCAAGATAAGTGGTCAGAGCATCAGACATAGGGCAGGCTTTCGCGCATGGGTATATGAGCGTCACCTGCCATAGGGAATTCCATGACGCAATTTCTCATTGCGCATAATCTAGAAAAGCCCGCCGCAGAACTGCGCAGGCTGATCTTGGATCATCCCAGTCAGCCCGGCACCACAGCGCCGGGCCGCATTGGTGCCGAATTACTCTTCGGCCATGATCTCTTTTTGCGCGGCGGTCAGGAATTCCTGCATTTTTGCGCGGATTTCCGCATCAGTGGCCTTATCGCCCAGATCGCCTTGCACTTTGCGGATCACATCTTCATGCCCGGCTTCTTCGAAATCGGATTTGATGACTTCGCTGGCATAGGCTTCGGCATCGGCGCCGGTTTTACCCAGCAGTTCTGCTGCCCAAAAGCCCAGCTTTTTGTTGCGCCGGGCCACGGCTTTGAACATCAGATCGTTGTCATGAACAAATTTATTCTCGAACGCGTGCTCGCGGTCGTCAAAAGTGGTCATGGAGTATCTCCCTCTCAGGTCGCGCACAGGCTATAAATGGTCTTTAGGTCTATGGGGCACAAGGTAAATTGCCGCGTTCTTGTGCCGATGCGGCGCTTGGCATATATCGCGCTCACCAAGCGCATAGATTCCGCGCCGGATTTCCCACGGAGCATTCATGGCACGTCGCAAAAAACTCTACGAAGGCAAGGCGAAGATCCTATATGAGGGACCTGAGCCAGGCACCCTCGTGCAGTATTTCAAGGATGATGCCACCGCATTTAACGCTGAAAAGCGGGATGTGATCGAAGGTAAGGGCGTGTTGAATAACCGCCTGTCCGAATTTTTCATGGATGGGCTCAGCGCAATCGGCGTGCCAACGCATTTCATTCGCCGCCTGAATATGCGCGAACAGCTGGTGCGGTCTGTGGAAATCATTCCGCTGGAAGTCATCGTGCGCAATCGTGCCGCAGGCTCGCTATGCAAGCGTTTGGGCATTCCCGAAGGCGAGGCGCTGCCCCGGCCCATCGTGGAATTCTGCTTTAAGAATGATGATCTGGGCGATCCGCTGGTTTCCGAGGAGCATATCATCGCCTTTGGCTGGGCCAGCCAGCAAGATCTAGACGATATGGTGTCCCTGGCGCTGCGGGTGAATGATTTCATGTCCGGCGTGATGCTGGCCGTAGGAATTCGCCTGGTGGATTTCAAAATCGAGATCGGCCGGGTCTGGGAAGGCGATTTCCAGCGTTTGGTCGTGGCCGATGAGATCAGCCCCGATAGCTGCCGCTTGTGGGATATCCGCACCGGCGAGAAGCTGGATAAAGACGTGTTCCGCCAGGATCTGGGCAATTTGGCTGATGCCTATACCGAGGTGGCCCGCCGTCTTGGGGTGCTGCCCAACAACACCACTCAGATGACCAAACCGCATCTGATCAACTAAGTATCTGGAGTATTGCCATGAAGGCGCGCGTGCATGTCATGCTGAAAAACGGTGTCCTCGATCCCCAGGGCGAGGCAGTGCGTCATGCGCTGGGCGCGCTGGGTTTTGACGGGGTTGATGGGGTGCGCCAAGGCAAGGTGATCGAGCTTGACCTGACCGAGAGCGATCCCGAGGCCGCCCGCCATAACGTGATGCAGATGTGCGAAAAGCTGCTCGCGAATACGGTGATCGAAAGCTACCAGATCGAGATCTTGTGATGCGCGCTGCTGTCATTGTCTTTCCTGGCTCCAATTGTGATCGCGATATGGCGGTGGCGTTTGAACGTGCCACGGGCCACGCGCCGGTCATGGTTTGGCATAAAGAAACCGCCTTGCCCGATGGGGTCGATGTGGTGGCGCTGCCCGGTGGGTTTTCCTATGGCGATTATCTGCGCTGCGGCGCGATCGCCGCGCGCTCGCCGATTTGCCAAGCGGTGGCGGGGTTTGCCGCTAAGGGCGGTGCGGTTCTAGGCGTATGCAACGGCTTTCAAGTGCTGACCGAGATGGGGCTGTTGCCTGGGGCGCTGATGCGCAACGCGGGTATCAAATTCATCTGCAAATCCACCGAGTTGGACGTGGTGAGCACCGATAGCCCTTTCACCAGCGCATATAAGCCTGGCCAGCGTCTTCAGATCCCAATCGCCCATCATGATGGCAACTACACCATTGGCGATGCGGATCTGGCGCGGTTGCAAGGCGAGGATCGCATCGCGTTCCGCTATGCAGACAACCCGAACGGGTCGGCAGGGGATATTGCCGGGGTTCTGTCCGAGAATCGCCGGGTTCTAGGTATGATGCCCCATCCCGAGCGGGCCTTAGAGCCGCGTCATGGCAGCGAAGATGGTTTGGCACTGTTCCAGGGCTTGGTCGGCCTGTTGGAAACAGCTTAATCGGCAAGGCTCTGCCGATTGGGGTCTGTCCCGCGAAAAAGGGGCGAGACCCCCATCAAACCCTGGGATAAACTGATCCCAATGGAACAGACACGCCCACAAAAGACCTATTGGTTGGACGATGATGGATGGCGCCTGCGTATGGGGGCGCTGGTGTTGTTCCTGGTGGCGCTTGTGGCCATGTGGACCACCAATCGCATTCTGACCGAGCGTTTTGCAGCGGCAGACCGGCGCGATGCGCAGGTGCAGCTGGCATTTTATTCGGGCAGTTTGATGAGCGAATTACGCCGCAACTCCGTGGTGCCTTTGCTGCTTTCGCGTGATGCGGCGTTGATCGGCGCGCTAAGCAATAATGATTTCCGCCACAGCTCTCAGCAATTGATCTCGTTGCGCAATGATATTGGCGCGGCCTCGTTGTTTTTGCTCGATGAAGGGGGGCGCACGGTGGCCTCGTCCGATCGCACAAAGCTTGGGGCTTTGCTGCGCTCAGAGCCCTATTTCGTCAATGCGCTGCGGTCAAATGATACGCTGTTCACTCTGCATCGTGATCAAACCGGGCTGGCGCGTTTTTATTATTCTCGGCGTATTCGACAGGGCAACAGCATGCTCGGTGTGATCGTGGTCGAGGCGAATCTACACAAATATGAACGGTCCTGGGCGGATTTGGCCACGGCGGTGATCGTCAGCGATAGCGAAGGCAAAGTGCTGCTCTCTACCGTGCCAGCCTGGCGCGGCTCCACCGAGGAAGAAGCGCTGCAAATGCAGCCCCAGGTCACTGCCATGGAGCGGGCTTTGCGGGCCACGGCCAATTGGTCGGCGGCCCATCCCGATGCGTTTTTGAACGGGGCGCCCTTGATGCGCAGTGAAACGCGGGTGCCTTTCCAAGGTTGGCGCCTGGTGTCCTATTCCAGTTATGGCGATGTGCGGGCGCGGGTGAATGGAATTCTGGCGCTAGAAGTGATGGGCTTTGCCATTTTACTGGCGCTGCTGTTTTATTCCATGTCGGTACGGGCCGAACGCCGCTCTGACAAATTGCAGGCCGAATCGGAAAAGCTGCGGGCGTTGAATGATTTGTTGCAGCATGAGATCGCCGAGCGGCAACGAGCCGAGCGAAACCTTGAATTTGCTGAACAATCCCTGGCGCAATCGTCGAAATTGGCTGCTTTGGGGGAAATGTCCGCAGCGGTCAGCCATGAGCTGAACCAGCCTTTGGCGGCGATGAAAACCTATCTGGCCGGGGCGCGGCTGCTGATCGCGCGGCAGCGCAGCGATGAGGCCGTGGCGTCTTTCCAGCGTATTGATCACATGATCGACCGGATGAGCGCGATCACCCGGCAGCTTAAATCCCACGCCCATCGCGGTGCGGATACCCGCGAGACCTTTGATCTGCGCGATGCGCTTTCGGCGGTGATGGCGATGATGGAGCCTCAGATCAAACGCTCTGGCGTGCGCCTATCGATCAGCGGGCCAGAGGCGGGCGTTCATGTGACCGGGGATCAATTGCGGGTCGAGCAGGTGATTGTGAACTTGCTGCGCAATGCTTTGGATGCGGTGCGCGAGACCTCTGCGCCGGAAATTGACGTGATTTTGGCGGCGGGTCGCAAGGCTGTGATGACGATTCGCGATAATGGCAGTGGGATTGAAGATCTCGACGCCTTATTTGAGCCATTCTATACTACGAAAGCACCAGGGGATGGTTTGGGATTGGGCTTGGCGGTATCAAGCGGGATCATCACGGATATGGGCGGGCGTCTCACTGCGCACAATCGCCCAGATAGTGCAGGCGCGGTGTTCGAAATGGTGCTGCCTTTGGCGTCTGATGCGCCGCTTGCAGCGGAATAAGGCACGATATGCAGATTTCACGAATTGCCGTAATTGATGACGAGCTTGATATGCGGCAGTCGATCAGCCAGTGGTTGACCCTTTCGGGCTTCGAGACCGAAACCTTTGCCAGCGCGCGCGAGGCGCTTGCGGTGATCAAAGCGGGCTATCCTGGCATCGTGATGACCGATTTGCGCATGCCCGAGATGGATGGGATGGCCTTGTTGCGTCATCTGATGGGGCTTGATTCTGCGCTGCCGGTGATTTTGATCACTGGTCACGGGGATGTGCCCGCGGCGGTGGAGGCCATGCGGATCGGGGCGTTTGATTTCCTCGAAAAGCCTTTCGATCCTGAACGACTCACAGAATTGGCGCGCAAGGCCTGCAAAAGCCGCGCATTGGCGCTGACCAATCGCAGCTTGCGCGACGAGCTTTCGAGCGGTGAGGCGTTGATGCGCCGCTTGATCGGGACCAGTCCGGTGATGGTGCGGTTGCGCGAAGAGATCCTGGATATCGCGCAATCTGATGGGCATGTGCTGATTTGCGGGGAAACCGGGACCGGCAAAACCCTGGTGGCGCAAGCTTTGCACGCGGTTGGCCCCACGGGATCATCGGCCTTTGTGCGCCATGTGCTGGGCACCCATAGCGGCGATAGCCAGGCCGAGCAGTTATTTGGCCAGGCCGGGCCTGATGGGGCGTTGAGCGGCGAAAGCCTTTGGCACCAGGCGCGGGGGGGCACTTTGGTGCTGGAAGATGTGGAGGTGCTGTCCGAGCAGAGCCAAGCGCGCATGCTTGCGTTGCTTAAAAGCGCGCCCCAAGACAGCATTCCGCGGATCATTGCGGTGTGCAACCGCTCTGATGGCAATCGCAGTTGCGATGATATTTTGCGCGCAGATCTCTATCACCGTTTGGCCGGAATGCGGGTAGATCTGCCGCCCTTGCGCGATCGCGGCGATGATGTGTTGAGCCTTTTCACCACGCTGCTCGAAGATTTCGCCGAGGATTACGGTTGCGATGCGCCCACCGTGACCGCCCGCGAAGCCGCAGAGCTGTTGCAAGCCCCCTGGCCGGGCAATGTGCGGCAGATGATGAATGTGGCGGAACGGGCCGTGCTTCAAGCGCGCCGGGGCGGCGGCACGATCACATCGCTGTTGATCTCGGACACGGACAGCGCCACCCCCACCATCACGCCCGAGGGCCGTCCGCTCAAACATTACGTGGAAACCTTCGAAAAAATGCTGATCGAAACAGCCATGCGCCGGCATCGCGGCTCGATTGCCAAAGTGATGGACGAGCTGAGCTTGCCGCGCCGTACTTTGAACGAGAAAATGGCGAAATACGGTCTCAATCGCGGGGACTATCTCTGATTGCGCCGCTTGGCACAGTTTGTGATTGAAATTTTGCCGCAGCTAGGCTTTATGAGGGGAGTCGGGCTTTTCTCGACGCAAGGATTTCTCCTGCTTGACGAGCGGATCTGAGTGAACAGATCTGGGGTCAACCAGGTCGAAAATGGGCCAGTTGGCCTTCGGTATGCGGGCGGACTCTGGTGTCCCCGCGACCTATTTAAGGTGCCCCAGGGCATCGGAGAAAGAAACGCGATGAGACGCGACAGGGACCGAACTGGGATGATTGGCGGAAACACCGCTCTCTCCTGCCGTTTGGCTGTCGTCATCTCCGCCCCAACCCGTCACCTCAGCACAGGCCGCCCCGTTCGCGGGCCCGATTTGTGCGGTGCAAAGAGTTATAATGGCAAAGAAAATGCTGATCGATGCCACCCACGCGGAAGAAACCCGCGTGGTCGTGGTCGATGGAAGCAAAGTCGAGGAGTTCGACTTTGAATCCGAAAACAAGCGCCAGCTTGCTGGCAATATCTACCTCGCAAAGGTAACTCGGGTCGAACCGTCGCTTCAGGCGGCGTTTGTGGATTATGGCGGCAATCGCCATGGGTTCTTGGCATTTTCCGAGATCCATCCCGATTACTATCAAATCCCCGTCGCCGACCGTGAAGCGCTCATGGCCGAGGAACGCGCCTATGCGCAATCCCTGCGCGAGGATGATGGCGAGGAGGAAAACCCCAAGCCTAAGCGTCGTTCGCGCCGGTCCCGCTCGCGCGGTGGCGATGAGGCCGCTGCCCGGTCTTCCAATGAGGCCCAAAGCCCAGCCCCAGAGGCGGAGGCCGCGCCCGAGCCGGTTCTTTCCGAAACCGTGGATCCTGTGCAAGAGGCAGGGATTCCGGGCATGGATGTGGTGGATCTGGCCCCGGAAACCGATGTGGATCAGAGCGTGATGGAGGATTTCTCCAGCAGCGCAGCGCCCGCTGAGGTGGTCGATGACGCCCCCCAGGCCCCTGCGGCTGAGGCCGTGGAAACCGCGCCAGCCCCGGAAACAGAAGAAAGCCCTGCGGCGGAGCCCGAACCAGAAACGCCTGAGGATGTGGCCGAAGCGGCAACCACGCAGAGTGCTGCCGAGGCCGAATTGCCCTTGGCGGAGGCTTCTGAAGAGCCCAACGAGGAGGATCAGCCGCCCGCATCTGGGTCGATCGCGGCC
>JAOXSB010000262.1 GCA_025800345.1 Mangrovicoccus sp. | reverse complement strand
CCGCGAAAACGTGCCGGGGGCAGAACATTCAGAAGACGTGGCGCAGCGGGCTTGAAACGGGGTGAAGGCATCAAAGAAAGCGCACGGGTTTGGCCCAATGAAGCAACACGGTGCAGCCATGCTCGCTCCAGACCTCATGTTGCGATCCGGGCAAGTTAATCACATAGCTGCCCGCCTCATAATCTCCAAAAGCGTCTGATTGGCTGCCCTCAAGCACTAGGATCGTCTCTACGGCTTCATGTAGATGCAGCGGTGCGCGGGCCCCTGGCGCATAGCGCAGCAAAGCCACCGCCGGCTCGCCCTGTTGCAGCCAGTGGATGGTGATGCCGGGTTTGAACGGGGCAAATTCCAGCTCTCGCCAGCCCCCAGCTAGTAAGTCGCGCAGCACCAGATGCTCAGCCATCCAGTGCCTCCAAAATAGCGCCGCTGCTGGCGGCCCAGCCGACAATGCCCCCTTGGGCGATGATCATCTCAACTGTGGCGGCTTTGAAGGCGGGGAAATAGCTCTCGCTGGCATCCGTAGCCAACAGGCAATCAAAGCCGCGATCATTGGCCTCGCGCATGGTGGTTTGCACACAAACCTCGGTGGTCACCCCAGCAAAGATCAATTGGCGCAGCCCCAATTGCGAAAGGGTTTGCGCAAACCCCGTGGCATAAAAAGCGCCTTTGCCTGGTTTGTCGATCACCGGCTCGCCGGGCTGCGGGCGCAGTTCGGGAATGATCTCGGCCCCGGGTTCACCGGCCACTAGGATCCGCCCCATGGGGCCGGGATCTCCAATGCGCTGGCGCGGGTTGCCGCGATCGCGTTTGGCTGCGGGCAGGTCCGACAGATCCGGGCGGTGACATTCGCGGGTATGGATCACCGGAAGGCCTGCAGCGCGAAACCCGGCCAGCAAGGCTTGGGCGGCAGGAATGGCGTTGCGCAGCAAGCTCACATCATTGCCTAAGCTTTCGCCAAACCCTCCAGGCTCCATGAAATCGCGCTGAAAATCGATCATCACCAGGCCCAATTGGCCAGGCTCAAACGGGAAATCAAAAGGCTGCGCTGCGATCACACCCATCACGCATGCCCTGCCATATAAGCGCCGATCTCGGCGGTATCCGCATTCTCTGCACTGGTTTCAAAGGCGATTTTTCCCTCGCTCATCACCAAAATCCGGTCGGCCAGTTCCAAAATTTCATCCAGATCTTCACTGATCAGCAATATCGCCACCCCCTCATTGCGCGCGGCCAGCAGCCGGGCGCGGATCGCCGCCACGGCGGCGAAATCCAGCCCGAAACAAGGATTGGCGATGAGCAGTAGATCCACATCACCGGAGAGCTCGCGGGCCAGGGCGGCGCGCTGCACATTGCCCCCAGACAGGGCCGCGATAGGGCTATGGGGTGAGGTGGTTTTGATCTGATAGGCGCTGATCAATTCCACCGCCCGGCGGGCCATCTCGCGGCTGTTTTTCCACAAACGCGGGCGGCCATCAGGGATTTGGTCGAAATCGCGAAAGGCCAGGTTTTCCGCCACGCTCATACGCGGCGCGCAGGCGTTTTGCAGCGGCTCTTCGGGCAAGGCGCGGATTTTCAAAGCCCGGGCCTCGCGCCGCGTCGCCCCATAGTCGCGCCCATGGACCTGGATCTGGCCTGCGTTCAATTTGCGCTGGCCCGTGAGCATGTCCATCAGCTCGGTCTGGCCATTGCCAGACACGCCGGCAATGCCCAAAATCTCGCCCGCGCGCAGATCAAGTTGGGCGATCTCGATCTGGCCCAGCCCGCTGCGATCAGGGGCCTTGGCCGCGCGCAGGGACAGCACCACATCCCCGTTATGGGCGGTGCGGGCGGTCTCACTCGGGGGCAACTGCGCGCCCATCATCATTTGCGCCATATCCGCGTGGCTGAGATCCGCCGCCGGGCCCGAACCGGTCAGCTTGCCTTTGCGCAGCACTGAAACATCATCGGCAAATTGGCTGACCTCGCGAAATTTATGAGTGATCATCAGCACGGAGATTTCGCCCGCTTGGCAGAGCGCGCGCACATGGCCCAGCACCTCATCAGCCTCACCAGGGGTGAGCACCGATGTGGGCTCGTCCAAGATCAAAAACCGGCTGCCCAGATAAAGCTGTTTAAGGATCTCTAGCTTTTGCTTTTCCCCGGCGGAAAGACGGCTTACAGGCCGGTCCAAAGGCGCGCTGAAGGGCATTTTTCTTAGAAATGCCTCAAGCGCGGCGCGTTCTTTGCGCCACGAGATCACCGCGGGCGCGTCAGCGCGGCTGATCAACAGATTTTCCGCCCCGGTGAGCGAGGGCACTAAGGTGAAATGCTGATAGACCATCCCAAGGCCCAAACGTTGGGCATCTACCGGGTCGCGGATCAGCGCTTCGCGCCCATCGATTAGCAAACCGCCATCGCTGGCGTGGTAAAACCCCATCATGCATTTGACCAAGGTGGATTTGCCCGCCCCGTTCTCGCCCAGCAGCGCATGAAAGCTGCCGGGACGGATTTTCAGCGTCACATGATCCAGCGCGGTGAAATCGCCAAAGCGCATGCTCATACCCACGGCCTCGATGCCGATCGCGGCCTTCGGAGGGGCAAGAACGGAAGGGGCCGCGCTCATGGCAATTGCGCGATCAAATCGGCGCTGCGCGACACCGCTCCGAACACCCCGCCTTGCATTTTGACCATCTTGATCGCTGCATCATGATTGCCGCGGTCGGTGGCGCCGCAGCAATCCTCGGCCAACAAGCATTCAAAGCCGCGATCATTGGCTTCGCGCATGGTGGTGTGCACACAGACATCGGTGGTGATGCCGGTCAATATCAGGTTGTCGATACCCCGGCTGCGCAGCAGCAATTCCAGATCCGTAGCATAGAAACTTCCCTTGCCCGGCTTGTCGATGATCGGCTCGCCTTCCAGCGGGGCAAGATCGGGGATGATGTCCCATCCTGGCTCGCCGCGTACCAAGATCTTGCCGCAAGGGCCAGGATCGCCGATCCCCGCGCCGATCTGTTGCGAGCGCCAGCGTTTATTGGCGGGCAAATCGCTTAGATCCGGGCGGTGGCCTTCGCGGGTATGGATGATGTGATAGCCCTTGTCGCGCATGGAACTGAGCAGCGCTTTGATCGGGGCGATGGGCGCTTGGGTCAGGCTAAGATCATAGCCCATCGCATCCACATAGCCGCCTTTGCCGCAAAAATCCGTTTGCATATCAATCACGATCAACGCGGTGTTTTCAGGGCGCAGATCCCCATTATAAGGCCAGTGATAGGGATCAGCGGTGATATGGCTGGCCGGTTGCGACATGGTTTGGCTCCTATTTCGTGATGCTCAATTCGCCCGGCGCGCCCTCAAGGGCTTTGTCCGGGGAAGAGGCGAGGATCAGCAATCCTAAGGTCAGCACATAAGGGGCTGCGAAAAACAGATAATAGCCGCTGGTCACGCCGACCGATTGCAAAGCCGGGCCAAGGGCGCCTGCGCCGCCGAAAAGCAGCGCGGCCCAAAGGCAATAGATTGGGTTCCAGCGGGCAAAGATCACTAAGGCCACAGCCATCAGGCCCTGGCCGGAACTGATGCCTTCATTCCAGCTGCCAGGGTAGTAAAGCGACAGATAAGCCCCGCCGATCCCGGCCAAGGCCCCGCCCGCCGCAGTGCTGAGCAAGCGCACGCGATTGGGGTTCAGCCCGATGGCGCGGGCGGCATCAGTGCTATCGCCCACCACGCGGATGGTCAGGCCGATACGGGTGGCGCGAAACATCCAATGCAAAAAGATCGCCAGCCCCACACCCAGCAAGAACAGCGCATTGATTTGCAATGCTGCGCGCAATTGCGGGTTCTCGGACCACCAGCCAAAGGAAATCGCAGGCAGATCCGGGGCCACGGGCTGGATATAGGGTTTGCCAAAGAAGAACGCCAACCCCATGCCCAGCAGCATCATTGCGATGCCAATGGCGATGTCATTGACCCCTTTGAACCGGCAGATCCAGCCGTGAAACAGCCCAAACAGCGCTCCGGCCAGGGCGGCGGCCAAGACCCCAAACCAGGCCGAGCCGCTTTCATAGGCGATGGCATAGCCGGCCATTGCGCCAAAGATCAGCGTGCCTTCTAGCCCTAGATTGATACGTCCGGAACGTTCGGTGAGGCATTCGCCCAGTGAGACGAATAAGAACGGGGTGGATACGCGGATGGCCCCGCCCAAAATGGCCAAGGGCACGCCCCAGATCCCGATATCGGCACTGCTGCTCATGGCTTGCTCCAGAACCCGTGTTTGAAGAGGGGGATTTTCCCGTAAAGGGTCTCGCTAAGAAGCAGCACCACAAAGACGATGCCTTCAAACACCAAAATCGTGGCATCGGGCAGATCCATACGTCGCTGGATCAGGCCTGATGAAGCTTCGATCCCGGCCAAAAGCGTGGCCACAGGGATGATTGCCAAAGGGTTATGGCGGGCCAGAAAGGCCACCAGAATGCCGGTATAGCCATAGCCCGCCACCAAGGAGGCATTGGCGGCCCCATGGATCGCGGTCACCTCGAAAAACCCTGCCAGCCCGGCACAGGCCCCGCCCAAAGCGGTAAAGCCCAAGATCAGCTTGCCCACGGGCAGACCTTGGACCTGGGCGGCGCGGATGTTGTCTCCGGCGATGCGGGCGGCAAAGCCGATGGTGCTGCGGTCGATCAATAGCCAGCTCAGCACACAGGCCAGAACCCCAAAGGCAAAGCCCCAATGCACATCAATGCCGATGGGCATATCGCCCACACGCAGCGCCTCGGGCAGGGGGGCGGTGGAGGGTTTGTTCAAACTGGCCGGGTCGCGAAACGGGCCTTCCACCAGATGGTTCATCACGGCGATGGCGATATAGGCCATAAGCAGCGAGGCAATGGTTTCATTGACGCCGCGCTTGATGCGCAGCCAACCGATTGCGGCGATCCAAAGCCCGCCCATGGCTGCCCCGGCCAGTGCCATGAGCGGCAGACCCAACCAAGAGGGCGTGCCAAGCATCAGCCCAGCGGTGATCGCGGCCATCAAACCGCCAAGCACGATGGCGCCTTCGCCGCCGATGACCACCAGGCCCAAACGCGCGGGCAGGGCCACGCAAAGCCCGGCAAAAAGCAGCGGGGCCACCCGCGAGAGGGTGTTTTGCCAGGAAAAGGGTGAACTGAACCCAGCCTTGTAGATCAGCGCGAAAAACTCTGCGGGGGATTTGCCCAAGGCGAGCAAAAAGCCTGAAAAGATCAGCGCGCCTGTCAGCAGCGCGCCGATGGGAATGACGACAGCTTCTAAGCGCGGCAGCCCTTGCGCCAGAAACTGCCCCCCCTTTTGCCCAGAGGCTGTCGTCATCGCAATCACCGGTCTTGTCTTAGCTGGTTGAACCGATGACACCTTCGACCAGATAGCTCATGCTCTCCAGCGCGATATCGCTTTCCACAAAAGCCTCGCCTTCGGCGGCAATCACATTGCCAGCATTGTCTTTGAGCGGGCCTTTGATCGCGGCAAAGCCGCCTTTCATGATCTCTGCTTTCGTGGCCTCGAATTGATTGCGCGCCGCGTCGGATACGGCCGGGCCCAGGGGCGACATTTTGATAAACCCATCGGCCAGCCCGCCGCGCACGAAATTATCGATGCTGCCGCCATCCAGCACGGTTTGCACCATGCCCGTATAGACCCCGGCCCAATTCCATTCCGCGCCGGTGAGGTATTTTTCCGGGGCCAGGGGTGATTGATTGGCGTGATAGCCGCAAATATAGGCCCCGCGCCCAGCCGCAGTTTCCATCACCACTTTCGGGCCATCCACATGGCAGGTGATCACATCACAGCCCTGATCGGCCAGAGCATTGGTGGCTTCGGCCTCTTTCACCGCCAAAGACCATTCCCCAGTGAAAATCACTTGGCAGGTGATCTCGGGATCTACGGAGCGCGCGCCCAGCAAGAAGGAATTGATGTTCAGCAGCACTTGGGGAATGGGCTTGGCCGCGACAAAGCCGATTTTCTTGGTCTTGCTCGCATGTCCGGCGGTGATGCCATTGAGATACTGCCCCATGCCGATATAGCCGAAATAAGAGCCCACATTCATCGGGTGCAGATCTGCAGACCACAGCCCGGCCGCATGTTGAAACCGCACATCGGGGTATTTCGGGGCCACTTCTAGAATATGCGGGTCGAAATAGCCAAAGGAGGTGGGGAATAGCAGCGAGGCCCCATCGAAATTGATCATCGATTCCATGGTGTTTTGCACATCCACGGTCTCTGCAACATTTTCCTCTTCGATCACCTTGACCCCGGCCATGGCTTTGACCGCCGCAGCGCCTTCTGCATGGGCTTGGTTATAGCCGAAATCATCCTTGGGCCCCACATAGATAAAGCCTACGGTCAAATCCCCGCCAGCTTTGGCGGCATGGGGCAAAAGCGTCGAGGCCAGCGCCGTGCCCCCAAAGGCCGCCATGCGGTTGAGGAAATGACGGCGTGTCAGCGAATGGGTGGGTTTCACAAGAAGGCTCCTATCTTGGCGCGCCTGCGAGAATGGCTTTGGCAGGCGGTGATAATATCGATCTAGGGCAAGGCTAGATCTGATTAGCGGTTCTGTCTTCTGCTAGATTTAGGCAAGAGCGGTGCAATTATTGCATCGCTTTGAGGGTTTGCTCTTGCAGGTTTTGCGCCAATTGCTGGGCAAATCGGGCCGAGGCCACAGGCAGGGTCCGGCCCCGCAATTGTCCAAGCAGCAGATTGCCGGGCTCTACATCGCGCTGCGACAGGGGCCGCGCCACATAGCCCATTTTCCCCGTGAGATTGAGCCCGATGGGAAACTGAAAGGTGATTGCGTTTTCTTCCAGCACATAATGGCGCATGAAATCAAAGCTCTCGGATTCCAAGATCGGGGTAAATTGTTCGAACTGACGCCGTTTCACCGCGGTTTCCAGCAAGACCCGCACGGCAAATTGCGCGCCGGGGGCCACATAGGGATATTCAAGACAATCACGCAGGCGCAGCTCTGGCGCGGCGGCCAAAGGATGATCTGGGCGCATGATCGCGAAAATCGGCTGACGCACCGATAGGATTACTTCGAAATCCACCAAGTGGCGCGGCTCGAACACCAGCGCGATATCCGAGGAAAAGCTCGACAGTTCTTGCTCTGCGGCGACCCGGTCGCGGGCATTTACGGAAAAGGTCACGCCCTGATGCGCATTGCGATAGCGGGCGATCTGTTCAGGCAGGAAATAGGGCAGCAAAGCTTGGGAACAGGCGATAGACACATGGCCTCGGCGCACCCCGGACAGATCCGCGACCTGAGATTGTAGCCGCGCGAAATCAGAGCGTTGGGTGCGAATATGCTGCAACATCAATTCCCCGGCGGGATTCAAGCGCACGCCTCGGGGCAGACGCTCGAAAATCTCATAACCGAACTCTTCTTCAAAGCGGTTGATGCGCCGATTCAGGGCCGATGCGGTGATATTTAGGTCTTCTGCGGCTTTTCGGATGGACCCTGCGCGAATTACCGCCTCGATAAAGGCAAAGTCTTGTAAATGTTTCATTTCAGCCCCTCGGCGCCGCGCGCGTCTGAGCAATTTTGTAACGTTTTTACGTCGCGATTTCGAGCGAATGTCTCAGAAGCTCTGGAATTATAGCAATTTTACGACTAAATGCCCTCATTGTAGTTTTTGAACATGACGCGCTGGAGGCGCGAATTGACCCTTGTCAGCCCCTTAAACCCTCGCTGACCGTGCAATTTGATCCCCATGATGGCTGAAATCGGGCTTGCCCGATGGCCGATCCCCAACAGGTAGAGATCCAAGCCCGTGCTCGACCAAACCACGCTTCGCGCCAAGTTAGACCAAAAATATGATCTCGCTCCCTCGCCGGAATTGGCCGAGGAAATGAGCGAGATTTACGCCCGGATGAGCCGTGTGGTCACCCCGGCGGATTGGGCGATCTATGCGCCCTATGTCAAAGCCATCAACACGCTCAAGAAAGAGCGCAATGCGGTGATCTTGGGGCATAACTACATGACCCCGCAGATCTATCACGGGATTTCCGATTTCGTGGGCGACAGTCTGCAATTGGCGATCAAAGCCACGGAGGTCGAGGCGGATGTGATCGTGCAATGCGGCGTGCATTTTATGGCCGAGACCTCGAAAATCCTCAGCCCTCAGAAAACCGTGTTGATGCCGGATATGGATGCGGGCTGCTCGCTTGCGGAATCCATCACCGCCAAAGGCATCGAAGAGATGCGGGCGAAATATCCCGGGGCGCCGGTGGTCTCTTATGTGAACACCACCGCCGAGGTGAAAGCGGCCTCGGATATTTGCTGCACCTCTTCGAATGCGGCCCAGATCGTGGCGGCGCAGGAAAGCCATACGGTGATCATGACCCCCGATCAGTATCTGGCGCAGAATGTGGCCAATGAGGTGCCTCAGAAAAACGTGGTCTGGTGGGAAGGCTCTTGTATCGTGCATGAGCAATTCACCGCCCAGGATCTGCGCGAGTTCCGCGAATGGAACCCGGCCACCCGGATGATCGCCCATCCTGAATGCCCGCCTGATGTGGTGGCCGAGGCCGATTTTTCAGGCTCCACCAGCGGCATCATCAATTATGTGACCCAGGAAAAGCCGGAAAAGGCGCTGCTGATCACCGAATGCTCTATGGCGTCGAATATTTCCGATGAAGTGCCCGAGGTGGAGTTTGTCGGCCCCTGCAATATGTGCCCCTATATGAAGAAGATCACGTTAGAGAACGTGCTTTATTCATTGGATACCATGACCGGCCAGGTCGAGGTGGACGCGGCGGTGGCCGAAAAGGCCCGGCTTTCGGTGCAGCGGATGATTGATCTGTCACGCAAATTGGGGCTCTAGAACGCATCATGCAGGCATTTACCACCGATCGGGTGGTCATTGTCGGCGCGGGCTTGGCTGCGATTTATGCAGCGCTGAAATTAGCTCCGCGCCCGGTGGTGATGATCTCTCCTGACCCGTTGGGATTTGGGGCAAGCTCTGCTTGGGCGCAGGGCGGTGTGGCTGCTGCGATGGATCGCTCCGACAGCCCCGAAGCCCATGCCCAGGATACCGAGGCTGCGGGCGCGGGCGCTGTGCTGCGCGAAGTGGCCGATTATGTCACCCATGCGGCGCGCCAGCATGTGCTGGATCTGACGGAATTGGGCACGGGGTTTGATCGCACCGAGGCGGGGGAATATGTGCTCTCGCGCGAGGCCGCCCATAGCGCGGCGCGGGTGGTGCGGGTCAAAGGTGATCAAGCCGGGGCCGAGATCATGCGCGCTTTGATCGCGGAATTGCAGCAAACCCCCTCGGTGCAGGTGCTCGAAGGGGTGCTGGCGCGGCGTTTGGAATGCGATGGCGGCAAAGTCACGGGGGTAGAGGTGATCTCTGCTGCTGATGGCGGCTCGCAGCCGATTATGCTGCGCGGGGCAGCCACGCTTTTGGCGGGCGGCGGGTCTGGCGGGCTTTATGCGCTGACCACCAATCCCGCGCGGGTGCGCGGCGAGGTGATCGGCATGGCGGCGCGGGCCGGGGCCGAGATCGCTGACACGGAATTCGTGCAGTTTCACCCCACGGCAATCAATGTGGGCGAAGATCCCGCCCCCCTGGCCACCGAGGCTTTGCGCGGCGAAGGGGCGGTGCTGCTTAACCGGTTGGGCGAGCGGTTCATGCTGGATCTGCACCCGGATGGGGAACTGGCCCCGCGCGATGTGGTGGCCAGAGCGATCTATGCGCAAAGCCAAGCAGGCAACGGCCCGGTTTTGGACACCCGCGATGCGATCGGCCCAGAGATCGAGACCCAGTTTCCGGCGGTGGTAGAGGCCTGCCGCCGCAATGGCATTGACCCCGCAGCCGAGCCGATCCCGGTGGCCGCCGCAGCCCATTATCATATGGGCGGGGTGGCCACGGATCTGCGCGGGCGCAGCAGCTTGGCGGGGCTCTGGGTGTGTGGCGAGACCGCCTCGACCGGTCTGCATGGGGCAAATCGTCTGGCCTCCAACGGATTGCTTGAGGCCCTTGTTTTTGCCCGATCCTGCGCCATGGACATAGATGCGGAACTGCCTGTGGATCCGGCAGGTGGCGCGCCCGTGGCCCTGGATTTCGCGCCTGCCTGTATGCACCAAGATGACGAAGCCATCGCGGCGCTGCGCCAAGTGATGACCGATCATGTGGGGGTGCTGCGTGATGGCGAAGGGCTGCGCCAAGCTTTGCGCGAGATCGCCCGACTTGAGGCCGCCCATGGCGGCGATGCGAGCTTTGCCAATATGACCGCCACCGCGACCTTGATTGCAGCGGCGGCTTTGATGCGCCAAGAAAGCCGCGGCGCCCATTCTCGGCTTGATTACCCTCAGACCAATCCTGGCCCGGCAGAGCGTTCGCGCCTGACCTTCGCCGAGGCCAAAGCACTGCGTGACGATATCGCAAAGGACAGATGATGCCTTCTGCCGCTCTTCCTGATTTGATCCTAGAACCGCTGATCCGCGCCGCCTTGATGGAGGATTTGGGCAGCTATGGGGATATCACCACCCGCACGGTGATCCCACAGGGCACCCGCTATTGCGCCCGGCTCAATGCGCGCGAGGCGGCGATGGTCTCGGGCATGCAAGTGGCCGCGCTGGCCTTTCGCTTAGTGGATTCATCCTTGAACATCACCACCCATATTGGCGATGGCGCGCCCTGCGCTAAGGGCGATCTGCTTATGGAGATCGAAGGCAGTGCCGCCTCGATCCTCACCGGCGAACGGGTGGCGTTGAATTTTGCCGGGCGTCTGAGCGGGATTGCCACCAAAACCGCCCAGCTTGTGGCTGAAACCAAAGGCACCGGCGCGCGGATCACCTGCACCCGTAAAACCACGCCGGGGCTGCGCATCGTGGAAAAGCAAGCGGTGATCCATGGCGGCGGGTTCAACCATCGCTATTCGCTGTCCGATGCGATCTTGATCAAAGACAATCATATCGCTGCGGCGGGTTCGGTCCGGGCGGTGCTACAAGCCACCAAAGCCCAAGTCTCCCATATGATGAAGGTCGAGATCGAAGTGGACCGGCTCGATCAATTGGCCGAGGTGCTTGAGGAGGGCGGGGCCGATGTGGTGCTGCTCGACAATATGGGCCCGGATCTGCTGCGCGAGGCCGTGGCCATGATCGATGGGCGGCTGGTGGCCGAGGCTTCGGGCAATGTCACCGCGCAAACCGTGGCCGAAATTGCCGCAACCGGGGTGGATTATATCTCTTCCGGGGCGTTGACCCATTCCTATCGCACGGTGGATCTGGGTTTGGATTTCTGATCCGGCGCGGAGCCGTCATGCAAAACGCCCCCGGACTGGATCCGGGGGCGTTCTGGTTTCAGGGATCAGGCAGGTTTAGCCCAGCAGCTCGTTATCGTCGCGCTTGATCACAACGATGGCCGAACGGGGCAGGCTGTTTTCCCCATCGGGGAAAGGCACGCCCGGGTGTTGGATGCCCACAAACATGGAGCGACGATCGCTGGACCAGGTCAGGCCGGTGACTTCGCTGCCATTGGGGCCGGTCATGAAGCGGCGGATTTCGCCAGTGACCGGATCGCCGGCGAGCATTTGGTTGTTGCCCATGCCAGCGAAGTCGCCCTCGTTGCTGTCTTTGCCATCGGTCTGGATCCAGATCGTGCCAGTGGTGTCGATCTGCATGCCATCGGGCGAGTTGAAGAGGTTGCCCGAGTTGATGTTCTCGCTGCCCGCATAAGGGGTGCCAGCATGCACATCGGGGTTGCCCGCCATCACATAAAGATCCCAGGCAAAGCTGGAGGCGCCGTGATCGCCGCCTTCAGGACGCCAGCGCACGATCTGACCATAGTTGTTGAGCTCGCGCGGGTTAGGCGCGTTGACGCTCATCACGTCGCCGCCTTTGTTGGCCTTGACGTTCCCGTCATCATCGGTGGCACCGCGACGGGAGTTATTGGTCAAGCAGCAATAGGCTTCTGGAGCGGTGGGGTTCACAGCGATCCATTCGGGGCGGTCCATGGTGGTGGCGCCCACTGCCGAGGCCGCGGTCCGGGTGAAGATCGCGATATGGGCCGCATCCATGCCGGTGGCATCCGGGGTCAGGGCCACCCATTCGCCGCTCAGATCATCATTGAACTTGGCGGTGTAAAGCTGACCGTCGGACAGCAGGCCAGAGGTGTCGCCGCCTTCGGTATAGGTGCCGTTGGAGACCCATTTATACATGAACTCGCCGCGCTCATCATCGCCCATATAGACAACAACGCGGTTGTCATTGGTCAGAGCGTAAGCGGCGTTCTCATGCTTGAAGCGACCCAGAGCGGTGTGCTTGACGGGCGCTGCATCAGGTTTGGCCGGATCGATTTCCACGATATAGCCTGCGCGATGGGGCTCGTTGGGGTTGGTGGCGATGTCAAAACGCGCATCAAACCCGTGATAGTTATAGCGGCCAGGCTCCACATCAGTGGACACGCCATAGCGCTTAAAGCCCGCCATCACGGCCTCATCAGAGGCAACCTCAGCGGTGGCACCGAAATAGCCGTTAAAGTTCTCCTCGCAGGTCAGGTAAGTGCCCCAAGGGGTACGGCCAGAGCCACAATTGTTGAACGTGCCGAGCGATTGGGTGCCGGTGGGGTCGGCGTCGGTTTTCAGCAGATCGTGACCGGCGGCAGGACCATCCAGCACCATCGGGGTGTTGTGATGGATGCGGCGGTTATAGGGGCTGTCGACCACAACGGCCCAACCATCGGCGCCTTCAGCCAGTTCCATGACCGACACGCCTTGGATGTTTTGCAGCAGCTTCACATCCTCAGCGGAGGTGGGCATGCCATCCTCAGTATGAGGCAGGTTGATTTTCGGGTTGGGGTATTCGCTGTTCACGACCAGCAATTCTTTGCCATCGACATTGAACAGTTCCATCCCATCGGTGTTTTCGCCAAAGACGCGGTCAGAACCTTCGGAAGGATGGGCGTTTTGGGCGTCGAATGCGGGCGCGTCGGAAAACAGCGGATCGCCCCAGCGGACCAGCACTTTCCAGCTATAGCCTTCGGGCACATGCACAGTGCCATCGGTTTGGGCGGCCAGTTGTTCAAACGCAAAGCGTGCATGGCCATCGGCCAGGGCAGTGCTGCCTTTGAACATGGCGGTCCCCATCACGGCAGCGCCAGAGCCAAAGGCCAGTGCGCCGCCCAGGAAGCCGCGGCGGGAGATTGCGCGTTCGACCACATGGTCGAATTCCTGAACCTCAGGGCGTGGGAATTTCTGCTCGTCCCAATCATCGGCGGACAATTCGTGGGGAAGGGTGCTCATGGAGTGGCTCCGTGTTGGCGGTAAATCGGCTGACTGGAGTAGTCAAAAGCGCGGCGCGAGCGGCAGAAACCGTCCCGCGCGGGCGCACATAAACGCAGCTTCATATCGATATTATGACAGCCGCCGCAGAATCCGCGGGCGCGGCGAATTTTTTTGTATTGGAATATTTCCAACGGCTACGATGCCCGGTCGCGGGGCTTAAATTGCCCTTGGGGTATCCTATATGGAGCCTATGGGCTTGGACGAAATCTAGTGTTCGGGCGCGAATGCGCAAGAAGATCCCTTAGATGACCAATATTGTGAAAAGCCGTGACTGGGCGCAACTCAGCCGCGATTTCCGCATTGCCAAAGGCTTGAAACAGGCGGCCATGGCGCAGGATTTTTTGGTGAACCAATCCACGGTGAGCCGCTGGGAATCGGGGCGCCGCGAACCACCCGCCCATGTGAAATCCATTCTGCTAAAAGAGTTTAACACCTCAGAGCCGCGCCAGGCCAATGCGTTGGATGCGGCGCTGATCGGGATCTGGGATCGCGCCGGGCAGTTGTGCAGCCTGAGTTGTGGGCTTTTGGCAAAGCTGCGTGGTGCCACCGGCGACAGGGATCTTTCGCGTCGCTCAGCGGCGGAGTTACTGCTTCACCAACCGCTTTTGCGCCGCGCGTTTCAACTGCTTAGGGAGCGTGGCCTGTTTGAAGGGCATTTGCCCAATGCGCTGCTGTCTTCTGCTCCGTTTTGGGATCGCCCTCGGCATCAGGGCACGCTGACCTTGGCGCTTTCTCCGATGCGCTTGGGCTCGGAAACAGCGCTATTGGCGGCCTGCAATTATGTGCCGCGCCAATCCGGCCCGCGCCAGCCGAGCCTAGCGATTATTGCACCAGATGCCCGTGATGGCCTGGGGATTGATCACTACAGCCTGGCATAAATTGGCATCTGCTACCCACGGGTTTGCACCGCCCTTGGAGGCGTAGCCATCGCCTATGACCGCAACGCAGGTATATGAGGCCAAAATGGCAAGTCTTTTGGACAGCCCGATCAATGACATTCTTTCGGGCACAATGCTTGCCGATCTCATCCGAGGGGCGAAGGCAATGATCGGCTCGAAGGCGGGTTGGGCCGTGATATCCTCAATGGCGGCGCTGGGGATGATGTGCTCTATGCCTTTTCCTGGGCAGGCGAGCCGGTGCCGGATCAAGATGCCAATGCTATGGTCAATGCGGGCGAGCCTGTGGCCGATGATGATGTGCTGACCGGCGGGCGCGGGGCCGACACTTTTGAATTCCGTTGGCTGATCGATGCCAAGGACGAGATCATCACCAAACATACCGATGCCAATGGCGGTATCGATTATTCCATGAATGGCGTGGCCGGTGAGAATGACAATGTGCATGATCACTGGGTGGAATCCATCGGCGTGAAAACCGTGAAGGATTACAAAGAAGGTGTGGATAACTTGGTGTTCGAAGGCCATACAGTGCGCCTAGACACCGCCAGCTATGAGGACATCAATGGCGATGGCCGTACTGATACGGTGCTGGATTTCGTCTCGAAACAAGCCAATGGCGGGGCCCATGACGGCGATAAGGTCGGCACGGTGATCTTGCTGGGCGTGCAAGTGGATGCCGGTGACATCAATGTGGATGCGGGCGTGTTTTACGGGGTGGAAGAGCCCTGGTCCGTGGCTGGATAAGCCAATGTTCTTCATGTGACCGGGCATTTGCTGGGTCCGTGCTGCGCGCTCGCAATGAATTTGCGGGCGCGTTTCACGTTTGGGTGAGGGTAGGTCAATTTTGTTGAGTGATCACTCGTTTGCTGCATATCAAACCTTAGCTTGGGATAAGGCGATCAGGCTTGCGGACCCTAGAGGTTTGAGCCTTTGGAGCAGCAAAAGGATCAGGCGTGGGCCGAACAGCATCTTATGATCGCGAGCAGGCGTTGGAAGCGGCCATGGCGCTGTTTTGGCGGCGGGGCTATCACGCCACCTCGCTCAAGGATCTTGAAGCTGCGCTAAAGATGAAACCAGGCAGCATTTATGCGGCGTTCTCGAGCAAGGAAAATCTCTATCTGCTCAGCCTTGCGCGCTATTTTGAAACCGGTCGCGCGCGGTTTCGCGCCCATATTGCGGCAGCGCCTTCGCCTCTTGCGGGGCTGGCGGGTCATTTGCGGATCTATCCGCGCTTGCCCGAAAGCCATATTGCCCGCCAGGCCTGTATGCTGTCGAAAACCTTGATCGATACGGGCAGTACCGATCCTGAGATTGCCGCCCAAAGCAAAGCCTATCTGGCAGGCATGCGCGCGGAATTTGAAACCGTGTTCCGAGCGGCCCAAGAGGCGGGCGAGATCCCCACAACCCGTGATCCGGCCCGTTTGGCGCGGCGCTATCAGGCCAATATCACCGCGCTGCGCTTTGAATTGCATCAAGGCAGCCCCCCTGCCGAGATCGCCGCATTGGCCGAAGATATGGCGCAAGAGATCGAAAGCTTGCGCATGACCCCCGCAAAAGGATGACAGCATGAGTGACAGCACCGGTTATGAGCCGCCAAAGATCTGGACATGGGATGCAGAAAGCGGCGGCGAATGGGCAAAGATCAACCGCCCCATCGCTGGCGCCACCCATGAGGCCGAGCTGCCCCAAGGCGCGCATCCTTTGCAGCTTTATTCCCTGGGCACGCCCAATGGGCAAAAGGTGACCATCCTGCTCGAAGAGCTTTTGGCCCTGGGCGAAAGCGGTGCGGAATATGACGCCTATCCCATCGATATTAGCAAAGGCGCGCAATTCTCCAGCGGCTTTGTGGCGGTGAACCCCAATTCCAAAATCCCGGCGTTGATGGATGTGCAAACTGGCAGCCGGGTGTTCGAATCCGGGGCGATCTTGCTCTATCTCGCGGAGAAATTCGGGCAGTTTCTGCCCAAAGATCCGGCCAAGCGCACCGAGGTGATGAATTGGCTGTTCTGGCTGCAAGGCTCGGCCCCGTATCTGGGGGGCGGATTTGGCCATTTCTATGCCTATGCGCCGGAGAAATTCGAATACCCGATCAATCGCTTCACCATGGAGGTGAAGCGTCAGATGGATGTGCTGGATCGGGAATTGGCCGAGCACACTTATCTGGGCGGCGAAGAATACACGATCGCCGATATGGCCACATGGCCGTGGTATGGCAATTTGGTGCGCGGCAAAGCCTATGAAGCGGGCGAGTTCTTGCAGGTGGAAAGCTATACCCATTTGCGCCGCTGGGCCGATATGATCGCCGAGCGCCCTGCGGTGATACGTGGCGGCATGGTCAATCGCCCCTGGGGCCCGCCAGAGCGGCAATTGCTTGAACGCCATGATGCTTCGGATTTCGAGCTGCGCACCCAAGACAAATTGCAAGACAGCAGCGCGGAATAATCCGCCGCGCGCGCAATCAGCCCAGGGGCAAAGACCTGCATGGAATTGGATCTGAAAAACCTACAGCTGTTCATGCGGGTTGCTGCCCTGGGCGCCATTGGCCGGGCCGGGGCGGAATTTGGCTTTTCCCCGACCAATGCCTCGCTGCGCATCAAAGCGTTGGAGGATGATCTGGGGGTGAAACTGCTGAACCGCTCCACCCGCGCGGTGTCGCTGACCGCCGATGGGGCGCTGTTTCTCGCCCATGCCAAGCGCATTCATGAAGATGTGGAAGACGCCCGCGCTATGCTGTCACGCCGGGCCTCTTCGGTCTCTGGGCGTTTGCGGGTAACGGCCTCGGCCTCGTTCGGGCGCTCGCATATCGTGCCCTTCGTGCCGCAATTTCTCGAGCTTTATCCCGAGGTGGAGCTGGATCTGCACCTGTCCGATGAGGTGATCGATCTGATCGAGGAAGGCTATGATCTGGCCTTTCGCTTGGGCGAATTGGCCCCTTCAAGCCTTTTGGCGCAAAAGCTGGATGACAACCCGCGCCTTTTGGTGGCCTCGCCCGATTATCTGGCCCGGCGCGGCGTGCCGCAAACCCCCCAAGACCTGCTGGGCCACGCGTGCTTGTCCTTCCGCGACCGGGATCTATGGCGGCTTTTGGATTCCAAAGGCGAAGTGCATGATTTGCGGATCAGCGGGCCAGTGGCCGTCAGCTTGGGCGATGCGGTGGTGGATTGGGCCGTGGCCGGTTTGGGCATCGGCATGTCCTCCATGTGGCATATGGGGGATATGATCCGGGCTGGAAAACTGGTGCCGGTTCTGCCCGAATATCAGCCCTGGCCGATCACCAAAATCTGGGCCGTGCGCCCACCGGGCCGGGTGATGCATGCGCGGGTCAAAGCTTTTCTCGATTTCATGCGCGACCGGATTATCGCCACCAATCAGGCCCTTTATGGGGATCTGCTTTAATCCCTATGCGGTGTGCCTTTGCATTCTGTTGCGAGATGGGAGAGTCCTTCCCGATTTGCGCAGATAGTGTTGGGCCGCGGGCAAGCATAGTTATGGCTCAACAATGAGGAGTTCAGAGTTATGAAAGACTTCACTGCCCAATCGGATGTTCAGGCCCAGATCTTGGAAGCCTTCAATTTCCGCCATGCCACCAAAGTGTTTGATCCCGAGCGCAAGGTCAGCGAGAGCGATTTCAACACCATCTTAGAAGCTGCCCGCCTATCGCCCACCTCTTTCGGGATGGAGCCTTGGCAATTATTGGTCATTCAAACCCCAGAAAAACGCGAGCTTTTCCGCGAATTTGCTTGGGGGGCCAATGGCGCGCTAAACGGCTCGGCCGGGCAATTGGGCACGGCGAGCCATTTCGCGATCTTCCTGGCCCATACGGGCAAAACCATGAAAGCGGGCAGCGCTTACACCAAAAACCACATCCGCCAGGTCAAACAGATCCCCGAAGATGTGGCGGTGGCCTATGAAGGCGCTTATGCCCAGTTCCAAGAGCGGGATTTCAAGCTCGATAGCGATGCGAAAATCACCGAATGGGCATCGCGCCAGGCCTATATTGCCCTGGGCAATATGATGACGGCAGCGGCGCTGTTGGGCGTGGATTCCTGCCCGATGGAAGGGTTTGAAAGCGACAAAACCTCGGCCGTGCTCGAGCAGCATTTCGGGATCGACCCCACCGCCTTGAAACCTGCGGTGATGGTGGCCTTTGGCTATCGCGCCAACCCGCCTGCGCATCCGAAAACCCGCCGTGCGGCGGATCAGGTGATCAGCTGGGCCTAATCGCTGGGATGATCTGATATGTTAGGCGGTGCCCATCAGGCGCCGCCTTTTCTATTCAGGCCGGGATGTTCAGGCCGGGCTGGGGCTGCGGCGCTCATGGATGGGCAGATGCACTAGGGCGCTAAAGGCGCCAACAGCGATGCCGATCCACCATACCATCGTGTAATCGCCATAGATGTCGTAAAGCCGCCCGCCCAGCCAAACGCCTAAGAACCCGCCAAGCTGATGGCTGAGAAAGACAAAGCCATAAAGCGTGCCCATATAGCGCAGCCCATAGATATGGGCGACCAACCCGGAGGTAAGCGGCACTGTGGCCAGCCACAGCGCCCCCATGAGCGCGGCAAAGATCAGCACTGTGGCCGGGGTGATCGGGGTCAGGATGAACCAGACCAAAATCACCGTGCGGGCTGTATAGATCAAGGCCAGCAGGTTCTTGCGCTGAAAGTGATTGCCCAGCCAGCCCGCGGTCAAAGTACCGATGATATTTGCCAGACCGATGACCGCGAGTGACATCGCCCCTAGGGCGGATGTGGTGGTGATGCCCATATTGTGCAGCATGCCGCCCGGCGCGATGGGGCCGCACATTTCGGTGACAAAGGCAGGGAAATGGGCGGTGATAAAGGCCAGCTGATAGCCGCAGGAGAAAAAGCCCAAAAAGATCAGCGTATAAGAGGGGTCGCGAAAGGCGCGGTTTAGAACTTGGCCCATGCTTTGTTCCAACTCGGCACGGCTGGCGCGTTCGGGGGCGGCCATCATGGGCAAGCAGAGCAGCACCGCAAGGATGGCGGCGGCAAAGACCAAAAACACCGATTGCCAGGGCATGATGGCCAACAGCGCTTCTGCCAGGGGCGGGCCCACCACTTGGCCCATGGAGCCCGCAGCCGTGGCAATGGCCAGCGCCATAGAGCGATGGGCATCGCTGGCGGCGCGGCCCACCACCGCTAAGATCACGCCAAAACCCGTGCCGGCAATGCCAAAGCCCACCAGAAATTCGAGCGTTTGATGGGCCAGGGGGGTGGTGGCAAAGGCTGACAGCACCAGGCCAAGCGCATAAAGCAGCGCTCCCATGACAATGGCGCGGCGATCTCCGATCCGTTCCGCAAGGGCACCGAAAATCGGCTGACCAATTCCCCAGGCCAGGTTTTGAATGGCGATGGCCATGGAGAAATCCGCGCGCAGCCAGTCAAATTCTTCGGCGATGGGAATTTGAAACAGGCCAAAGCTGGAGCGGATGGCGAAATTCACCAGCAGGATCACACATCCGGCAATCAGAACGGGGGTCAGCAAACGCGTTTGGGTCATAGGGGTGTTTCTAACGGGGCTGCCCTTGGGTCAAACGGTGAATGGTGATGAAAGGGCGCACAAATCTTAATGAATGGGCCTTATCTGATAAAAACACTGTGAGATGCGGCCCTGTCGCAGGTTCCGTATCGTGAACCCAGGCGCTAGGGCTGGCCCATGACACCGCTGAAATACATCTATGGCACCCGTGCCGATGAGGGGATGATTCGTCCCGATCCCGCGCAAGAGGCCGCTCTGCCCGAGTTTGACCGTATCCGCATGGCTTTGGCGGCACCGCCTCCGAAGAAACGCGGGTTTTTCAGCCGCGGCCCGAAAAAGCTTGAACCGATCCCGGGGCTTTATCTTTGGGGCGGGGTTGGCCGGGGCAAATCCTTCTTGATGGATCTGTTCGTCACCCATGTGGGGGTGCCTAAACGGCGGGTGCATTTTCATGCTTTCATGCAAGAAATCCATGCGGGCATGGCAGAGGCGCGCAAACGTGGGGTCGAAGACGCCCTGGCCCCAGTGGCGGAAAAGGTGATCAATGAGATCCGGCTGCTAGCGTTTGATGAGCTGCAAATCACCGATATCACCGATGCGATGATCGTGGGGCGTCTGTTCGAGATGCTGTTTGACGCCGGGGTGGTGGTGGTGGCCACATCGAACCGCCATCCCGATGATCTGTATAAAGATGGGCTGAACCGACAGTTGTTTTTGCCTTTTATCGATCTGATCAAGGAAAAGCTGACCGTTTGGGAATTGGCCAGCCCCACCGATTACCGCCAGGATCGGCTGGCCGGGGAACAGGTGTATTTCCATCCGGCCAATGCCGAGAACCGCGCGCAGATCGATCTGATCTGGCAAGAGCTGACCGGCATGGGCCGCGCCCCGCGCACAGGCGGGTCCGAGATGGCCAGCGCCCAGGCCGCGCGGGGGCTGGGCAGCACCCGCCAAGAGGGTTTGGTGCTGCATGTGAAAGGCCGCGAGGTGGAGCTGCCGCGTTTTCGCAATGGGGTGGCCCGCGCCTCGTTTTGGGATCTTTGCGGCCAGATGCTTGGCCCGGCGGATTATTTGGCCGTGGCCGATGCGGTGCGGGTGCTGATCTTAGAAGACATCCCCCAGCTTGATAGCGGCAAGTTCAATGAGGCCAAGCGTTTCGTGACCTTGATCGACGCGCTTTATGAGGCAGGGGTGAAACTGATCGTAACCGCAGCGGACGAGCCAGAGCGGCTTTATGCGGAAGGTCGGGGCAGTTTTGAATTTGAACGCACCGCCAGCCGGTTGCGAGAAATGCAAGATGCCGATTGGGGCAAGCCCAAGCCAGAGCCGCGCGATCAGGGGATCGAATTGACGTCCTGAGGTGTCAATGTGCTTTGGCGCATACTGTTCTTGGGCAAGGGGTCGCCCGCGCTCGAGACCGCCTCAGGCACGAGGATACGCGCCGGGGCGCTGGCTTCGGGCGGTGATGGATTGGCCGCCTGCATGGCCGCAATAAAGCTGTTTAGCAATTGGCGCGATTGCTCCGTGTCTATGGGCTCTTCCACATGGGCGGTCACTGCCAAAGACACCAAGCGATTGCCCAAGGCAAAGACCGCGCGCCATGTGCTGTCGGACAGTCCCGCCGGGCGCTCTGTGCTGCTGTCGCGGAGCTGCAGCAGCAAAACCCCATCTTGCGCATGGCCTTCTTGGATTTCGACGGTTTCGGCCCGATTGTCTACGGAAAGAGCCGCCCGCCCATCCTCTGAGCGGAAATAGCGCTCCAACGCATCGGGGCTCGGGCTTTGAGGGGCATCAGAGGGGGCCGAGACCAGCGCTGTGAGCACTGCGGAAATCTCGGGGCTTTGCTGGGCGTGTCGATAAAGCCGGGTGCAATTGCCCAGCATGACAAAAACCCCATCGCTGCGCTCGCGCGTGGCGCTGCTGTCCAGGCAATAGCCCGCAGGTCCGGTGATGGTGATGGCCCCGTCTTGCACCGAAACCTGCGTCACTGGCGGGCCGGGCAGCGGCGTAAAGCTGCGGGCCTGGGCTGCGGGGACCAGAGCGCCTGGGCCAAAGCAAAACGCGGCGGCCAAAGCCACCGCGTTTCTTGTCTTAGAGATCGGCATAAATATGGCGCTCATCCCGGGCCCCGGGATGGGTCACCGCGCCAAGTCGCGTGGCCCCCACAAGCTGGGCATATTTCCACAGCGCGCCAGAGGCATAGATGGTTTCCTTGGGCCCGGCCCAATTGGCTTTGCGCGCGGCCAGTTCCTCATCGGACAGGGCGACGCTGATCTCGCCTTTGATGGCGTCGATGGTGATCACATCGCCCTGTTCAACCAATGCGATGGGGCCGCAATGGGCCGCTTCGGGGCCCACATGGCCAACGCAGAAGCCGCGGGTCGCCCCGGAAAAGCGGCCATCGGTGATCAGCGCCACTTTCTTGCCCATGCCTTGGCCGGACAGCGCCGCGGTGGTGGCCAGCATTTCGCGCATTCCAGGGCCGCCCGAGGGGCCTTCATTGCGGATCACCAGCACTTCGCCTTCTTTATACTCGCGCGCTTGCACAGCGGCAAAAGCATCTTCTTCGCATTCGAAGACCCGTGCCGGGCCGGTAAAGACCTGCTGATCTTGGGACATGCCCGCCACTTTGACGATCGCGCCATCGGGGGCGAGATTGCCCTTAAGCCCGACCACGCCGCCAGTGGGGGTGAGCGGGGTTTCGATGGGATAGATCACCCGGCCATCGGCTTCGCGTTCGACCAGATCCAGCTCTTCGCCCATGCTGCGTCCGGTGACGGTCAAGCAGTCTTCATGGATCAGACCGGCTTTGCGCAGCTCGCGCATCACCACAGGCACGCCGCCCGCTTCATACAGGTCTTTGGCCACATACTGACCGCCGGGCTTGAGATCCACGAAATAGGGGGTGTCGCGGAAGATATCGCAAACCTGCTCAAGATCGAAATCGATCCCGGCCTCGTGGGCGATGGCAGGCAGATGCAGCCCCGCATTGGTGGACCCGCCCGTGCAGGCCACCACGCGCGCTGCGTTTTGCAGCGATTCCAGCGTCACGATATCCCGTGCACGGATGTTTTTCTCGATCAGGTTCATCACCGCGACGCCAGAGGCTTCGGCATATTGATCGCGGCTTTCATATGGCGCAGGCGCGCCCGAGGAATTGGGCAGGGCCAGACCGATCGCCTCGGAGACACAGGCCATGGTGTTGGCGGTGAATTGGCCGCCACAAGCCCCGGCAGAGGGGCAAGCCACCCGCTCGAGCACGGTCAGCGCTTCTTCGGAGAGATTGCCCGCTTGGTTTTGACCCACCGCTTCGAACACGTCCTGCACGGTGACATCTTTGCCTTCGAGCCGACCTGGCAGGATCGAGCCGCCATAGATGAACACGCTGGGCACATTCAGGCGCACCATGGCCATCATCATGCCAGGCAGAGATTTGTCGCAGCCCGCCAGACCGACAATAGCGTCATAGCAATGGCCGCGCATGGTCAGTTCCACCGAATCGGTGATGGCTTCGCGTGAGGCCAGGGAAGAGCGCATGCCCTCATGGCCCATGGCGATCCCATCGGTCACGGTGATGGTGGTGAATTCCCGTGGCGTGCCGCTGGCGGCTTTGACGCCAAGCTTCACCGCTTGGGCTTGGCGATTGAGCGAAATATTACAGGGCGCGGCCTCGTTCCAACAGGTGGCCACACCGACGAAAGGCTGGTGGATCTCGTCTTCCGACAGACCCATCGCATAGTAATAGGACCGGTGCGGCGCTCGGGCAGGGCCTTCAGTCACATGGCGCGATGGCAGCTTGGACTTATCGAACTGGCGCTTGAGCATTGCTTGTCCTCCGGGGATCGAATTTGCCCCGGTCTAATTCCGCGCGCCTTGGGGCGCAAGAGCATGGCTTTCCTGCGTTCAGAGCATGGGTTAGGCCTGGGGCGGATGATCCCGCCGGAGCCTTGCTATGACGCCACGTTTTCATGCCTTTATCGCCCCGGCACGGGCGCGGGCGCAGATTTGGCGCAGCCTGTTGGGCTTGGTCTTGATCGTGCTGATTTACTTGGTCAGCCTGGGCGCGGCGCTTGGTCTTTATGCACTGCTGGCCGGTTGGGGCCAAACCGAGGCGCTGCTGATCTCGCTGGGGGCCGGGGACAGCCCCCGCGCCATCTACATTATCCTGGCCAGTTTCCTGCCGATTTGGCTGGGCCTGGCCCTGGTGTGCCGCTGGCTGCATCAGCGCGCTTTGGCAACGCTGATCGGGCCAGCCGCGCGGGCGCTACGCGATTTTATGCGGGCGGTTTTGGTCTTTGGCGGGATCTATGGGCTTGGCTTTGCGCTATATGCTGTTTTTGAGGGCAGTGTGCCGCATCTCGATTGGCAGGTTTGGGCGGCGCTGTTGCCGCTGACGCTTTTGGGGCTGTTGATCCAAACCGGGGCAGAAGAGCTGTTGTTTCGCGGTTATTTGCAACAGCAATTGGCGGCGCGTTTTGCCCATCCGGTGATCTGGGCATGGATCCCGGCGATCCTCTTTGGGTTGTTGCATTTCGATCCGGGCAGTATGGGCGATTTGGCCCCTTTTGCGGTGATCATGGCCACGGCTTTTGGCCTTTTCGCAGCGGATCTTACCGCCCGTTCGGGCAGCCTTGGCGCTGCCTGGGGCGCGCATTTCATCAATAACTTTTTCGCCATGGCCTTGCTGACGGTTCAAGATGGTTTGGGCGGAGTTGCGCTGCGTTCTTCGAAAACCCCCTTGGCGGAGATGGAATTATCCTATTGGGTCTTGGCCATTGAACTCTTGCCGATGATTTTGGCTTGGTGGTTGCTGCGGCGCTGGATCAACCTGCGTTAGGCCGGATTGCATATCTATGCCGTGGCGCATATTTGAGGGGCGGTGAGCCCGCGTATCTATTTGGGGCAAGCTGCCCGAGGTGCCGATGAACTGGATTTCAAACTACGTCCGTCCTAAGATCAATTCGCTTTTCTCGCGTCGCGAGATGCCGGAAAACCTTTGGACCAAGTGCAATGAATGCGGAACTATGCTGTTCCATCGTGAGTTGCGCGAAAGCCTGAATGTCTGCACCAATTGCGGACATCACATGACCCTTGTGCCCCGCGACCGCTTTACCGCGTTGTTTGATGGTGGGGTATTTACTGAGGTTTCCGTGCCTGCCGCGCCCGCTGACCCGCTGAGCTTTCGCGACAGTCGTCGCTATACAGAGCGGATGAAATCAGCGCAGAAGGATACCGGCGAGAGCGAAGCCATGCTGGTGGCCGAAGGTGAGATCGGCAAATTGCCCATCATCGCTGCGGCGCAGGATTTTAGCTTTATGGCCGGGTCCATGGGCCAATATGTGGGCAATGCGATCATCGCGGCCGCCGAACGGGCGGTGGAGCTTGGCCGCCCGCTAATTTTGTTCTCCGCCGCTGGCGGCGCGCGTATGCAAGAGGGGATCTTGTCCCTGATGCAGATGCCGCGCAGCACTGTGGCTGTGCAAATGCTCAAAGATGCGGGCCTGCCTTATATCGTTGTGCTGACCCATCCCACCACGGGCGGGGTAACGGCGAGCTATGCGATGCTTGGCGATGTGCAAATCTCAGAGCCTGGGGCGCTGATCTGTTTTGCCGGGCCACGGGTGATCGAGCAGACCATTCGCGAGAAATTGCCTGAAGGGTTTCAGCGCGCCGAATATCTGCTGGAACATGGAATGTTGGATCGGGTGACCCCGCGCACCGAAATGCGTGAGGAATTGATCACCTTGACCCGTATGCTCATGCGGCAGCCGCCTGCGATCAAGGGCGAGCTGCCCGCCCCCACAAATGATCAGCCCGCTAAGGCTGCGAAGGATACGCCATCGTGAGCGCACGCTCTTCTGATTTGCTGCTGGAGCGTATGATGACGCTCCACCCCAAGATCATCGACCTTACCCTGGACCGGATGCATCGGCTTCTGGCAGCATTGCGGCATCCGGAACGGCAATTGCCGCCGGTGATCCATATTGCGGGCACCAATGGCAAAGGCTCGACCCTGGCCATGATCCGTGCCGGGCTCGAGGCCCAGGGTGATCGCTGCCATGCTTATACCTCGCCGCATTTGGCGCGGTTTCATGAACGCATTCGCGTGGCCGGTGATCTGATCTCGGAATCCGAGCTGATCGATGTGCTGGATGAATGTCTGGCCGCCAATGGGCCGGATGCGATCACCTATTTTGAGATCACCACCGTGGCGGCTTTGGTGGCTTTTGCCCGTGCCCAAGCCGACTGGTGTTTGCTCGAAGTGGGGCTTGGCGGGCGGCTGGATGCCACCAATGTGGTGGAAGATCCCAAACTGACCCTGATCACTCCGATCAGCTTTGATCATGAGCAATATCTTGGGGATAGCCTGGCAAAAATCGCCGGGGAAAAGGCTGGGATTTTAAAACGCGGCGTGCCCTGTGTGGTGGGTCGCCAGCCAGAAGACGCCCTAGAGGTGATCGAAGCGCGCGCCGCAAGGCTAGGGGCGCCGCTTTTGATCCATGGCCAGCATTGGCACGCCGCTGAAGAACGTGGCCGTTTGATTGTTCAGGATGAAACCGGGCTGGTGGATCTGCCTTTGCCGGCTTTGCCCGGCCCGCATCAGATCGACAATGCTGGCGCAGCTGTGGTGGCCTTGCGCCAGCTTGGAGCAACCCCCGAAGCGCTTGACGCTGCCACATCCCAGGCGGAATGGCCTGCACGGATGCAACGATTGCGCGATCATCCCTTGCAAGCTGTGGCGCCCGAGGCGGAGCTTTGGCTTGATGGGGGGCATAACCCGGCAGCTGGGCGCGCCATTGCCGATACTTTGGCAGGCCTGCCTCCGCGCGAGACCTATTTGATCTGCGGGATGCTCAACACCAAGGATGTGGGCGGGTATTTGCGCCCGCTCGCCCCCCATGCGGCGGGGCTGGTTGCGGTGTCGATCCCCGAAACAGAAGCCACGCTCAGTGCCGCAGAGACCGCGCAGCAAGCCGCGCAGGTGGGCATGCACGCGCAGACCGCCGGGGATTATCAAGACGCGCTACGCGAGATCGCCGCCAAAGCCCCCGGCGCGCGGGTGCTGATTTGCGGCTCGCTCTATCTGGCAGGGGCCGTGCTGCGCGCGGGCTGATCCTTGCGCGCATCGCCCAGGGGCAAGATTTACCCGGCTCTAACCAACATAGCAGCATAAGCTCTGCTCAATTGCACATCCGGGCTACTATGTGGTGATTGATGTGTTGCGTGATGGAGTGTGCTTGACGCTGTGGCGGACCCTTCTCAGACCGAAGCTTTTTTCTGTTTTGTGATCCTGTGCTTGCTGATTTGGGGCGCGGCAGCGCGGGCGCGCGGCTGGGGTCGCATCTCTCGCCGCGCCAAAACCCCGTCTGCGACAGGAGCAAACAAAGGCAAAGCGGCCAAGCGTGGGGCAAATCCCCCTCGCAAGTTAAAGGGCAAAGCTTTTGTCATTGATGGAGACACGATTGTGATTTCCGGCACCAAGATCCGATTGGCGGGCATTGATGCGCCGGAATTGCACCACCCCTATGGTCAGAAAGCCAAATGGGCCATGGTGCGGATCTGCAAGGGCCAGGAAATCACCGCCGTTTTAAACGGTGAGGAGTCCTATGATCGCTTGCTGGCCAGCTGTTTTCTGCCCGATGGGCGCGATATTGGCGCGGAACTGATCAAGCAAGGCCATGCTTTGGACTATACCTATTACTCCAAGGGGAAATACCGCGGTTTGGAGGCGCCTGGCGCGCGGGAACGGTTATTGGGGGCTCGGAAATGGGCGATGAACCGGGATATGGGCGCGCGCCATCTTTCTGGTTAAGAGGCGCGCCACCGGGTGTTTAGCGCGCGTCGCGCCAACGATTGACGATGGGGTAACGGCGATCCAGCCAAAAGGCCCGTTTCGACAGGCGCACGCCGGGCGCGGCCTGATGGCGTTTATATTCGCTGATATAGATCAGATGCTCCACTTTGCGCACGATCTCAGGGTCATAGCCCCGGGCTTCAAAATCCACCACGCTGGCATCATCATCCACCAAAGCTTCTAGGATCGTGTCCAGCACCTCGTAAGGGGGCAGGCTGTCTTCGTCTTTTTGATCCGCGCGCAGCTCGGCGCTTGGGGGTTTGTCGATCACCCGGGGCGGGATCACTTCGCCTGCAGGGGCGTGCATCCAGTCCCGCCAGACCCGGTTGCGCCAGCGGCAGGTTTCAAACACACGGGTTTTATAAAGATCTTTGATCGGGTTATAGCCGCCTGCCATATCCCCATAGATTGTGGCATAGCCCACGGCGACCTCGGATTTATTGCCTGTGGTCAGCAGCATTTCCCCCAGCTTATTGGACAGCGCCATAAGCAGCACGCCGCGCAGGCGCGATTGAATATTCTCTTCGGTCAGATCCGGCTTCATGCCTTCGAAAAGCGGCGCAAGGGTCTCGGTGACCGCGGCGCGCGGGGCGCTGATGGGCAATTCATCTAGCTTGCAACCAAGGCGCGTGGCCACGCCTGCGGCATCCTCTAGGCTTTCGCGGCTGGTATATTCCGAGGGCAGCATCACGCAATGCACGTGATCAGGGCCCAGGGCATCGGCGGCGATGGCGGCCACAAGGGCGCTATCCACCCCGCCGGACAGGCCAAGCACCACTTTGGAAAAGCCACTTTTGCCCAGGTAATCCCGCAGCCCCGTGACCATGGCGTGGTAATCCAGTTCCCAATCATCTGGGCGCGGGGTGATCTCGCCAGGGATGATGCGCCAGCCTTCGGCGGTTTCCTCCAGATCCAAATGGGTGACGCTATCGGCGAAAACGGGCAATTGCATGGCCAATGCGCCGCCAGGGTTCAGCGCGAAACTGCCCCCGTCAAACACCTGGTCATCTTGCCCACCCCACATATTCAGATAGATCAGCGGCAATCCGGTTTCGACCACGCGGGCCACCATGGGCGAGAGCCGCTCGTCATGCTTTCCCCGGTGATAAGGCGAGCCATTGGGCACCAGCAGCACTTGCGCGCCGCTTTCGGCCTGGGCCTCGGCCACATCTGGATGCCAGGCATCTTCGCAAATGGGCATGCCGATGCGCAGCGGCCCAATCCGCACCGGCCCCGAAAGCGGGCCAGCGGTGTAAAGGCGCACCTCGTCAAACACCTCGTCATTGGGCAGGTTATGTTTGAGCAGCCGCGCCGTGACCTTGCCGCCTTGGCAAATGTGATAGGCGTTATAAAGCTGCTCGCCCTCTAGCCAGGGCCCGCCCACGGCCAAAGCCGGTCCATCGGCGCAATCCTTGGCCAATTGCTCAATGGCAGCGATGGCATCTTCGACAAAAGCGCGTTTGCGGATCAGATCCTGCACTTGATAGCCGGTGATATACATCTCTGTCAGTGCCACCAAACCGGCCCCGGCCTCGCGCCCGGCCTGCCAGGCGGCGCGGGCTTGGGCGGCATTGGCCTCCAGGGCGCCCAAAGTGGGGTTGAGCTGGGCAAGGGTGATGCGAAAACGGTCGGACATTGGGGGCTCCGGCAAAATCTTCTTGCTATTTAGCGGCCCGATTGTTCCTGGGAAAGCGGTGATCGGTCCATTGGGGCAATTGCACCAGGCGCGTGGCTAGGGTTAGGTGGGGGCACCTTGTTCTGCCGCGAGATCCTTATGACCCGTTTGCCTGTTTGTGTTGCCCTGATGTTCTTTGCCGCGGCGGGTGCTGCCACGGCGCAAAGCGGTGGCGAGGTCACCAAGCAATATGCCAATGGCGGGGTTTATGTGGGGCAGGTCGAGGGCGGGGAGCCCCATGGCGCTGGCCGGTATACTTTGCCCAATGGCTATGAATATGACGGCGCGTGGATTGAGGGCCGCCGCGAGGGCCAGGGCCGCGCGAAATTCGTCGATGGCTCGGTCTATGAGGGGCAATTTCTAGACGGCAAGCCCCATGGCACTGGCAATATCGTGCTGCCCGATGGCACCAGCGCTGTAGGCGATTGGCAAGATGGCAAGATGAATGGCCAAGGGGTGGCCAGCTATCCTGATGGTTCGGTCTATACGGGCGCGTTTCGCGATAATCTGCGCTGGGGCGAAGGGGAGTTCAGCACCCCGGAGGGCTATCTTTACAAAGGCGGTTGGGTCGAAGGGGTGCGCACCGGCCAAGCGCGGGTCGAGCTTGAGGATGGCTCGGTCTATCAAGGCGAGATGCTCGATGATCGTCGCAATGGCCAGGGCGTTCTGACCATGCCCGATGGGTTTATCTATGATGGCACTTGGGCCGATGATCAGATCAGCGGCTATGGGCGGGTCACCTATATGAATGGGGACGCTTATGAGGGCGTGCTGGTACTGGGCCGGCGCAATGGCAATGGGGTGATGACCTATGCCAATGGGGACCGCTATGAAGGCAGTTTCCGGGATGATCGCCGCCACGGTCAGGGCGTGTTTTCAGGGGCCGATGGCTATCGCTATGAAGGGGCCTGGCAAGACGGGCTTCACGCGGGCCAAGGGGTGCTGACCTATCCCGATGGCGCGGAATATTCCGGCAGTTTCAAAAACAACCTGCCTGAAGGACGTGGGCGCATCCTTTATGCCAGCGGCGACAGCTATGATGGCGATTGGCAAGGCGGGGTGATCCAAGGCATCGGCACCGCGCGGCGCGTCAATGGGGTGATTTATACGGGCGGTTTTGAAGGCGGCGAACGCCATGGCAAAGGCCGTATGGAAGCCCCGGATGGCTATATCTATGACGGCAATTGGCAGCGCGGGCTGCGCAGCGGGGACGGGCGTGCCACCTATCCCGATGGCACGATCTATGAAGGCGGTTTCAAAGACGATCTGTTTGATGGGGCCGGGGTGATCGAGATGCCTGGCCAGCTGCGCTATGAAGGGGCCTGGGCCGAAGGCCAGATGCAAGGGGAGGGCATCGCCACCTATGCGGGGGGCGATATCTATGAAGGCGCATTTGTGGCGGGCCGCCGCGAGGGCGAAGGCGTGCTGCGCTATGCCAGTGGCGAAGTGCTGAGCGGGCTTTGGAAAAACGGCGTTCTGGCCGAGGAAAAACCCTTGGGCGATGCGGCCACGGCAGAAGATGCCGCGCCAGCACCGGCGCAATGAGCAAACATCTTTTCGTCTTTGGCTATGGCTATTCCGCTGCGGCTTTGGGCGAGTTGTTGATCCCCCAAGGCTGGAAGGTCAGCGGCACCACGCGCCGCGCTGAAAAAGCGGCGCGGCTGGCCGAAAACGGTGTTCAGGCGCTGATTTGGCCGGGCGCTGAGCCGGATCTGAGCGATGTGACCCATTTGCTGATCTCGGCCGCCCCCGAGGTGAGCCCGGCGCCAGCTCCCAAAACCGGGGGCGACTCGGTGCTTGCAGCGCTTTACTCCCAGCTCACCACCATCGCCCCAGCCCTTGAATGGGCCGGGTATCTTTCAACGACAGGGGTTTATGGGGATCACCAGGGCGATTGGGTGGATGAGACCACGCCGCTCAGCCCTGCCACGGCGCGCGGACAGGCGCGGGTGGCGGCCGAAGCCGCTTGGCAGGATCTGGCCGCAAAGACCGGCATGGCGCTACATGTTTTCCGCTTGGCGGGGATTTACGGGCCTGGGCGCGGGCCATTTGCCAAAGTCCGCGCGGGCAGAGCCCGGCGCATTGTCAAACCGGGCCAGGTTTTCAGCCGCATTCACGTGGAAGACATCGCTCAGGTTCTGGCCGCTTCCATTGCCCGCCCGCGGCCCGGGGCGATTTATAACCTATGCGATGATGATCCCGCCCCGCCGCAAGATGTGATCGCCCATGCGGCGCAATTGCTTGCCCTGCCTTTGCCGCCCGAAGAGCCTTGGGATCAAGCAGAGATGACTCCCATGGCGCGCAGTTTTTACGCGGAGAGCAAAAAGGTCCGCAACGATCTGATCAAAGAGGAATTGGGCGTGCGCTTGCGCTATCCTGATTACCGCGCCGGGTTGGCCGCATTGCTTGCTGCAGAAACCAGTGGCGGCTAATCCGCCAGCGGCATAGGGGCCAGATCTGCGGCCCGCAGCGTGGCCGCAAGATCGGCCAGATGCGGCGCCAGCGGGTTGGATTTACGCCAGATCATGCCGATATGGCGGCTGGGGCGCGGGGCGGCAAAGCGGGCCACCGCCACCGGAGCCGAGCGGGTTTCCACCTTCACCGCCATTTGCGGGATCAATGTCACCCCGATACCGGCCCCGACCATTTGCACCAGGGTGCTGAGCGTGCTGCCATCCAGACTGCCGCGGGCCAAAGGGCGGCGCAGATCGCAAAAAGACAGGGCTTGATCGCGAAAACAATGCCCTTCCTCCAGCAGCAGCAAGCGCATGGTGGCCAAAGCCGCCGCATCTGGCGCAGGTTGCTGGGCCTCGGCCTGGGGCCGCACCAGCACGAATTCCTCTGAAAAGAGAGGATATTCCGCCAAGCTGGACTCTGAGATCGGCAGGGCGACGATGGCTGCATCGATCTGACCGGAGAGCAATTCATCAAGCAATGTGGCGGTGAGGCTTTCGCGCAGATGCAGATCAAGACCAGGGCGGGCCTCGGCCAAAGCCCCGATGAGTTGAGGCAGCAAATAGGGGGCGATGGTGGGAATCACCCCAAGGCGTAGCCGGGCCAAGGGGCGTTCCTGAGCGGCGCGGGCCATTTCGCCCAGCTCTTCCACCGCGCGTAGGATCTCTGCCCCATGTTTTGCAACATCCTGGCCAAAGCGAGTGAGCCGCAGGCTGCGCGGGCCGCGCTCGATCAAGGCGCTGCCGAGATTTTCCTCAAGCTCTTTGATCTGCATGGAAAGTGCCGGTTGCGAGATGGCGCAAAGATCCGCGGCCCGACCAAAATGGCCAGTTTCCGCCAAGGTTTTGAAATAGCGCAATTGCTTAAGGGTTAGATGCATCATCAGATTATCTTATGAAATGCATCAGCAGATCAAAGTTAAACTAATCAATGCGCCGGGGTAGGATTGTCGCAGGCCGCCGCGCGGCCAAGCATTGATGACACAGCGAGCAAGGGAGACAGCTATGGACGGAGCAGATGGCGCAAAAATGGGCAAATGCCCGGTGATGCATGCGACCACTGGGGTGCAGTCCAATCGCGACTGGTGGCCCAATCAATTGAATTTGCGCATTTTACATCAAAATTCAGCCCTCTCGGATCCGATGGGGCCGCATTTTACCTATGCAGAAGCGTTCAAATCGCTTGATCTGGACGCGCTTAAGGCGGATTTGACCGCTTTGATGACCGACAGTCAGGATTGGTGGCCCGCCGATTATGGCCATTATGGCGGGCTTTTTATCCGCATGGCTTGGCATAGCGCGGGCACTTATCGCACCGGCGATGGGCGCGGCGGAGCCAGCACCGGCACGCAGCGCTTTGCCCCGCTCAACAGTTGGCCAGATAATGGCAATCTGGACAAAGCCCGCCGGTTGCTCTGGCCGATCAAGCAGAAATACGGAAATGCGATTTCCTGGGCGGATTTGATGATCCTGGCGGGGAATGTGGCCCTGGAAAGCATGGGGTTCAAAACCTTTGGTTTTGCAGGCGGGCGCGCTGATGTGTGGGAGCCCGAAGAAGATATCTATTGGGGCGTGGAAAGCGATTGGCTGGGGGATCGCCGCTATAGTGGGGAGCGGGAATTGGAAAACCCCTTGGCCGCGGTGCAGATGGGGCTGATCTATGTGAATCCCGAAGGCCCAAACGGGGAGCCTGACCCGGTGGCCTCGGGCCGCGATATCCGCGAAACCTTTGCCCGCATGGCCATGAATGACGAAGAAACCGTGGCGCTGACCGCGGGCGGGCATACTTTTGGCAAAACCCATGGGGCCGGAGATGTCTCCCATGTGGGGCCAGAGCCCGAGGGCGCGCCGCTTCAGGCCATGGGGCTGGGCTGGCTTTCAAGCCATGGCAGCGGCAAAGGGCGCGACACCATCACCAGCGGCATTGAGGGCGCGTGGACCCCAAACCCAATCCGATGGGATAATGGCTATTTCGATGTGCTCTTTGGCTATGAATGGGAACTGGTGAAAAGCCCGGCGGGGGCCTGGCAATGGACCCCTAAGGATCTGGCGGAGAAAGACATGGCCCCGGATCCCGAAGATGGGTCCAAACGGGTGCCGATCATCATGACCACCGCCGATATGGCCATGCGCATGGATCCGATTTACGAGCCGATCTCGCGCCGGTTCCATGAAAACCCCGAGGAATTTGCCGATGCTTTCGCCCGGGCGTGGTTCAAGCTGACCCATCGGGATATGGGGCCGAAATCGCGTTACCTAGGGGCGGATGTGCCCGATGAGGATCTGATCTGGCAAGATCCGGTGCCTGCGGTGACCCATCCTGTGATCGACGAAAGCGATATTGCCGCCCTGAAGGCGCAGATCGCCCAAACCGGGTTGAGCGTGGCAGAGATGGTGTCCACCGCTTGGTGCTCGGCTGCCACATTCCGCGGCTCGGATAAGCGGGGCGGGGCCAATGGCGCGCGCATCCGCCTGGCACCGCAAAAGGATTGGGACGCCAATGAACCGGCGCAGCTTGGCCGCGTGCTTGGCGCGTTGGAAACTGTGCAAAGCGCGTTCAATGCGGCGGCTCCTGGCGGCAAGCAAGTCTCAATGGCGGATTTGATTGTGCTGGCAGGTGCGGTGGGGATTGAGCAAGCGATGAAGGCCACAGGTCACGACATTGCCGTGCCCTTTACCCCCGGGCGGAGCGATGCCAGCGATGCCCAGACCGACGCAGACTCCTTTGGAGTGCTTGAGCCCATGGCCGATGGGTTCCGCAATTATCAACGGGCCAATTACACCTTCTCGGCCGAGCAGCTTTTGCTGGACAAAGCGCAATTGCTGACCCTGACCGCGCCGGAGATGACCGTGTTGATCGGCGGGATGCGGGCCATGGGGGCCAATCATGGGGGCACTTCCCATGGGGTGCTGACCGATCGCCCCGGCGTGCTGAGCACGGATTTCTTCGCCAATCTTCTGGATATGGGCCTGGAATGGGTGCCTGCCTCGGAAGATGAAGACCTGTTTGAGGGGCGCGATCGCAGCTCGGGCGCGGTGAAATGGACCGCAAGCCGGGTGGATCTGATCTTTGGCTCGAACTCGCAATTGCGAGCCCTGGCCGAGGTCTATGGGCAGGCCGATGCAGAGGAAAAGTTCCTATGCGATTTCATCGCCGCTTGGAACAAGGTGATGAATGCGGATCGTTTCGATCTGCGGTGAGCCCGAAAGAAAAGCCCGGACCATTGGCCCGGGCTTTATTCAGTCTATCAAGGCGATGCTTATTCGCGATTGCCCAGGAATTGCAGCAAGAACATGAACATGTTGATGAAGTCGAGATACAGGCTCAACGCGCCCATGATCGCCGATTTCGCCAACCATTCCTGATCGCCCGATTGAGCCATCTGGATATAGGTGTTTTTGATGTTCTGGGTGTCATAGGCGGTCAGACCGGCAAAGATCAGAACACCGATCACCGAGATCGCGAAAGACAAGGCCGAGCTGGCCACGAAGATGTTGATCACCGAAGCGACGATCAAACCGATCACGCCCATCATCAAGAAGGTCCCCATAGCGGAGAGGTCTTTCTTGGTGGTGTAGCCATAAAGGCTGAGCGAGGCGAAAGCGATCGAGGTCACCAAAAAGGTGGTGACGATGGATTCGCCGGTAAAGACCAAAAAGATCGAGCTGATCGACAGGCCCATCACTGCGGCAAATGCGTAGAACACGGTTTGAGCCGTGGATGCCGACATGCGGTTGATGCCCGCTGAGAAGCCAAAAACAAAGAGCAGCGGTGCGAACATGATCAGCCATTTCAGCGGCGAGGTATAGATCGCAGCGCCCAGGCCAGTGAGGAATTGATCAGGGCCGATCTGCGCCACAGCCCCGCTCGGGTCGCTGGTAACCGCCAGGCCAGAGATGGCCCAAGCGGTCAATGCGGTGATCAGCATGCCCACGGACATGGTGCCGTAGACCTTGTTCATATGTGCGCGCAGACCTTCGTCGATCTGTGCTGTCCGGACGCCGGCGCCGGCACGGATCGTCTGATAGTCAGCCATGGATTGCCTCCTGATAAAGCAGCAATGCGGCGCCCAAAGACGCCGCTATTGCCTCAAATATCGTGAAGCTGCCCGGGTATTTCAAGCATTTGATCCCCGGGCTTGCGCCGATTTTATGAAAACTAGGACGCTTTAGCGCATCCAGTGATTGGGCACGTCCCAAAGCGCGCGCTTTGCTTCTTTTTTCGCCGCTTCTTCGGCCAACCCGATATCGCGCAATTGCTCGGGCTCAAGGGCGTTCAAGGCCCGGCGTTGACGCCACAAAGCGATATACGCGCTCAGGCTGAATTTCCGGCGGGGTTTCGAATCACGGATCAGACCCGCGCTAATGACTTGATGGAACATGCGTTTACCTTTCTGTTTCTTGATGCTCCGTCCCGTTTGCATCATTTCTATTGATGTATATGCATGCTCTGATAGATATGAAAAATGAATGATTTTGGATTGTAACATCAGGATTTGTGATGCGTACTTTGGATCTAACCGCGTTGCGTGCTTTGGTGGCCGTGGCTGATACGGGCGGGGTGACGAAAGCGGCCAATGTGCTCAACCTTACCCAATCGGCGGTTTCCATGCAGGTAAAGCGTCTGGAGCAGGCGTTGGATTTGGATTTGCTTGAACGCCAGGGCAGGCAAGTGCAGCTCACCAATGCGGGCGAGCAATTGCTTAGCTATGCCCGGCGTATCCTGGCCCTAAATGACGAGGCGGTGGGGCGGCTGACCGCGCCCGATTATGAGGGCGAGCTGGTGCTTGGGGTGCCCCATGACATTGTGTACCCCCATATCCCCACGGTTCTAAAACGCTTCAGCGCGGAATTCCCCCTGGTGAAGGTGAGTTTGGTCTCCACCTACACGATTGATCTGAAAGAACGGTTTGAGGCCGGGGAATGCGATCTGATCATGACAACCGAGCGCGCGCCCATGCCAGGAGCGGAAACTCTGGTCACTTTGCCTTTGGTCTGGGTGGGGGCGCCTTGCGGCAACGCTTGGCAAAACCGGCCATTGCGTTTGGCTTTTGAGCGCGCCTGTATCTTTCGCCCCTTAGCCACCGCGGCTTTGGATGCGGCGGGGATCACTTGGGATGTGGCGGTGGAATCGGAAAATATGCGCTCGATTGCAGCGACGGTCAGCGCTGATTTGGCGGTGCATGTGGATATTGATGGCGATGATTTCGGTTATGGCGAAAAGATCGAGCATGGCGGGGCCTTGCCCGAAGTGGGGGATATATCGATCAATCTGTACCGCCGCAGCTTACCTGCGGGCAGCGCCCCGGCGCCGGGCGTGAATGAAATGGCCGAGATGATCCGCCAGGCCTATCACAAGGGCGAGATCCCCGCCGCTGCGCGCCATGCGGGCTGCTCTCGGTAAAGAAATTTCCCGCAATTCTCAAAAACTCGCGGCTTTGGACCATGCGCCCTCTTGCTCGCGCATCGCGGGCTTGCCACATGCCCCAACGTGACGGGCGTTAAAAACGGGGCATGGTGTGACACGGCGTGAAACAGTAGCGGCTTGGTTGGATCAAAGCTGGGTGCGCAACGGGATCTTAGTGGTGATCCTGGTCAATGCGGTGTTTTTGGGATTGGAAACCTCGACACAGGCGATGGAGGCCGCAGGCGGGTTCATCAAGCTGGTCGATCGCCTGTGCTTGAGCGTGTTCGTGCTGGAAATCGCGCTGAAATTCTACGCGCAACGCCTGCGGTTTTTCCGC
>JAOXSB010000241.1 GCA_025800345.1 Mangrovicoccus sp. | reverse complement strand
ATCTTGAAGCTGCGCTAAAGATGAAACCAGGCAGCATTTATGCGGCGTTTTCCAGCAAGGAAAATCTCTATCTGCTCAGCCTTGCGCGCTATTTTGAAACCGGTCGCGCGCGGTTTCGCGCCCAGATTGCGGCAGCGCCTTCGCCCCTTGCGGGGCTGGCGGGTCATTTGCGGATCTATCCGGCCTTGCCCCAAAGCCATATTGCCCGCCAGGCCTGTATGCTTTCGAAAACCTTGATCGATACGGGCAGCACCGATCCCGAGATTGCCGCCCAAAGCAAAGCGTATCTGGCCGGCATGCGCGAGGAATTTGAAACCGTGTTCCGGGCGGCCCAAAAGGCGGGCGAGATCCCGGCCACCCGTGATCCGGCCCGTTTGGCGCGGCGCTATCAGGCCAATATCACCGCCCTGCGCTTTGAATTGCATCAAGGCAGCCCCCCTGCCGAGATTGCCGCATTGGCTGAAGATATGGCGTAAGAGATCGAGAGCTTGCGCATGACCCCCGCAAAAGGATGACAGCATGAGTGACAGCACCGGTTATGAGCCGCCAAAGATCTGGACATGGGATGCAGAAAGCGGCG
>JAOXSB010000237.1 GCA_025800345.1 Mangrovicoccus sp. | reverse complement strand
AAGCGGCGCTGCTTGTGCAACAAAACCATCTGTGGAAACGCTCGAGTCGTTATCCTTCATTGCGGTCGATTGCTCCTGATACTCTTGTCCCTTCGGCATTAATCTTCCTCCGTGACTGAGCTCTATATGCGCACATCCCGACCCTGTGACAACTTGTCAATAGATCGCAGGGCGACCCAACCAGTTCAAGAACCCTGCGCCACCAAAGTTAAGATAGTTTCTTCCTTGCCGCGCTCGACTATTAACATGACGTTCAGTCCGCGTGCTATCAACCGGGCATCAAAAGCGTTCATAATTGGTGATCGGAGTCAGGGTTGATTTATCTCGCGGAGCGCGCCCAGGGCCGGGACAATAACCTCAACCTGCTGCGCATGATCGCCGCCATTGCTGTGATCGTCTCCCATGCTTGGACCTTTGCCTATGGCTTCGGCACGCTTGAGCCGCTCGAAGCCTGGACCGGCCACTCCCTGGGCAGCCTCGCAGTGGCAGTGTTCTTTGCCATCTCGGGCTTTCTCATCACGGGCAGTTTTCACTATTCGGCCGCGCGCTGGCGCTTTGTCGCCTCCCGGGGGCTGCGGATCTTTCCCGCCTTACTGGTCAATCTGATCTTTGTCGCCGCCATCCTCGCGCCTTTGGTGACCACCCTGCCCTGGCACGACTATTTCTCTATGGCCGAGCCTTACGTCTTCGTGCTGCGCAATTTCACGCTCTATGATCTAAGGTTTCAGCTTCCCGGGGTGTTTCAAGACAACCCGTTTCCGGCAGTGGTGGGCTCGATCTGGACGCTTTATTACGAACTGCTCTGCTATGGGGCGGTGTTTGCATTGGGGCTGGCCGGGATCTGGCGACACCGGGCTTTGGCCAGCGCTTGCGTGATCGGCTTTGTGGGTTTTTGGATCGGGCTGATGGAATGGGGACCAAAGCTGAACTTCCGCGACCAAGCGGCTTGGGAGCTGGCCCTGCCCTTTGCTTATGGGGCGGGGTTTTTCATCTGGCGCGATCGGGTACCGCTGTCCCTGGGGGTGGGCGCGGCGCTCTTTGCCCTGGTGCCCCTGGCCCATGACGGCCCACTTTACTACCCCGCGCTGAGCCTGGCGATCACCTATGCCAGCTTTTGGCTGGCCTATATCCCTGGCGGCTGGCTGCGCCGCTATAACCGGCTGGGGGATTATTCATACGGGGTCTATATCTATGGCTTTCCCATGCAGGGGCTGGTGATGTGGCTCTTTGGGCCGCAAACCCCGCTGGCAAACATCCTCACCGCCCTGCCCCCGACCCTGGCCCTGGCCGTGCTCTCCTGGCATCTGGTGGAAAAACCGGCGTTGGCGCTGAAACCCACAGTGTAGATGTAATAACTTTGGTGGCTATGAGAACAACTGGCTGGACGAAGACACCTAAGGTGTTCACATTCTGTTCAAGCCCTTGGAGCGCGAGGATCAAATATTGGATAATCGCAGAAAATTCGCCCTAATCACGTTTTCTGGAATCCTGGCAACGTTCATTGGCGGTGCCTTACTAGACTTCGATCTACACAACTTCATGATGTCCGCGGATAGCAACCAGGGAATTCCAACTCCACCAACGGGAGTAGTTTTACCCGAAGGGAAACCCACGATTCTTGTCCGGGATCTTCATATCCATGGATATGTACAGAGCCGCGCTTCAGACTAAGCAAGAGCAAGATTCATCTGAGCACATCGCACCCGAAAATGAGCTGTCAAAGCTTGTTGTTAACAGGCTTCGCTCTGACGATTTGGATCAAATAGTAACCCTTCAGGCAAGACCATTTGGATCCGGTTTTCTTCAAGCACGGTACCATCATGGCCCCGGCACACCGGAAATCGTCTTTCATAAAAAATCCAACTTGGAGCTTATACCCGGCCAAGACCTCACCGTAATCACTTATTGGAATCTTCACGCAAATTCAGATGCAAAACTGGCATTCGCATCATCCGCCGCGAACATTATCTTGGTAAATACCTCGTCCTGTTCCCTAGATACTAGTTTCAAGGGCCAACTCTGTGAGCTCATCAGTGCTGAGACTGGCGTGGCGCTCAACTAAACTCCCCATGGGTCACGGTTTTCCAATCCTGCAGCACCTCCGAGATGCGGCCGGTTTTGGCTTGGCCTTGCGCTTCCAGCCAGCCCGGCACCACATCCGTCGAGCGCAGCAGCTTGGTGATCCGATCCGGATGGATCCCGATCCCAGCCTTTGAAAATGGCTGCAGCGCCCGCGCAATGGTCAGCATCACAGCCCGTGGCAGCAGCACCGTTCGCGCATCGCCAAAAGAGGTCGCCCGGAACGCCTCGACAATCTCTTCCAATGTATAGCGATCCGCATAAGCGCCATTGAACAGGATATACCGCTCGTTTCGCGCCTCGGCCAGAAACACGCTATCGATCAAATCGGCCACGTAATAACAGGCTTTGATCGTGTCTTTGCGCCCGGGATAGATGAACAGGCCTTTCTTCATCAAACGGGCCAGCCGGGTGAAATTACCGCCCTCCCCCGGGCCAAAAATCACCGCCGGGCGCACGATCACCAAACGGCGGCTGTCATGGCGCTGCAACCAAGACCGGTGGATCCCCTCGGCCAACCATTTCGACCAGCCATAAGCGCTTTCCGGCGCTGGCAGCGACGCTTCGCTTTTGGTGTCCTCGCTGGGCCCGTAAACCGAAATAGACGAGGTAAAGACCAGCAGCGGCACATTGTGACGGGCGGCAAATTCCGTGATCTGAGTGGCCCCAGCGATATTGGTCTCGTAATACTCATGGGTGGGATGTCCGGGTGTGGTATGCACCGCGGCGAGGTTATAGATCCGATCAACCGGGCCCTCGATCTTCAACTGGGACAGATCGCGCACATCGCCGCGTATGAACTGCACCCCGGGAATATCCTCGCGTGGATCAACTATATCGACATTGATGATGCGTTTCACCCCAGCCTCTGACAGGCTGCGCGCCAAATGGGTGCCAATAAACCCCGAGCCACCAAAAATAACGGTGGCAGCTTCTAGCCCGGAAGATTCAAAAACATTCATCTCAATCCAACCCATTATATAATTAAATTAAGATCCCTAATTAACGCGAATCCTAGAAGTTTTTCGACGGACCCGCATTATTTTTGTGAAACCTCTCTATTCGCGCTCATTAATTACGCGCGCGCCCTAACCGTTTCGCAATACCATCGGGCGGCGCGCGACCGATAATTTCACCCCCATGCCCCAGCCCAGCAGCCGGTTTTGCAGCCAATAGGCCAGCAGCCCGCACAGCACCCCGACCACAATCGAGAGCCCTACATACAGATCCTCGGAAATCCCGCGCCCCAAAAGGCCCGGCAGATTATCGGGCACCAAACGGTGGAACAGATAGATATGATAGCCCGCTGCGGCAAAGCCGATCACCGGCAAGATCAGCGCTTTGGGCAGATAGATCCGCGGCAGGAACAGCAGCGCGCCAATCACCGGTAGTTGCAGCAGATATTTCACCCATGCCCCGGTCCAATTCCCGCCCCAATAAGCCGCCGCAGGCATCACCGCACAGGCCAGGGCAAAGATCACCAAACGCTCGCGGGTATCGCGCATCATGGCCGCGGCCCAGCCAAAGGCAAATAGGTAGAAATTCCACGGGATGGTGAAAATCTGCCGCCCCCCGAAATCCCAATGCTCGGCCCAGGCAAAGCGCAAAGCCAGGCCAAAGCCGATCAAAAGCAGCGAGAATATAAAAGGCTGCCCACGGGCCAAAGCCCGCCCCTGGGGCAAGGCCAAAAACAGGCCCATAATCGCCACCGATTGGGCAAAGATCTCAACGAACCAATAAAGATAGGGCAGCATATTGTGATCCACCGGATCAGCAAAACCGACATTGCCGATCAAGAACACCGAGGCCCAAGGGATCTGCCCCCAACCGATGGCAAAGCCCGCAAGGATCAGGAAATAGGGCGCCAGCACCCGGGGCAACCCGGAAAACAGCCGCCCCACAGCCCCGTCCAGGGCCGCAGCCCCTTGGAACCGCGCCAGGCCAAAGCCGACCATCACCATCATCGCCGCCGCCCCGCCAGGGATCGGCCAATGGGTGGCGTGATGCACCACCACCAGGCCAATGGCGAGCACCCGCAACACCATATCCGTGCTGATCGGGGCCAGCCGCGCCCAGGCCATGGGCCGCGTTGGCGCCGGGCTTGCCGCCCCCCCTGCCCTTTCACTGGCCCTATCACTGGCCAATTGGCTCAGCTCGCCAATGCTGCGCCGCTCCCAATGCTCGGGCAGATGCTCAAAAGCTTGCTCTAGGCTCAGGGACATTTGCACAAAGCGCAAGGAATCCCCGCCCAGGGAAACAAAGCTATCGCTTTCGCGCACCTGTTTCGGGGCAAAGGCTTCGCGATAGATCTCCAGCAGATCCGCCTGGGGGGTCTGCGCTTCAAACAGCGCTTTCACCGCCGGGTAATCGGGCTTGCCCGCGGCCAGGCGGGGCAGCGCTGGCACGCGCATCACATGCAGCACCAATTCCGGCAAACCGCTGGCCTCGGCCAAGCGGTGGCGCAAATCCTCTGGGGCAAGCGGGCTGCAATAGGCCGCATATAGCCCCTGGTCATCGCCAGTGATGGCGGCCTCAACCCCGGCCCGGGCCAAGGCCTCTTCCAGCGCATCATGGCTGATCCGCAACCCCGAGATTTTCGAGATCCGCTTGAGCCGTCCGATGATCCGATAAAACCCGTTCTCCAACCGCTCGGCCAAATCGCCGGTGCGCAGCACGTCAATCTCGGCCTCGCGGGCCAGATCAGCCCGGCCGCTGGCATAGCCCATCATCACATTCGGGCCGCGATAGACCAGCTCGCCCGATTGGCCGGGCCCGGTGACCGCCCTGCCCTGGTCATCTTCCAGGCTCAGCGCGCCCCCGGGAATGGCCTGGCCAATGGTGGCCTCATGGCCGGGCAATGCTTCGGGCGGCACAAAGGCGATGCGGGCGGTGGCTTCGGTCTGCCCATACATCACAAATAGCTGCCCGCCCCTTGCGGCCAAATGCGCGCCATAAAGCCGGGCACGATCGGCAGGCAGCCGTCCCCCCGCCACGGTCATAAAGCGCAAGCTCTCGGGCATCTGCCCACGAAAGCCAATTTGATCAAACAAACGATAACTATGGGGCACGCCGGAAATACTAGTGCAGCCTTGCTGACCTATATCTTCGACAAAGCCCGGATCCATCACCGAGCCCGGCACCAGATAGAGCGACGCGCCTTTGATCAAATGGGAATGCAGAACCGAAAGCCCATAGCAATATTGCAGGGGCAAGATCAGCGCGGCGCGGTCTTTGGGCGTGAGGTTTTGATACTCAGAAATTGCGGCGGCATTGCTGCGCAGGTTCTCATAGGAAAGCCGCACGAATTTGCTCTCGCCGGTGCTGCCAGATGTGGACAGCAGCAGCGCCAGATCAGGATGCAGCCCCTCCCCTATCGGCGGGCCGAGGATCTCCCAACCGCTCGGATCGCGGAAAATCGCATCCGGGGTGAAATCCCGGTCAAAGCTTTCCCAAGCGCGTTCGTCATCAAGCGGCAGCATGGCAATGGCATGGCCTGCGCTCAGGGCCCCAAGATAGGCGGTGAGCGTGGCAAGGCTGGGTCGAGCTTCGATTGCGATCAAGCGCCGTGTACTGCCCAGCTGCGTTTTGGTATCTGTAAGCGCGTCGGCCAGCGCCCGCCAAGTGAGCCCCCCTGCCCTATCCAGCAAAGCCAGATCATCGGGCCGCTTCTGGGCGGTGCGGGAAATATCAAACAGATCCATCACTGGCATATCACATCACGGCTCGTGCATATATCTTGACAAGATTAGTCAGATAACAGATATGACAGTTCCAAGACAAGAGCAATGTCTAACTCGGCGGCCTGCAACCGTGATCTCTGCTGGAAAGTGATCCCTGCGCAGAGCCGCTTTTCGTCGTTCCAATATGCGGAAAGGCCCTGCCCGAGGATGACAGATCGTAAGTGTTGACAGCCGTCAACTGGCACCCTGACAACCGGCATGTCCCTTGACCTAACATGGCTGGGCCCCTCGATCCGTTCGGTTCAAAAGTGCGTTGATCATTGGTCCCGTGGTAAATTTCTTCGCCCGCGCCTTTTCCGTCAAATGCCGCAGATAAGCCCCTGGGGATCTGATTTCGGATTGCCGCTCCAAAATTCCAGCCAAGCAAATCGCCGCTGAAGATGGCCCCATAACCGACACGGTTTCTTGCCATTGCGCGATGTTAATCCCCAGCCAAGGTCGAATGGTGTTTGCCGATCTTTGAACCGATGGCCAATCTTTCAACTCTTCATGGCTAAAGTTTTGAAGGCTTGGACAAGCCCGCAGCATATGGGCCAATGTTGGATCTGTCTGGCGTTCACGCATTCGAAGAACGGGTTTGCTGCGATCTTTCTTATCTAAGGTGTTTGTATTTGAATTCTGATAGTGCCGCTCATTTTCGGTGTCACAGCCGCTCAGTTTTTCTGTTTCGGGCTGTGGTAAATCGGTTTCTGCAAGCTGTGTTTTGACGGCGGTCAACAGTGTGTTTGCGGCGCTGATCAGCTCCGAGATCTGCTCCAAACCAAGCTTACGGCGGATCGCGCGACGCAGCTCTGCTAGTGCTTCAAAAGCCGTGGCCCAATCGCGCGTCGGATGCTCGGCCTGGCCAAACTCGATCAGCTTCGTTGCATCGCGGATAAGAAGGACCAGCTTTGTACGTGCGGATTTGAGGGCTTCGGCTTGCGCCAAACACGCGGCTTCGGTGTCAAAAATCTCCGCTGCACGTACGAGCATTGGTCGCAGATCAAAGCCAAAAGCGAGGTGAACTGCGCCATCACGGTTGCGGATCCGATAGCGTTTGCCATTGGGGCTGTCATGGCGGGCGATGAAACCAGCCTCGACCAGGGTCGCGAGATGCCGCCGCAATGTGGCCTCGGACATGCCATGAGCGCGCTCGCCCAAAACCCGATTTGACGGAAAGACGATGATCGGCGCATCCCCGGAAAGATCGGTTTCTGGATGAAAAGAGAGCAGGGCGTTTAGCACGGTCAGTGCCCGGCTCGACAGCGCGTAATGCGCCCGCGCCGTTGTGAGCGCGCGAAAGAGCCGCCATTTGTCGATGGAAATACCGGGCATAGCTGCCTGGGCCACGGCGATGCCCGAAATTTGGGCAGCCGTCACCGCTCGGCGCCCGAAAGGCGTCGATGAAAGTCGTTCCATAGCGTTTCACAAGGCAAAACCTCTCCGCCCGCCCAAAGACGCCGTTGACAGCTGTCAACCTTCCGGACTATCAAGAGAGTGCTAATCGACCTTGAGAAGTCCTTCGGAATTTATTCCGGGGGGCTTTTCTATTTGGGCTTTGTCTTTTTGTGCCTCCTTTGTTCTGCTCTACACCTCACCAAAAGGCGTTAACCCTTTGAATTCCCGCGTGTTTTTAACCAATCGCGGTGAATTTTGTCAAAATTATCGATCAACCATTCATCGAAACCTTCGGCGTTCTCCTCAGGAATCGTCACGGTGATCTTGCCGTTCTTGCGCTGCAACCGCCCGACCTCGACACCGGCTTGGCTGCGCAACACACCGCGGGCCATGGGCGAATGCTGCGCTTCTTTCGCACGGCGCATGGGCAGGCTGAGCGCATGGACCAGCCCGGTAAAACGCTCATCGCTGGTCTTGGCGTCTACGAAATTGGCCATGCCGATCGCCTCATCGGTGGGCGTATCGGTTTCGGCCATGAGCTTGGCCAGCCCAAGCCAACGATCCCGGCCCACAGAAGGGGCGGCGCCGATGGCCTCGATCAGATCGAGCGAGACCGCATCCACCACCGAAAGCATCCGGCTGACCTGGGTTTTGTCCACATGCAACGCATCGCAGATCACTTTGCGATCATAGCCCGCATCGCGCATCTGTCTGGCAAAATTGGCTTTTTCGATAAAAGTCAGATCCTTACGGGCAGAGTTTTCCTGACCCTGGGCGATCACCAAATCCCGATCATCAAGATCGCGGATCATCGCCTTTACCGGCTGTTCCAAATCGCGCAGGGCCCGAACCCGCCGCCGCCCATAAACGATTTGATACCGTCCGGGGGTTTCGGGATGGGGGCGCACCAGCACGGGCACTTGCTGCCCATGCTCGCGAATAGACTGCATCAGCGCCGTGTGATCGCCGTCATCATCATCAATCCGGTCGAGCAAACCGCCCTGATCAATGGCAAAAGGGTCGATCTCGGAGATCGACCGGGATTTGAGATCGGCTATGGATTGGCTGACCGCGCCGATGGCACCTTTGGCATAGCGCGGCCGCTTGCTATGGGCCGCCGGGCTGCCAGGGGCAGGGGGCGCGGCGGGCGTTTTGGCCGCCGGTTCCGAGGCCGGCGGGGCAGGGGGCTTGGCCCCGTCCTGTGACGCCCCTTCCATCAAGCCTTTGAGCAGGTTTTTCCGGGCCATCCTAACGCTCCACCGCTCGGCCCCAAGCGCCTTGGATCAAGTCTTCGATCTCGGTATTGACCGAATTGAGACTTTCCATCGCGCGCTCGTAAGTGGAGCGGGTAAATTGAGCCTTTTCAAGCTCATAGAGCGTTTGTTTGGTGATCCCCGCATCAGAAATCGCGGTGGATTTCAGCATTGCATGGTTCAGCACATGTTCCCCAAACATCGAGCGCATGAAGCTGACCATCTGATTTTGCGGCCCATCGCCGGGTTCATAACGGGTGATCAGATAGCGCATCCAATCATAGCTCATATCGCCGCCCGCATCGGCCACCACCCCAAGCAAGTTGGAGGTCATCAGCAAAAACTGGCACATGGACATCACATCCAGCATTTGCGGATGCACCGTGACCAACACCGCCGTGGCCGCCGACAGGGCCGACATGGTTAAAAACCCAAGCTGCGGCGGGCAATCCATGATCACCAGATCATAATCAGGCTCCACCTGGGCCAGAACATCGCCCACCCGGGTAAAGAAAAACTTATTCTCCCCCCGCGCCAACATCATCGGCGTTTCATGCTCGAATTCTTGCAGATCAAGATTGCCCGGCACGATGTCGAGATTGGTGAAATAAGTGTTTTGAATCACATCCTTAAGCGGGACAGGATCGTCATAGCGAATGGCGTCATAAAGCGTGCCGCCATCGAGCAGGTCAAATTCCGGCTGATAGCCATGCAAGGCCGAAAAGCTCGCCTGAGGGTCCAGGTCAATCGACAGCACCCGATAGCCATCGAGCGCGCATTTCTGGGCCAGATGGGCGGCGGTGGTGGTTTTGCCCGACCCGCCTTTGAAATTGATCACGGTGATCACTTGCAGATGATCGCCCTCGCGCCGCCCTGGCAGATAAGTGCCCGGGCTTTTCGCGCCGGTTTCCAGCAATTCGCGCAGGGCCTGGATATCATCAGGGGAATAATAACGCCGCCCGGCGGCCCGGATTTCGGGCTCGGGCCCGCGCCCTTCCAGATGCAGCTTGCGCAGATAGGCATCCTTGACCCCAAGCAGCTGCGCCGCCTCACCAGAGGTGAATTTGCGCAGCTCTTTCCTTGCATTGGGGGGAAAGAGCTGTTCACGATGGGCTTGCAGCCGTTCCGAGAGCTTTTCCGCGTGCTCACCCACCAGCTGGTCGATCCGGCTGGCGTGACGGAAGAGATCGGTGGCTGGCGCCGAGGAATGGGCCATATTAACCTGCTCATGTTTTCTGGCGGTTGCCGTTTGTTACGGCTTTTCCCGCTCTTTTCACTCTTTGCCGTTACTGAGAGCACATCCTTCCCGAGTCTCGCAAGGATTTTTCCGCGATCTTGCCCCAAAATCAGCGATTTCCGCGTCAGATCCCGCCAGATTGGGGGTTTTGACGGGGATTTCATAGGGCAATGACCGCAGGGCAGGGGGGCGTGGCCGGGGCGCGCGCGTTAAGAGACAGGGGATATTTGAGAGAATCGTAGGAGCGCGTGCCATGGGAACACTGGCGGGAAATATGGTCATGGGGCTGTGTGCGGGGGCCTTTGCATCGGGCCTGTTTGCCACGGGCGCGATTGCCGAAGGGGCCCTAATTGAGGGCCCGCAATCCTATTCTGGTGGCGAGGTGACGCTAAGCCTTTGGCCCGATCAAAGCTATCAGCTTGCCATGGAGGGGGCCGGAGAATTGGGCCGTTGGCAGATGGCGCAAGGGGCGTTGCAATTGGATAGCGGCCGCGAAAGCCTGCGGATCTTTGCGCCGGTCGAGGGCGGGTTTCAGGCCCGAGATCTTGAAAGCGGCGCGGCGCGCGGGCCGGTGTTGCAGGCCGATGAAAGCTTTGTGCCTGGGCCGTTGCAGGGGCTGCAATTGATGGGCCGCTTCACCTATTTCGCCGATAGCGCCGGGTTTGAGGAGTGTCTTTCCGGCCAGCGTTTTCCGGTTTTGATGCAGGGCGATTACCTGACCGCCGAGCGCGCGCATTTAGACGCCGCGCCCGCGCCAGGGGAGGGGATTTTGATCTTCGGCGAAGGCGAGATCACCACCGGCGTTTACATGGAAGGGCCAGAGCGGCAATTGCTGGAACTCACCCACGTCACCCGCACCGACAGCGCGGGAACATGCCCGTAAACCGGCTATTTGCGGCCGGTTTGATGGGGTAGTTTCGGGGCGCGGGGCCGATTCTGTCTAAATTTTCCACCAGCGTCCGATAAGGAAAGATTATTGGACGCTGGTGGCGTGCGGCGGTGACGGCGGATAATGCACTAATTGATCGAATAACCGCCGTCCAGGCGCGAGGCTGTACAGGCAGAACATCGTTGTTAGAAGAGGTTGGGTCTGGGCCTATGCTTGATTTTCAGTGCCCCCTATATATCGTTCGCCAGGTAAAGTTGAGAAATATCGAACAGCAAACTTAGATCCAATGCGGGTGCTGGACCTGCGTCAATGCTCTGTGGATA
>JAOXSB010000225.1 GCA_025800345.1 Mangrovicoccus sp. | reverse complement strand
GGCTGGCCACCCAAGGCTCGGCCCAAGCCCTGCGTATGCAAGATAAGATCGGCAATCTGGCGGTGGGCCATGAGGCAGATCTTGTGGTGATTGATCTGGCCAGCACCCCGGCCATTGCCCAGCGGGTGCAGCGGGCCGAGGGTTTTTGGGAAAAGCTCTTTCCCACAATTATGATGGGTGATGATCGGGCGGTGGCAGCGACCTATATCGCCGGTCGAAAAGCCATGCCTCCTGTATAATAGTCACCCGGCAAGTGGTTGTTAAAAAAGGGCCAGCGCATATCGCGCTGGCCCTTTTTAATGTCTGAGATCGTGGAGTTACTCCGCTGTCAGCAGCGGCGGCTTCTTGCCGGAAATCCGCGCCCGCTCTGGCGGCACAGACTCCAGTTTGATTTTGCCATCCGCAACACCCACGCGCACGATCCCGCCCTTGGCCAATTTGCCAAAGAGCAGCTCTTCGGCCAGGGGCTTTTTGATATGCTCTTGGATCACCCGGCCCAGCGGGCGCGCGCCCATCCGGTCATCATAGCCCTTATCGGCCAACCATTCGGCGGCCGCTGGCGACAGCTCGATGGTCACATTGCGATCCAACAGCTGGGCTTCCAGTTGCAGCACGAATTTCTCGACCACTTGCAAGATCACCTCGCGGGGCAGCGGCCCGAAGCTGATCACCGAATCGAGACGGTTGCGGAATTCCGGCG
>JAOXSB010000197.1 GCA_025800345.1 Mangrovicoccus sp. | reverse complement strand
TTTTCGCAGATCGCGCCGGAAATGCGGGCATGGCCACGCGCGAGCGCCATCGCCGGGATCTTGAAGCGGCCAAACAGGCTATGGAATCGGCGGCGGATCGGCTAAGGTTTTTTCCAGAGCAAGCGGATCTTCTGGCCGAAGATATGCGTCAGGCCACCGGGTTTTTGGATCGTCTCACCGGGCGGATTGATGTAGAAGATCTGCTCGACGAGATTTTCAGCGCCTTCTGTTTGGGCAAATAGGAGTGTTTCACGTGAAACAGTCTGATTTCGACGTGATTGTGGTGGGCGGCGGCCATGCGGGCTGCGAAGCGGCCCATGCAGCGGCGCGCGCTGGCGCCAAAACCGCGCTGATCACTCTGCGTTTGGACGCGATTGGGGTGATGTCCTGCAATCCGGCCATTGGTGGGCTCGGGAAGGGCCATCTGGTCCGCGAAATTGATGCGATGGATGGGGTGATGGGCCGCGTCGCTGATGCGGCGGGGATCCAGTTTCGATTGCTCAATCGCCGCAAAGGTCCAGCGGTTCAAGGCCCGCGCGCGCAAAGTGACCGCAAGATCTATCGCGAGCAGATGCAAGCTGAATTGGCGGCGCAACCAAATCTGACCTGTCTTGAGGGCGAGGTGGCCGATTTATTGCAACAGGGCGATCAGATCACCGGCGTTGCGCTTCAAGATGGCAGCGAGATCACAGCCGGCGCCGTGATTATTACCACGGGCACATTTCTACGCGGCCTGATCCATATTGGCGAAGAACGTCACGAGGCCGGGCGCATGGGCGAGCCTCCGTCCATTGCGCTGGCCCAGCGATTGGAAAGTTTTGGCCTGCCGCTTGGGCGGCTCAAAACTGGCACCCCGCCGCGATTGGATGGCAAAACCATCGCTTGGGACCGGCTGGATTCGCAGCCTGGCGATGATGATCCGGTGTTTTTCTCGTTTCAAACCAAAGGCATCGCGGTGCGGCAGATCTCTTGCGGGATCACTCACACCACCGAGCGCACTCATGAGATTATCCGCGAGAATCTCAGCCGATCTGCGATGTATGGCGG
>JAOXSB010000212.1 GCA_025800345.1 Mangrovicoccus sp. | reverse complement strand
ATGCCGCCAGTGAATACCGGGATTGATTCGGGCTTTGATCTGGATGGCGATGGGCGTTTGGGCGGGCCTGGGGATGCTTGGGGCTATGGCGCCTTTCCCGGCCAATACGGTTTTGCGGTGTTTTCCCGTCTGCCGCTGGATATTGAGGCAGCGCGGCAGTTTCAAACCCTGCGCTGGATCGACATGCCCGGGGCATTGCTGACCGCCCCCGATCCCAAAGGGCAAAATTTGACCGGGCCGGGCGGCTATTACAGCCAAGACGCCGCCGAGGCGCTGCGCCTGTCCTCCAAAACCCATCTGGATTTGCCCCTGCGCATCGGAGACAGCATCCTGCATCTTCTGGCCGCGCACCCCACCCCGCCAGTGTTTGACGGGCCAGAGGATCGCAATGGCAAACGCAATCACGATGAGATCCGCTTTTGGGCCGATTATATCGATGGGGCAGATTGGATGGTGGATGATGCCGGGCGCGCGGGCGGGCTGGCCCCAGGCCAACGCTTTGTGATCTTGGGCGATCTCAATGCCGATCCATTTGATGGGGACAGCACCAATGCCCCGGCTCAATTGCTGCTAGAGCATCCCGCCATCCTAGGTTCGGCCAGTGATCCCGCCATCACCCCCATGAGCGAAGGCGCCTTGGCCGCTGCGGAAAACCGCAATCACAAGGGCGATCCGCGTTTTGATACCGCCGATTTCGGCAAGCGCCCTGGAAATTTGCGGGTGGATTATGTGTTGCCGTCAAAAAACGGGCTGGCACTGCAAGGCAGCGGCGTGGCCTGGCCGCCCCCAGAGCACCCCATGGCCGAGGCCGCGCGGGCCTCGGATCATCGCTTGGTTTGGCTTGATCTGGAGATCACGCCTTTGGATTAGGGCTCGCCTGCGGTGTCGTTGCGGCGGCGGCCAAATAGCGCTTCGGTGGTGTAGACCAAAATGGCCATGCCAATCGCGCCCATCACTGCCACCCCAAGCAGCACGATCACATCCACTGGGCCGCCCAGGTCAGAGAATTGCGAATGGGTCATGCGCTGCACGAACAGCACCGCCGCAATCGCTCCAATGGGCATGGAAAGCTGCGCCAGCAGGAATTTGCGCCAGCTCACTGCCCGATCCCGGATCAGCACATAAAGATAGGCCAGTGTGACCAACCCGGCCCCGACAACCATGGTCCAAAACAGCCCGCGGCCGAAAATCTCTTCGAACACCGCGATCAGCGTTTCAAATGTCAGCTCTTGCATAGGAGGGCTCCTTAAGCCTGGCCGCGCAGCATGGCGTTATAGGTGGCTTTCAGCGCCACCTCTTTCATCAGCCAGCTGATCCACAGCTCTTCCAGCGGCGCGATCACCCCCGGAAAGCTGGGCACCAGATCGTTATTGTAATCAAACTCCACCAACATGGCCCGCCCGACCCGCGTGATCAGCGGGCAGGAGGTATAGCCGCCATAGATCGCGGTGCCCTCTTGACCGGAAAGCGCGGCCAGCAAATGGTCCTCGACCACGGGCACTTGCCATTTCACACTGGCCGCGGTTTTGCCTTTGGGCACGCCCGCCACATCACCCAGGGCGAAAATCTCTGGATAACGGCGATGGCGCAGCGTGTCTGGCTCCACCTCGACCCAGCCTTGATCTGTCCAGCGATCGGCCCAAGACAGGCCCGATTGGCGCACAAATTCCGGGGCCCGTTGGGGCGGGATCACATGCAGGTAATCATAGGGCAGCGTTTCCAAGCTCTCGCTTGCCACGCCGCTCTCCCCGTTACGGGTGATTTTGCGGAAAGTGGCTGTTTTCGCGCCCGGATCCACCGCCATCAGCGTGTGATTGTAATGGGCATCAATCCCCCGCGCGCCAAACAGCATACGCACTTTCTCGGCAACGATGGGCACGGAAAACAGCGCCGATTGCGGCGCGAGATAATGCATCTCGTATTTGCCCGCAGCGCCCGCGCGGCTGGCAATGTCTTCAATTAAGAATGTGTGTTTCAACGGCGCGCCGGCGCATTTCATCTCGGTCGCGGGGCGGGTGAACAGGCCCAGCCCGCCGGTTTCGGTAAATTCAGAGGCCGCTTCCCAGGTTTTGGCCGCATATTCCGGCCCCGCATAAAGCGCGCCGATGCCATGGCTGCCCACGAGATCAAGGGAAAACCCCTCGATCGCATCGTGATCGAGCACCAAACCAGGGGCCAGCACCAGATAATCATATGGCAGGCTCTGCCCGCTTTGCGTCGCCACGGTTTTCGCCTCTGCATCCACAGCTTCCACCGCTTCGGGCACAAGGCTCACATCATCGGGCAACCATTGGCTGGTGTCCGAGGTCACATATTTGGCCGGTTTCAACCCCGCCGCCACCAAGCTCAGCCCCGGCTGATAAAGATGCTGCGAGCGCGGATCGATCACAGTGATCGATGCCCCCTGCAAACGCATGCTCAACCGATTGGCCAAAGCAGTGCCTGCTGCGCCTGCGCCAATGATCACGATGCGGGCTTTGCTGGCGATTGGCGCGGGGTTTGCCCGCGCTGACATAGGCACAGCCGTAACCAGGCCTGACCCTGCGGCCAGGCTTAGAAATGATCTTCGATCCATCATTCTCTCCCTTAGGGCCCAGGCACGCAGGCCTGTGCCGAAAATTCTGGGCACCGCAGAGAAATTTCCCCAGCGGCGCCCAAAGCGGCGCTAGGGCGCCAAATCGCTCTCCTCGGTCAGGCGGCGATCATTTTGCAGCTCCAACCACATCGCGTTCATCACTGCGAAAATCGCCGCCAGCGGGAGACCCAAAAGCCAAGCAAAATACCACATCAGATCATCCCTTTCTCAATACACGCTATCGGAATTTGCCGTCACATCTGCCTTTGTGACCTTGCCCCAAAGCACCCGGTACACCCAGGCGGTGTAAAGCAGGATCAGCGGCAAAAAGATCGCTGTCGCCATCAACATGATGAACAGTGTCAAATGCGACGAAGACGCATCCCAAACCGTGAGAGAGGAATGCGGATCCACCGAAGACGGTAGCAAAAACGGGAACATGGTCAGCCCCACCGAAGAAATCACGCCGAATATGCCCAGCTTGGAATAGAGCAAACTCGACAGCTCATAGCCACGCCGCAACCCGCGCACCGTGAGCGCCATGCCAGCAAAGCCCAGAAGCGGCGCAATCACGATCCATGGCCGCGCAGCATATGCCAGCAACCAAGAGCCCGTGCGTTGAACCTCGGTGTAATGGGGGTTGGAAGGCCCGTCTGTGACGATATCACCAACAATGGCATAACCTTGCATGCCAAAGGCAAGCCAAAGCCCGGCGAGCGCATAAGCGGCAATCGCGGCAATGCCGGTGATCGCACCGATATGCCGGGCACGGCCGGCGATCTCGCCTTCGGTTTTGAGCATGGTCCAAGCTGCGCCATGGGTGATCAGCATCAGCAAAGACACAGCTCCAGCCAGCAAGGCAAAGGGATTGAGCAAGCCAATGAATTTGCCAAAAGCGCTGCCTTCATAGACCGCCATCAGCTCAGGTGTCAGGTAAAAGGGCACCCCTTGCAGCACATTGCCCACCGCAACGCCAAAGATCAGCGCTGGCACGGCCCCGCCGATGAAAAGCGCCCAATCCCAAGCCCGGCGCCAAAGCAGGCTGGGGCGTTTGGAGCGGTATTTAAACGCCACCGGGCGCAAGATCAGGGCCGCGAGCACCGCGAACATGGCCAGGTAAAACCCAGAAAAGCTCACCGCATAAAGCGGCGGCCACGCGGCAAAAATCGCCCCGCCCCCCAAGATGAACCACACTTGGTTGCCTTCCCAGACCGGGCCGACCGTATTGATCACCACCCGGCGTTCCACATCGGTTTTTGCGATAAAGGGCAGCAGCGCCCCCACCCCCATGTCAAACCCATCGGTCATGGCAAAACCGATCAGCAAGACCCCAAGCAGCGCCCACCAAATCAGGCGCAGCATTTCATAGCTGATGAATTCATGCAGGATCATGGTGCTTACTCCGCTGGGGTGCCTGTGGGGGTTTGCCCGGCCCCTCCGGGCCGCAACCGGGATTCATGCCGCGTGGTCCAAGCCTCGGTCTCTGCCACATCTTGGAACGGGCCTTTGCGGATATATTTCAACATCAGCCCCATCTCGATGATGAAGAGCGCACTGTAGAAAGTGACGAACCCCGCCAAGGTGAACAGCACATCTTGGATGCTCAGATGGCTCACAGACAGCGCCGTGGGCAAAACGCCATCCACCGTCCAAGGCTGGCGGCCAAATTCCGCCACGAACCAACCCATCTCGGCGGCGATCCAAGGCGTGGGGATCATCACCACCGCCAAACGCAATGCCCAACGGGGATAGCTTTGGGCACAAAAGCTTGATCTCCAGAAGAAATAGCCCGTCAGCAGAATAAAGGCGAAGCCGAGCCCAACCATGATCCGGAAGGTCCAGAATATCGGAAACACCCGCGGCACCGTATCCCAAGCGGTGCTGGCAATCAGGGTCTCAGAGGCCTCGCGCGGATCTTCCACATAGCGTTTGAGCAAAAAGGCAAAGCCCAGATCATCGCTATGGCGTTCGAACTGATCGCGGATCTCTTGCGGGGTGTCTTGGCGCAGCTCGCGGATCTGCATCACCGCGTCATAAGCGATAATGCCGGAACGAATGCGGTCCTCGGCCTGGGCAACCAGTTCCGTGATCCCTGGGATTTCCTGATTGAGAGAGCGGGTGCCGATCAAGCCCATCACATAGGGGATATGGATCGCATAATGGGTCTCGCGCGCTTGCTGATCGGGAATGCCCACCAGGGTGAAACTGGCCGGGGCGGGCTCGGTTTCCCACATGGCTTCAATCGCGGCGAGCTTCATCTTTTGAGTATGGCTGGCCGAATAGCCCGATTCATCGCCCAAAATGACCACCGATAGCGCCGAGGCCAGCCCGAAAGAGGCCGCCACGGTGATCGAGCGTTTGGCCAAAGCGATATGGCGCTCTTTGAGCAAATACCAAGCAGACACCCCCAGCACAAAGACCGAGGCCGTGACATAGCCCGCGGACACCGTATGGACGAATTTCGCCTGGGCCACCTCGTTGAACAGCACCTCGGTGAAAGAGGTCATCTCCATGCGCATGGTTTCCGGGTTGAACACAGCGCCCACGGGGTTTTGCATCCAGCCATTGGCGATCAAAATCCACAGAGCCGAGAAATTCGATCCAAAAGCCACCAACCAGGCCACGATCAAATGGGCAACCTTGCTCAGCTTGTCCCAGCCGAAGAAGAACAACCCCACAAAAGTGGCTTCCAAAAAGAAGGCCATCAAACCTTCGATGGCCAAGGGCGCGCCGAAAATATCGCCTACATAATGGCTGTAATAGCTCCAATTCATGCCGAACTGGAACTCCATGGTGATCCCGGTGGCCACGCCCAGCACAAAGTTGATGCCAAACAATGTGCCCCAGAATTTCGTCATTTGCCGCCAGATCGGGCGGTCGGTCATCACATAGACCGTCTCCATGATCGCAACGAGGATCGACAATCCCAGCGTCAGCGGCACGAAGAGGAAGTGAAACATCGCTGTCATAGCAAATTGCAGGCGTGACAGCTCTACAATATCGAGCTCCATCTTATTCCTCCAAAAATGAGCCGCGCGGTAAAGGCAGATTTAAAACTTAGCTTTCCGCGCGATGAGCGGGGCTTACACCCTCAGGCCAATTCTTAGTGTGACATGGTCACCCTTTTTCAGCGGTTCGCAAATTAATCCGTTGCGTAAATAGGGAATGCTCTGCGTCACGATGCAGTGCTGCGACAATTACAGTCATAGGGAGGGCTGCACGCAATCCCGTCAAAACACGCTGCGCTGTGGCGCTATCGAGCCCTTCGGTGGGCTCGTCCAACAGCAATAATTTGGGCGCGCGCAATATCGCGCGGGCCAGGCAAAGCCGCTTGGATTGCCCTCCGGACAGCCCGCTGCCCCCCTCGCCCAAACGCATTTCAAGCCCGCCGCGCGCCGCGATCGTATCAGCCAGATCCACGGCTTTCAGGGCCTGCCAAAGCGCGTCATCGCTTTGCGAACCGGGCAAACACAGGTTCTCGCGCAGGCTGCCAGCGATCAACGCGCTGCGTTGGGGCAACATGCTCACCCGCAATCGCAGTGCCGCCTCGCCCCAGATCTCAGGGGCATGGCCGTCAATCGCGATGCCTTGGCTTGGGGCAAGCCCAGCAATTTGCATCAGCAAACTGGTTTTGCCGCCACCACTCGGGCCCAATAGGGCCAAGGCCTCCCCCGGATTTAAGGTGCAAGCGATCTGAGGGCGGGTGATCTCCAGCACCGGTGCCTTTGGCACGGCGGCAACGGGGTTTTCAGGTGCCCGAGCAGGCGCTTTACCGCTCATGATCCGCTGCGCTGCCCCCATCATGCGCCCCAGTTCCGCAAAGCCGCGGCGCAGGGGCAGCAGGGTTTCCGCCAAAGCCAGGGCCACGAAGAACCCGATCACCGCCCGGGCCGGGTCAATCTCTCCCTGCCCCAAGAGCCAAGCCCCTGCCAACAGCGCCAAGGCGCTGGCCCCGGCCACCACAATTGACAGGCCTGCTGCTGCGGCGCGTTCCCGGCGATCCAAGCGCGCAGCCGCCTGACGCGCCGCCTCCTCAATCTGCAACAGCTCTGCCCTGCGATCAGGCAACCCGCCAAAAGCAATCTGCGCTTCTCGATCACGCAAAAGATCGATCATGCCTTGGCGCAAATCCTGGGATCGCTGCTCTGCTTGCTGAGACGGCGCCCGCGCCCGACGTGCCAAATGCCATAAGATCAGCGCTGCGGCGGGCAAATATGCCAGCAATACCGTCAGTGCCACGGGCCAGCCCACAAGCCACGCCAAAATCAGCAGCGCCAGAATATGCGTGATCAACCCTGCGAAGCTGGGCAAAACCAGGCGCAGCAACACCCCATCAAGCGCATCCACATCCGCCAGGATCCGGGTGAGCACCGCTTCGCTGCGCAGCCCCATCAAAGCCCGCCCAGACCGGTGCGCATGACGGCGCAACAACGCGACCCGCAAGGCCGCCAAGGCCCGCAAAGTCGCGTCATGGGTCAAAACCCGCTCGCCATAGCGCGCCGCCGTGCGCCCCATAGCCAGGAACCGCACCCCGGCAGAGGGGCGAAACACGTCAAAGGCAATGCCTATCCCGGCCAGCCCCGCCAGGCCGGTGGCGGTGATGAACCAGCCCGAGAGGCCAAGTAGCGCCGCCCCCATCACCAGCACCAAAAGGCTCAGCGCCGCCCCCCGGGCCATCGCCCAAGGGTCGGCGGCCAAAACCAGGCGCAAAACCTGCCACAAGGCCGTCATGAGCGCAGCTCGATCTGGTGATCCATCGCGGCCGCCAGCGCGGGATCATGGGTGGCCACGATCAAAGCAATGCCCCGGGCTTTCAAACCCAGCAATGCGCCCCGGATCAAATCGGCGGTTTCAGGGTCCAAATCCGCCGTGGGCTCATCGGCCAAGATCACGTCCCCCCCCGCATGCAGCGCCCGCGCCAGCATCAAACGCCTTGCCTCGCCGCCCGAGACGCCGCCGCCGCTTTCGCCCAATCGGGTATTGAGCCCTGCAGGCAGCGCCGCAACAATCTCTGCCGCTTGGGCAAGCGCCAAAGCGCTCTGGGGATCGCTGCCAGAGCCGCGCGGATCAAGCCAGGTGCCCAAGGGCTGATCCGAGAAATGGGGTTTTTGCGGCATCAGCGCGATCCGCGCCCGCCAAGCATCGGCGCTGGCCTCGGATAATGGCTGCCCGCAAACCTCGATCTCGCCCGCTTGCAACGGCAGCAACCCCGCCAGCGCTTTTAAGCTGGTGGTTTTTCCCGCCCCGCTCGGCCCGGTCAAAGCCAGGTTTTGCCCCGGCTCCAACACGATATCAGGCAAGGCCACCGCCTGCCCGGGCAGAGCGGCTACCGCCCCATGGGTCTTGATCGAGAACGCCCCCGGAAGCGGCGCCACCAAAGCCCCCGCCCCGAGCATGGGCACAGGCGCGGTCTGATCCAACGCGTCCAATTCCGCCACGACCGAAAGCCCGGCCGCACGATCATGCCAAGCCGCAGCGAGCTCTCGCAAGGGCTGGAAATATTCCGGGGCCAGCAGCAGCAAAAACACCCCTTGGCCGATGGTCAGCGGGCTGCCCCATGTGCCAAAGCCGATCTCGCCCAATAGGCTAAAGCCCACGAACACAGCCACCAAAGCCACCCCAAGCGCTGCGAACAACTCGAGCACTGTGGAGGAGAGAAAAGCGATGCGCAGCACCTCCATCGTGCTTTCGCGCAACCGCTCGGCGCGGCTTTCAAATTCCTCGGCCACGGATTCTGAGGCCCCCAATAGGCGGATATCCAGCATCGCCGCGAGACGCTCCATCAGCATCTCGTTCAAACTGCCCAGCTCGGTCAATTGCCGGCGCGAGGCCTCTTCCGCGGCCATGCCCACCAGGGCCATGAAAACCGGGATCAAAGGGCCCGCCACCAACAGGATCACCCCCACCGCCCAGGATTGGCTAAAGCATAATAGCAAGATCAAGCCGGGCAGGATTTTCACCCGGGTCATCGACAGGTGATAGCGGGTGATCCATGGCTGCAAGAGCGGCAGCTTTTCCACCAAGAGCGAGGCAATGGCGGGCGAGCCCCAATTACTGCGAGCCTGCGCCTCATGGGCGATCACGGCCTGGCGCTCTCGGGCAATGCTGCGATCGGCCGCGTCGAACAACAACGCCCCGGCTCGATGATCAAGCCCGGCGCGCAACACCGCCAAAGCGATAAATGCACCCGCTGCAATCAAAGCGGGTTCCCAAACCGGCCCGCCAGTGACCCAGGAGGCAATTGCCCAAGCGATCACCGCCGCTTGCACCGGCCATAAGGCCCCGCCGATCACCGACAGAACTGCCGCGCGGCGCAGCAACCCCGATACCGGGGTGATGATCCGGTCGGTGGCGCGGGTTTTGCTCAATTTCGGCTCGTCACTTTGCAACAGGCAGGCTCACCTTTGCTGATGGCAAAACGCGGGCCATTGGCCCGCGTCCGTTCCAAAGCACCCTGGGGCACCTCGCTTTAGCGCTGCAAGGGATTATTCCGCTGGCATATGGGCCGCGTGGCGCGACTGCCCGAAATGGCGGCGATTGAGCACCAAAAGCAGCGCGATCATCGCTAATTGGCTGGCCAGAGCCACAGCGGTCAGCCCCCAATAGGCCAGGCCAAATTTGGCAATCAGACCTGCCCCAACCAGACCTTTATTGATCCAAAAATGCAGCATCACCGCCAAGGCCACCCCTGGGCAGATCAAAGCATAGCTGCCTACGGATGTTTCCGAGCCAGTGACAAAACGGCGGATATAGCCGGTGGCCCGCAGCACCGTCAGACCAAAGAGCAAGAACAACACCTCAATCGAAAGAATACGGCTGAGCATGACCAGCATATCGCCCGAGCCGGTATGGCCCGCGAAATGGCTGTGCAGCCCGTGATCTTGGCGGATCATCAAAATCCCCAGCACCGTCATCAGCGGCACCACGATCAGCAATGTGGGCGATTGCTCCACCGCCACCCCATTTTCCATCATCGAACGAATGCCCAGAACCATGGCCACTGCGGCGATCACCACAGCCGCCACCAGGAAGAAGGTGGAAAAGATAATCGACAGCCCCGCGGTCAGGGCGGTGGTGCTCATAGCGCCCGGCGCGGACAGCCCGACCCCCACCATGGAGAGCGAGAAGGCCGGCAAAAGCTGGGCAAAGGAGTTATTGGCCTGACAGTCAAACCCGCCAGAGCCGATCACCCGGCTCAGAAACGCTCCCATTTGGCGCAGTGCCAAAACGCCGATCGCGGCAAAGGCCAGCAAAGCGGCGGGGAAGAGATATTCCACCACAGACCAAAGCCCCGGCACGAAAACCATCCCAAGGATGAAACAGACATTCACCGACATCGCGAGCCCCAGGGGCATGGCCATCATCTGGGTTTGAGCATTCGAGCCGATCAAGCTCAGCCCGCGCTCCGTGGCCAAAAACCCGCCCACTTGGCGCAGATTCCAAACCAGCAGATAAAGGTTCATCGCCCCAAACACGGCAATGCCAGACATCGCCAGCACCACCAAAGCCTTTTGCAGACCAGACCCGGCCGCGAAAAAGCCGATAATGTCTTCAAAAACCGGTACCGGCTGGCTGGGATGGGGCACCCAGAACATCAGATACATGAAAAACGTGACCGCAAGACCGCCCGCCCCCACAGAGGCCAGGAAATACAGCGGGGACCACGTATCCGCGGGGCGCATAGATTTCATCTGCATGGTGATTCTCCAATTTTGACGCAGAGAATGCCATGCAGCGGGGCGGCAATGCGGTGACTTGGTCACCCATAGCCAATGGCAGGGAAACCAGGCCGCCAAACCAATCTGGCGGCCCGGCCCAGAGACGGTTTATTCAGCCAATTTGGCGTCGAGGATCTTGGCGAATTCCTCATAACCCATATTGCTGTAAGTCTCGCCATTGATGATGAAGGTCGGCGTGGAATCGATCCCATCGGCCTGGGCGTTTTCCTGATACCAGGCCACCAAGGCTTGGGCGTTGTCATTATCGGCCAAGCAAGCTTCAAGCTGATCCTCGGGCAGACCGGCGGTTTTGCCGATCCGGCGCAG
>JAOXSB010000181.1 GCA_025800345.1 Mangrovicoccus sp. | reverse complement strand
GATGCCGCGCTCGCGCGCCCAAGATTGCAGCCGCGCCGTGTTGGGGATGACAACGCTGTCCATGCGCTCAAAAAACGGGGCCCAGCGAGCGGCCTCTACCGGATCATCGGGGCGCTCCAAATAGGTGTTTTGGATGTCGATCACCAAAAGCGTGGTTTTTTCCGCGCTCAGATGGATATCCTCGGGCTCCTCGGCGGTCTCGTAATAAAAGGACCGATAGGCGGTTTTCCAACTCATCCCCGCCCCCTTAAATCTCGTCAATCGCTTCAAGGCTTTCGGGCAGGATCTGCCCGCCATCCACAACGATCTGTTGCCCGGTGATATAGGCGGCCTCTTGAGAGGCAAAGAACAGGGCCGCATTGCCGATATCTTCCACTGCGCCCAGGCGTTTGAGCGGGATCGATGCGGCCATGGTGTTCAGGTAATCCTCGCCCAGATCCTGCAAGCCTTCGGTATAGATATTGCCCGGCATCACCGCATTGATGGTGGTGTTATAGCGCGACAGCTCCATGGCGGCGGTTTTCAAAAAGCCCAGCTGCCCGGC
>JAOXSB010000172.1 GCA_025800345.1 Mangrovicoccus sp. | reverse complement strand
TGCCGGGGTCTACGGACTGCAATGCCTCGAACATCCCGGGGCCAAACGTTCCGTCAATGGCCTGTTGCGGGCTGCGTGTCATCTGGGTCGGCAACAAGGTGCTGGCGCTGAGCTGTGCCGGATCGCGGCCAGCTTTCAGCTGCGCCAGCATTTCGGCGGCATCGCGGCCTTCGGGCAAAAGCATCTGCATAAAACTGATGCGCGCCGGGGCAGTGAACCGCGCGGCATTCTCGTGATAATGCTGCCGGAGTGTTTCCTCATTGGGATTGGCCGCTTGCGCCCCGGCCTCGGTGAGAAATTCCATCTTTTGGCGCAGACGGTTGCGCACCACCGTATCGCCTTGATCCAGCCCCAGCATCAGCGCTTCGCGAACATAAACCTCTTCCTCAATGAACCCATCGATCAAGCCGTTAAGCTCTTGCGCCGTGGGCGGGCGACGCCATGTGCTCTCAAACTGCTGCGCCAGCCAATGGGCATCCTGGGGCGAGATGATGATCTGCCCCTTGGGGCGCGGATCGGCGGGCTCATTCCCAAACACAGAGAACAGAGCGAAAAAAGACGCCCCGATGACACAGAAATGTAGCAGGGGCTGACGCAAAAAACGGGCAAACATAGAAGGTCCTTGAGGGGTGTCAAAGCGCGGTTAGACAAGGGCGGGCCCGTTTTCGCAACAGCAATTACGAGGCCGGGTTAACCCAAATAGACAAGGTATAAGCGCGTTCCTGATGTTCGCGCAGCGCCGTCTCGGGGGCGTCGCGCTCGCCAAAGACGGCCGTGTCATGGGCAATCCATGTGGGGGTCGGGATTTCCAGCACCCGCACATAATAGACTGCTGGCTGGGCCGGGTCGAAATCGGGATCTTCCCAATAGGCGCCCAAAACCGCCTCGCCGATGGTGTTTTCAAAACTCGCGCCATTGACGGTGCTGCCCACGGGGTCGCTGACCGTGTCATCCGGACCGATCTCGCGCCCGTCAGAGACGGCGATGTCATAGATCTTTTCCTGACGCGCGCCCTCGGCATCCAGCCAGCCTTTGACGATCTGGACCCGCTCAAGATTGGCTCCGTCGGGATCACGCAGCGCCCGCACCATGAAACGCGGCGGCGCGCCTTCGGGGGGCGCCGCTCAGATCGCCACCTATTGGCACGCCGCGCTGATAGCCCTGACGCGCGAAATCGGGGCGGTGCAGTTCGGTGGCCTTGAAATCCCAGCCAGCAAAGACCGGCACCCGCATCCGGCTGCCGGTGGTGGCGTAAACCTCTTTGCGCGCCATGGCATCCCAGATCGCGTCACGGGTGTTTTCCCGCGCCCAGACAGCGGCAAGACCCGCTGCGGTGGATTCCCAGTGATAGACATCAAGACTGCCATCGCCATCGGGGCGCAGATCTTTGGAGACCGGATCCAGATAGCGCAGTTCGGCATCGGGCTCTACGGCGGAGAATTTGCCAAAGAAATTCTCTTCGCGTGTGGTGGTCAGCGAGGTGGGGCTGTCGGTGGAGCCGATCATGCCGAGTTTAAACGGGTTTTCCCCGATTTTCTCGGCCATCTCCAGACCAAGCTGTAGCGCCGGGCGGGCATATTCATGGGGCAGCATTTCCGGGGTCTTGGGGTTGAGCCCGAAATCAGCTGCATCCCATGTATAGTAACCGGCAAATTCATCATTGGACGAGAGCATCGGATGGGCCCCGCCATCACCTTTGATCTGGGTCACCTCGTAAAGCGGCTCCCAACGCTGGCGGCGCTTGGCATAATCGGCATCCATGGACGAGCAGTCAAAACGTTCCACCGCGAACATCAGACCCCGAATGAGATTGCCATTATGGGGAATAGCCAGCGCTTTACCCCCGGTACGGGCCTCGTATGCCTCAAGATAATCTCAGAGCTTTTCAGGATCTTCCGCATCAAAGAAAGACAGAGGCACCACTTTGCGCGCCTCTTCCGCCCCGTCGCGGAACACCACCACCCGATGCATGTTGCGCTGGCTTGGCGTCGAGGTCCATTCAAAGCTGTGAAAGGCGGTGAAGACGCCCGGCTGGTTATGCTGATCCACCGCGTCGATGATGCGGTGCCACATCTGGGCCACAAGCGCGGGATCGGGCAAGGGATCTTCGCGCACCGCGCCCGCGTTCTTCCAGATCTCATAGGCTTCCCAGCCTTTGCCGCCTTTGACCAGGTCGTGGAATTCCTTGCCCTGAGGGTCGCGCTGCAGATCGGGGTTGGATTCCTCGATCATCGGCGCCAGCCCAAGGTTTTCCGCGTGGTCGGCCACCACCAGAAAATCCAGTGGCCGGATCAGGCGCGCGGGCAGCCCGGTGGAAGAAACCACTTGCTCGCCCTTGGCAAAGCGCAGCGCTTCGTCAGGCCCCGCCGTATTGCCCACCATCCCCGCATCCGTGGAATAGCTGGAGTGCAGATGGGTATCGCCGAAAAACACCTGATCAGGATGGCTGTGGTGCAGATAAGGGGAATAAGGCCGTTTGCCGACAGAGATATCTTCACGATCTACGGCAAAATCTTGCGCTGTCGCCGCAAAAGCGGCGCCGATCAGCGCGGTGGTGCTCAGCATAAGGCGCGGCATGGCCGCCTCCTTCCTGTGGATTAGCCTTCAGGCATGTACCAGATTGGCGACGTATAGGCGCGTTCTTGAGTGACCAGGGGCACTTCGGCAGGAAATTCCAGCCCGAATTTGACCGCATCATACGCGGTCCAGCGCGGGGTTGGGATCTCGATCACCCGGGCATAGTAAAAAGCATGCTCGGCCGGGTCGAAATCCGGATCGCTCCAAACGATGCCCAGCTCGGAGGCTCCGATATCATTGGTCCAAGAGGGTACGGAAAGATCCACGCTATTGCCCACGGATGGCAGTTTGCCAGCCTCATCCATGGCGCGGGCGCCGGACCAGGCCACATCATAGACCTTTTCCGCAAGCTCCCCGGTTTGGACATCTACCCAGCCTTTGACAATCTGGATCCGGTCGAGATTGGCCCCGATCGGGTCGCGCAGGGCATAGACCAGAAAACTCGGGGCTTGCCCGTCGCGCGGAGCGCGCAAATCGCCGCCCATGGGCACCCCTTTGGCATAACCGATCCGCGCCAAATCTCGGCCTCTGGCATCTTCGGGCGCAAACTCGCCGCCAAAGAACCGCACGCTCATGCGCGGACCGGTGGTGGCATAAGCCTCTCGGCGTTTCATCCCGTCAAAGATGGCCTCTCGGGTGTTTTCCTCGGCCCAGACCGCTGTCACCCCGCCTGTAATATACTGCCAAGTGTAATAGGCCGGAGTGCCATCCGCATAAGGTTTGCCCACATGTTCCGCCCGCGCTTCATTGGGCTCATAGCTGGGAAACTTACCATAGAAATTATCCTGATCCGGCGTGGACAGACCGGTATGGGTGTCCGAGGCCCCCACCATACCGAATTTGAACGGGTTCATGCCCAGCTCCGCCTCTAGCTTGAGCCCGTGTTTCAGCGCTTCGCGGGCATATTCTGCGGGCAGCATTTCCGGGGTCTTCGCCTCGGACACATCAAGATTGCCGAAATCCCAGGTCTCGAAATTGGCAAACTCATCCTCAGGCGACAGCATAGGATGGGTCTCGCCATCGCCTTTCATTTGCGTGGCTTCATAAAGCGGCTCCCAACGGGCGCGGGCCTTGGCATAAGCTGCATCAAGTACAGGAGTGTCTTCGGCGAACTCATCGCGTTGCGAGAACATCCAACCGTTGGAAAGATTGCCATTATGGGGGATGGCGATCACATCACCGCCGGTGGTGGCCTCATAATTTTCAAGCCAGGTCCACAGATCGCGCGGATTGGTCGACCCGATGGGCGGGGTGGTGGTAAAGGGCAGCGCGTCGCGAGTGCGCCGGGCCCCGTCACGGAAAATCACATTGCGATGCAGATTGTTGCCCTTCACCAGGGAGGTCCATTCAAAAGCGATGAAGGTGGTGAACACCCCAGGGCTGTTAAACTCTTCCGCCGCATCAATGATATCATTCCACACCCGCGCATAAGCGGGATTGCCCGGTTGATAATTAAGCTCGCTAGAGAGTTCGCCTTGTGAGAAAGCGGCAATCAGATCGCGCACTGCGTCAAGCGCGGCTTGCCCACCCAGATTGAACGCCTCATGGAACTCCTTTCCCTGTGGGTCGGCCAAAATATTAGGTGTGCCTTTGATTATGTCGGAGATCGCCCCCATCGCATCGGAATGATCGGTGATCATGAAAAAATCAAAGGGCCGTGCCAGACGCACGGGCTGGCCCGTATTGGAATTGATCTGCTCTCCGCGGGCAAAGCGATAGGCATCGCGGGGCTCTAACCGGGTGCCCCCGCCCCCCGCATCTGCGGATAGGGCCGTGTGCACATGAGTGTCTCCGAAAAACACTTGGGTGGGAAACGCGCGGTTCGCATAGGGCGAATAGGGTTTGCCTTTTAGTACATTCGCGGTGCTGGCTGGGGGCGTTTCCTGGGCCGTAAGCGGGGCAGCAGATATCAGCGTTGCGGCCAATAGAACCCGTGTTATTGCCGAGCGCATAAATACATGAAATGTAATAGCGATCACCCTGAAACCCCCTCAAATACTCGAGGTATTCAAAGGGTATTCACGCTGTTCTGTCAATGATCTCAGCGCAACCCAATGGGTTAATAATTCCCCCATGCTTGACAGCGCATTCGCCCTTGGCCCAGGTAACACGCAAGATCAACTTCAGGGAATATATGGTTGCGACAAGCCGTAAAATTCCGGCGCGCAGGATTGGTAATGATATGAATAAATCTCAAAAATCGGTTTTATTGGGCAGCGTTTTTTGCCTTTTTGCCAGCCTTGCAACAGCGCAAAACGATATCGCAACTCGCGAGGCGGCCCTGCCGGAAAATCCCCTGAAAGAGGCCTATTTCGGGGAAACCCATGTGCACACATCCTATTCGCTGGATGCCTTTGTGGGGGGCGCGCGGCTGACCCCTGAGCAAGCTTATCGCTTCGCCAAGGGCGAGACGATGTTGGTCAATGGCATGTATCGCAATATTGGCCGGCCATTGGATTTTGCTGCCATCTCGGATCACGCGGAATTTCTGGGCGAGCTTTACACCACCCAAAACCCTGATGCCGAAGGCTATGATCAGCCCGTGCTAGAGGAATTGCGCCATCTGGAAGGGGTGGAAACCCAGCTGTCCTGGTTTGGCAAATATGTGCGGGACAATCTGCGCAGCGCTCAGCCCACCCATCCAGAATTCTATATGGGCCCCGAGACCACCAAAAACGGCTGGCAAGTGATCTTGGATGCGGCGGCGCAACATTACGATCCTGGCACCTTTACCACGATTCCCGCCTTTGAATGGAGCGCCACCCAAGAGGCGGGCAATATGCACCGCAATGTGCTGTTCCGGGATATGGTGGTGCCGGATCTGCCAATCTCAGCGCTTGATACCAATGATGAGGAAAAGCTTTGGGCCTGGATGGCCGAGCAAGACGCCGCGGGCAGCACGCTCTTGGCCATTCCGCACAATTCCAACGGTTCCTCGGGCAAAATGTTTGCCATGCTCGACAATGCCGATCAGCCGCTCACCGCAGAATATGCAGCTTTCCGGATCAAATATGAGCGCTTGGTCGAAATGATGCAGATCAAGGGCAATTCCGAGGTCACCCGCCATCTTTGGGGCAGCGATGAATTTGCTGATTTTGAGAATGGCGACAGCGTCAATACCTTCAGCGATCGGGCGCGGCTGCCGGAAAACTATGTCCGCTGGGCGATCACCCAAGGCAATGGGTTTCAAGACCGTTTGGGGCAGAACCCGTTCAAGCTGGGCTTTGTGGGCGGCACCGATAATCATAATGGCGCCCCAGGCGATGCGGTCGAAGATAATTACCTGGTGGGCAGCCATGGTCCGGTGGATAAAAGCATCGAAGCCCGGCGCAAGCTGGTGATTGATGGCTGGATCAATTCCCGCGATTCCAACCCAGGATCGCTCACCGGTGTTTGGGCACCGAAAAACACCCGCGGTGCCATTTGGGACGCGATGTATCACCGGGAAAGCTTTGTGACCTCGGGCCCGCGCATCAAGCCGCGCTTTTTCGCGGGCGCGGCGCTCAAGGCGACCGATGATCCCGTGGCCTTAGTGCAATCGGGCTATGAGGCGGGCGTGCCCATGGGCGGCACCCTCAGCGGGCTCAGCGCGGCACCAACCTTTAACGTTCATGCGCTGCGCGACCCGTTTGGGGCCAATTTGGACCGGATCCAGATCATCAAAGGCTGGGTTGATGGGGATGGCGCGCATCAAGAGCGGATCATCAATGTGGCTTGGTCCGGGGATCGCGCGCTGGATGATGCCGGGCTGCTGCCGCCCGTGGGCAACACAGTGGATCTAGGCACCGCCACCTATGGCAACACAATCGGCGCGCCAGAGCTGATCGGAAGCTGGACCGACCCTGATTTCGACCCTTCGGTATCGGCCAGCTATTATATGCGCGTGATCGAAATCCCCACCCCGCGCTGGAGCACCTATGACGCGGT
>JAOXSB010000162.1 GCA_025800345.1 Mangrovicoccus sp. | reverse complement strand
AGCCGGGTTCTCGCTATTGGCGATCAGCAAAACGCCATCGCTATCGGCCACGCCGCCATCAAGCGAGATCGCCGCATCAATCGCGCCAGGGGCAAATTCGCTGCTGAGCGATAGCAAGGTCAGATTGCTGAAATCCGTGCCGGGGGCGGTGATGATCTCAATGAAATTGCTGCTGTCATCGGCGCTGCCCGGGGAGGAGATGCGAAATTCATTGATGGCAAAGCTTGGGGCGCTGGTGCCATCACCATCATAGGATGCCAGGGGGAAGGGCAATTCCGCATCCGCATTGCTGCTTGCCCCATCAAGCAGATTGGGGCCGCTAAATTCCCAATTGGCCAGGGCAAAGCTGCTGCCATCGGGGCCGGTGCCGGCTTTGCGCGCCGCCCAGCCATCTTGATATTCCCAAGGATCGCCGGTGCCATCGGTGTTGATATCACCAAAAACATCGACCACCGCGCCGTTTTCAAACAGCTCAATGGCATCATCGCCATTGATCGAGGCCGCGGCGGAGGTGAAATCCGGAGCAAATCCAAAAAACGCGGTAAATTGGGGCGCTTCGCTGGCGATATAAAGATACTCGCCCGCGACCGCGCTGCCCGTCAGGGTCAGTTCCTCGCCATCGCTGCCGCCGCCATTATTGGCGCTGCCGATGCCATAGGCAGACAGATCAGCGATATCATTCACCACATAAAGCTCGATGGCTTTTGGTAGCCCCCCGGGCAAAGACCCATCGATAACGCCGGTGATGATGAGATTGGACATAGACATACCCCTATACACGCAGGCGCATTCACTTAGCGCCGCGGGAATCGTTGCAGACGGGGCGATGCCCCTAGATAGGGGTCGCGTCGCAGCTTCCTGTGACGCAGCGCAAACATTTCAATGACGATTGCGTAACGCTTGTGTAAATTTCACATGACAGACTTTGAATATGGGAAAACCTGCGCATATTGTTTCCGAAATACGGAAATTATGGGCCTATTCCTTGTTCTGGCGCCATCTCAGCCAAAACGCGTTTTTCGACCATTGCCACAAGCGCATAGCCAAGCCCGGCCAAGAGCGTCACGAGGGCCGTGGAGCTCCACAGCATATTATAATCGGAGGTCGAGGCGGTCAGGGCCATCAAATTGCCCAACCCGCTGCCGGTGGCCAACCATTCGGCCACTGTGACGGCCAAGATCGCGGCGGGCACGGCCATGCGCGCGGCGGCGAAAAATGCGGGCAGCATGGCGGGGATCTGTGCCAGGATCAGCCGCGTGAAGCGGCTGGCCCCGTAACTGTCAAACAGGTCAAGCACTTGTCCAGGGGCTTGGCGCATGCCTTGTAACGCGGCCACTAAGGTGGGGAAAAAGATCATCACCGCCACAATGGTGATCGTGCCTGTGGCTCCGCGCCCCAAGGCCAGGACGATCAGCGGCGCGGTGGTGACAATGGGAATGGCGCGCAGGGCGATGGCCAAGGGCAGCACCCCGGCGGCAATGGTGGGAAATAGGGTAAAGATCGCCGCCAGCCCCAGCCCAAGCGCCAGGCCCATCCCATAGCCTGGCAAAGTGTAGCGCAGCGTGTCTTGCGCAGCCTGCCAAAGCGTGGCGCGATGGGCGGCGGCCTCGGGGGCGGTGACCAGGAAATGCCAAATATCCGCCGGGCGTTTGCCGAAAAACCGGTTCACATCGCCCAGCTCCATCATCGCCCACCATAGGAGGAGCATTGTGATCAAACTGGCCAATCCCAAGGCCACAGCGCGCAGCATCCCAAGCACCCAATTGTCCGGCTGCGCAGAGCTTTGGGCGCTCAGGATCAGCGCCGGGCGATCAGGAAAGAGCCGGTGCCCCACTGCCCCAAGGGCGCTATAGAACAAGATCGAGACCCCGGCTGCCAGGCTGGCAAGCGCCCATGTGGCCTCCACATCCAAGGCGCGCATGGCGCGAATGGCGAGCACACCCATGCCGCGCTCGGCCCCGGTGAACTCTCCCACCATGGCGCCCAAAAACGCAGCAGGGGCCGCGATTTGCAGCCCGGCAAAGAAATAGGGCAGGCAGGCGCGGAGCCGGATGATCACAAGGGCCGTAAACGGGCCGCGCCCATAGCTTTCCACCAGATCAAACCAACTCGCCGGCGCGGCACGCAGGCCCACCACCAAGGGCAGGAAACTGGTATAATAGACCGCGAGGGCCGCCAGAGTGACTTGCGGGCCAATCCCAGGCCCCCAAAGCACGCGCAGGATGGGCCCCGTGGCCACCAAAGGCAGGCAAAAGACCAACAGCGCCACCGCTCCGATCAGGGCTTGCAGCCGGGGCAGCAAGATCACCGTCACCGCCAGGATCAGCGCCGCTCCATTGCCGATGACAAAGCCCAAAAACGCTTCCAGCAATGTGATGCGCAAAGCCCGGCCCAGCAGCCCGGCATGTTCCGCCATATAGCGCGCCACATCCCATGGACCGGCCAGCAGAAAGCGCCCCTCCAGCAGCAGGGCCGCCCCTTGCCAGAGCATCAAGATTGCCAGCGCGCCCAGCAGATGCCTCATGGCAAAGCTGCGCTTTGGGATAGATGCGCATTCACCTGCGCCACGGTCTGGGCAAATTCCGGCAACGAGGTGCGGGCATTGCGCAGCCGCCCCAAAGGCACGGGTATATCAGCGATAATCTCGCCGGGGCGCGGCGACATTACCAGTACACGATCGGCCAGCAGCACGGCTTCATGTACCGAATGGGTCACCAAAAGCCCGGTCACCCCGCGGGCCTGCCATAGTTTGGGCAGATCAATATTCAGCCGTCGCCGGGTCAGCTCATCCACCGCCCCAAAGGGCTCGTCCAGCAAAAGCAACCGTGGATCTGTGGCCAAACAGCGGGCGATGGCGGCGCGTTGGCGCATACCGCCCGATAGGGCGGCAGGGCGGTGGCGCTCGAACCCGGCCAGCCCCACTTTGGCGATCAAATCAGCGACTTTTTCGCGATCTTTGGGCAGCCGGGCCAAATGCCGAGCCAAGGCCACATTGCTGCGCAAGCTGCGCCAAGGCAGCAGCGAGGGATCTTGAAAGGCCACGGCCAATTGCCCGGCCCGGCGGATGCGCCGGGGGCTGTCCCCATCGATTTCCACCTGGCCGCTGCTTGGGTGCTCCAGCCCCGCGATCAGGCGCAGCAATGTGGATTTGCCGCAGCCTGACGGACCCACCAGCGCGGTCATGCTGCCCGGCGCCAGGGTCAGGTCCGTGGGCTGCAACGCCTGCACCGCGGTTTTGCCCCGGCCAAAGCGCATGGAGAGATCTCGGCAAATCACCTCTGGCGGGGCGCTTGCCTCGGTCATATCGCGGGGGGACATGGCGACACTTGCCTTAGCTGCTGTATATTTCTTCCAGCAGCGAGCGATCCCAAAGATCGGCGCTAACCTTGCGCCCCAGCAGCCCCAAGGTCTCAATATTTGCGGCCACGGTGTCCTCGCTCCACCAGCCAAACCCATGGGCCTCGGTAAGATCTGAGAACATCAGCGGGATCTGCCGCTCGGCCTGAAGCTTTTGTGTGGCCAGATCCAGCCCCGCATCGGGGAACATCTCCACGGTCAGAGCCGCGGCCGCATCGGTATCGGCTTTATAATCGCGCCAACCCGCCACCTCGCCTTTGAGCAGGGCCAGCAGCTCTGCCCGGCGGTTTTTCAAACTGTCTTCAGTGGCGATATAGGTTTGGGAATGCACCGCATAGCCGAAATCGGCCATCAGCATGGTGACATTATCAATGCCTTGCATGGTCATCGCAACGGGCAAATCCGTGAGCCAGCAGAGCAAACAATCCACCTGACCGGCCACCAAAGGGGCGGCGTCATATTGGGTGGGCACGATCTCGATGGCGCTCATATCCACGCCATTGATCTCGCACAGCGCTTGCAACACCGGGGTATTGGCGGTGGCCATGCCGATTTTCTTGCCCATCAGATCTTTGGGCTCATGCACCGGATTGCCGGGCAGCGAGGCGATGGTGAAAGGGTTGTTCTGCATCGCCACCGCAAGGATTTTGAACGGCGCGCCATTGGCCACGGCGGCGGCGGTGTAATCGGCCGCCGAGATCCCCATCAGGGCGGTGCCGGCCACCACTGGCGGCTCTACCGGCGCATTGGGTCCGCCAGGCGAGAGCGTGACCTCAAGCCCTTGATCGGCCCAATAGCCTTTGGACTGGGCAATATAGCTGCCGCCAAATTGCACCGAATGCAGCCAAGAAAGCTGAAAATTCACCGCGCTGGCGGCCCGGCCTGGGCGCGCGCCCAACAGGCTCAGCCCGGCACCGGCCAGACCGGCCTGCAATAGATGTCGACGGGAAATGGGGGAAATGGTCATAAAAATTGTCCTCTCTTTGCTGCGCCGTAGGACTTGGCCCAAGTGCTCACCCGTAACTTAGCATTGCCCGGCCCCGGGGCGAGAGCGAATTTTTCGGGCGCGGCGTCGCAGCAGTTTCTTGCCGCAGAAGGCTCAATCAGCACTCAGATCATGAGAGGTGCGGATCTTGTTCATGACATAATCGCCCGCATTCACCGGGGCATATTTCGGCGGATGCTCTGGGCTTTGGCATGAGGGCAAGCAAGCGACCTTTACCGCTTCATTGGGGCCGGTAAAGGCCACCATGGACAAGCGCCGGGTTGAACCGGTCAGATCGCGGGGCGGGTTGGTGACCCGATGCAAGGTGGATTTCCAGCGATCATTGGTCCAACGCGCCAGCAAATCACCTACATTGATCACGAAACTGTCCGGCACCACCGCAGCCTCTTGCCATTGCCCATCATCTCCCATGACTTCCAGCCCGCCTGGCGCCCCATCCTGACGCAGGATGGTAAAGCCGCCATAATCGTGATGGGCCCCATAGCGCAGCTGCCCTGGGGCGGGGGGCGTGTCTTGATCGGGATAATTGACAAATCGCAAGGTCAGGGCCGGATCCGCATGATCGGCTAGGAAATAATCTTCGCCAAGATCCAGCGCCAAGCCTTGCAGACGGGTCAAATCGTGGGTCAGGCGGATGATCTCCCCGGTCCAAAGCGCCACCAGAGCGGCCAGTTTCTCGGGCTGATCGGGCCAGATATTCCAATCGCGCTTCTCCGGGCGATGGGGCGAATTAAACACCAGCGCTTCGCATAGATCCGGCGGCGGCGCGGCCCCAAGGGTCTGCCCGACGCTTTCCACCCCCATGGGCAAATAGCCCCGGGCTTTGGTCTGCTCGGGCGGGGTAAATCCGGTTTTCACCTCAAAGGGTTGATCGAAAAACCGCTTCATCTCCGCGTATAGCGCATCGGCCAGATCCAACGGCACCCCATGGCCGGTGATCACCGCAAAACCCGCGCTTTCAAAGGCCGCGCCAAAGGCTTTGGCCACGCCCGCAGGATCGCTGCCATCGCGAAAGTTGGCGATATCGACAATGGGTAAGGGGCTGGTCTGGGGCATGCTCTCTCTCCTTTCGCCGATGAGGCCTGCCGGGGCCCTGCCGGGCAAGGGGGCGGCAGGGCTTGCACGCCCGGCTGCGACGCTGAGCCGCCACCCGCCCAAAGCTGGCCGGGACAAGCGCTTAATTTCTCACCAGCCGTGATCC
>JAOXSB010000141.1 GCA_025800345.1 Mangrovicoccus sp. | reverse complement strand
GCCGTCAATCTGGTCATAGGCTTTGAAATCGCCAAAATACTTGGTGATTGCCGCCGTCAGAGTCGTCTTCCCGTGGTCAACGTGACCAACAGTACCAACATTCACATGCGGCTTATTACGCTCAAACTTTTCCTTTGCCATATCGCGGCGCCTCTCCATGCGGGCCCAATAGCCCCTTTAGATACCGGCGGCTCGTTAGCCGCGCCGAGAAAAAAAGGCAAGGCTTGTTCTGAAAACCCGCTGTGAAGTTTATTCTACGCCCGCTGCTTGAAGGGCGGATGCTGCGTCTTCGGCGGGCGCTTTTGGCGCGAACCATTGCGGGTTTTCCCGCAGCCAGCGTTCGATCTCGATCGCCGCATTATCGGCCAATTCATCCAATTGCTCTTGCGCTGATTGGGTATAGCCCGAGCCCACAACCGCATCGCCCCCCGCATCTTCGGTGATCACCAAGCGTTTGGGTTTCACATTCAAGCGCACCGGGCGGTGATCATAGACATTGACCGAAAGACCCAAGAAGGATTTCGGCGCGGCCAGCACCGGAATGCCCGGCGCGGCCAGCGAATAGGCCTGAAGATTGATGCCAATCGTATAAAGCTGATCCCCCTCAAAGCGCCGGAACCGCGGCTCCACCGCCTTGATCATCGCCTCTTTCAGCGAAGCCTCATCCATTTCCCGCGAAAACGGCAATTGCTCGGGATCATCCACAATCACCACCAGTCGTTCGAGGCGAAACTCCCCCAAATCGCTGCTGACCACCGCGTCGGGCAACTCTTCAGTGCAGCCCGTCAGCAGGGCCAAAGACAGCGCCGCAATCGCGCCTAAGGCTTTCATGGGCATGTCTTTCTCCCTGGGGTCATGCAGCGCCCGAAGCCGCCGCGCGGGCCGCCGCCAGGTCAAGCTGGCGCTGACGTTCACGGAACCGTTCTTTATCGCCCTCGCTGGTCTCATCGGCGCATTGATGGCAGCTCACCCCGCGCTCATATTCCGGGCGCTCTAGATCCGCGGGTAATAGCGGGCGGCGACAGCCATGGCACAGCAGATGCGGCCCTTCTTTCAGCCCATGACCGACCGAGACCCGGCGATCAAAGACGAAACATTCCCCATTCCAAAGACTGTCCTCGGAGGGCATGTCTTCGAGATATTGCAAGATGCCGCCCTTAAGGTGATAGACCTCTTCCACCCCTTCCCCGATCAGGAAATTGGTTGATTTCTCGCAGCGAATGCCGCCGGTGCAGAACATGGCGATGCGCTTATTGTGGAAACGATGGGCATTCTCGCGCCACCAGGCGGGGAACTCGCCAAAGCTTTTGGTTTCGGGATCCACCGCACCTTCAAAAGTGCCGATCGCCACCTCGTAATCATTGCGGGTGTCGATCACCGCCACATCCGGCGCGCTGATCAAAGCGTTCCAATCCTGAGGAGCCACATAATGGCCCACAGCGGCGGTGGGATCCACATCGGGCTGGCCCATGGTGACGATCTCGCGCTTGAGCCGCACCTTGAGCTTGCCAAAGGGCGCGTCTTCCGCCGTGGCTTCCTTCCATTCCAGATCAGCGCAACCGGGCAAAGCCCGGATCGCGACCAGGGCGGTGTCAATCCCGGCGCGGCTGCCTGCGATGGTGCCGTTGATCCCTTCCTTGGCCAATAGCAGCGAGCCCTTGACCCCGGCTTTGCAGCAAATCTCGGCCAAAGGCCCGCGCAGGGCGGCGGGATCCTCGAAACGGGTGAAATGATAGAGCGCAGCGATGGTATACATGGGGCTGCTCTCTATCCCGCCTGGCCCCTGCGCTGCAAGATCTCCCAAAAAGATCTCACGGCCCGCTCGGCCCGCCAAAAGCGCAACCGCAGCCGGGCTTGCCCGGCTGCCGGGCCCAAACCCGGCAAAGGGGGCTTGCCCCCTGCGGCGCGGGTGCGGGAGCCACCCGTGCCGCTTTATCCCCTATCCCCAGGGGGCGGGTTGCTGGCTATAGGCGATATAAAGCGGATGTTTGGGATGGCCCGCTTTGCTCAGCCCCAGATGATAGGGATCCACATTCAGGCGGCGAATCAGCTCTTCCACCGCCGGGCCACGCTGCATATGCGCCCCATGGGTGCCCCAGGCGCAAATCACCCGATCCGCCCAGCCGCAAGCCTCAACAATCACCGCATCATTTTCCGGCCCCACCGGATCGGCCTGGGCGCGCATCACTTTGGGATCAGTGGCCCGCCAGGCGAAAATATTGCAAACCCGAAACGCCCCATAGCCCAAAGCCCGCGCCCGGCGCTCGCAGCGCTCCACCGTGGGATCATTTTGATATTCCGTGGCCGTGGAGGGATTCAGCATCACGAACAGCACTTTGCCCCCCGCCGGATCCCAAACCCGGGTCAGATCATAGCGATAGCCTTGGCAATCGGAATAGCGGGCCACGGAATCGCAGCCCTCTTTGCTATGGGTTTTTGTGATCACAGGTTGAACACCCGGCTGGGATGCAAGCTGCCAGCGCGGTAAACCCCCACCGCCACGGGCACGCCCTCATGGCTGGCCCAAACCGGGCTGCCATATTCCGCATGACCAAAAACCGGCGCTGGATTGCCATTGCGCAGCTTGATCGCCGCGTCCGCCCCACAGGCCATCTCGGGCAGATCCACCAACCCCGCCTGCACCGGCATCAGCCGCTGATCCAGATCAGGGGATTTCGCCTCGGCCTCTACGGTCTCCAGATCCACGCCTTCGCTGGCATCAAACGGGCCGGACCAGATCCGGCGCAGCCAAGCCACATGGCCCAAACAGCCCAAAGCCTGGCCCAGATCCCGGGCAATGGCGCGCACATAGCCGCCCTTGCCGCAAACCATTTGAAACACCGCGCTATCGGGGCCGGATTGCTCAACCATTTCAAGGCTTTCCACCCAAAGCGGGCGGGCCTCTAGCACCGGGTCATCGCCTTCGCGGGCCAGCGCATAGGCCCTCTGCCCATCGATTTTCACAGCCGAGAATTTCGGCGGCACTTGCGAGATCTGCCCGCGAAACCCGGCCAAAGCTGCCTCAATGGCCTCTCGCTCTGGGCGGCTGGCAGCCTCGGCGATCACCTCGCCTTCGGCATCATCGGTATTGGTGGCCGCGCCCCAGCGCACCTCGAACCGGTAACATTTCAGTGCATCGGTGATGTAAGGCACGGTTTTCGTGGCCTCCCCCAAAGCCACCGCCAACACCCCTGTGGCCGCCGGATCCAGCGTGCCCGCATGGCCCGCTTTGGCCGCGCCCAAAGCCCAGCGCACTTTATTCACCACCGCGGTCGAGCTTGGCCCGGCGGGTTTATCCACCACCAGCCAGCCCGAGATATCCCGGCCTTTACGACGCCGTCCCATAGCTGTCCTTTAGTCTTCGAGATCGCGGCGCACCGCGTCTTGGTCAAACAAGCGGCGGGTCTCATCCATGCGATCAAAGGTGTCGTCCAGCACGAATCGCAGCTCGGGCGAGAATTTTAGATTGACCGATTTCGCCACCGCCCGGCGCAGCTCGGCCTTGTTGCGGCGCAGCGCCGCTAGGGCATCCTCGGCCCCAGCGCCCCCCAAAGGCAGCACAAAAGCCGTGGCCACCCGCAGATCCGGCGAGGTGCGCACTTCGCCCACGGTAATCGAATGGGCGTTAAGCTCGGGATCATGCACTTCCCCGCGGGACAGCACTTCCGAAAGGGTGCGGCGGATCAATTCCCCCACACGTAATTGCCGCTGAGACGGGCCTGGCCCGTCATGATGCCTGTTCTTTGCCATGGCGGGCAGATAAGCGATAGGAACCCGTCCAGCAAGCGTTCGACGTGAAAACTCTGGCGCGCGCGATGGGAAACGAACCGGCAAATGACAGATCAGGAGTGGTAAAGATGTCCCAGACCCCGGGAATTGTGATCACAGGCGCATCGGGGCGGATGGGCCAGATGTTGCTGCAAACCGTGGCCGCCAGCGATAAAGCGCATTTGGTGGGGGCGCTGGAACGTCCGGGCCATGACTGGATCGGCCAAGATGTGGGCGAAGCCATGGGCGGCGCGCCCATGGGCGTCACGGTCAGCGATGATCCAGTGGCGCTGTTCGCCAAAGCCCAGGCAGTGATCGATTTCACCGCCCCTGCGGCCACGGTGGAATTTGCCGGGCTCGCCGCCCAAGCACGCGCCACCCATGTGATCGGCACCACCGGCATGACCGCTGAGGATCTGACCAAGATCGACGCCGCCGCCCGCCACGCAGTTGTGGTGCGCGCGGGCAATATGAGCCTTGGGGTCAATCTGCTGGTGGGGTTGGCACGCAAAGTCGCCAGCGCTTTGGGCGAGGAATTCGACATTGAAGTGATCGAAGCCCATCACCGCCACAAGGTGGATGCCCCCTCGGGCACTGCCTTGATGCTGGGCCAAGCCGCGGCTGATGGCCGGGGCGTGGATCTGGACGCGGTCTCTGATCGCGGGCGCGACGGCATCACCGGCGAACGCAAACCCGGCGATATCGGGTTCTCGGCCATTCGCGGCGGCGATATTGTGGGCGAGCATGATGTGCTTTTTGCCGGGCCCGGCGAGCGGGTGGTGCTGCGCCATGTGGCCACTGACCGGCTGATTTTCGCCCGCGGCGCTTTGCGCGCCGCGCTTTGGGGGCAGGATAAATCCCCTGGCCATTACTCCATGGCCGATGTGCTCGGGCTCGACTGACCGTCAAAATTAAGCTCGCAACCAAAAGTTGCGCGCAAAAATGATCGCAAAAATGATCCAAGTCTAAACCTGCCCCGTATCCCTCCCATTGCAGCCGCGATGAGAGGGACGGGTATGAGAAAACCGATCGCATTGGCATTGGGCCTCGGGCTCGGCTTTGCCCATATCCCCATGGCCCAAGCCTTTACTCAGATCGAGCGGGCCGAGGAATTCGTGGCAGCGATTTCCGGCAAGAACCTCACCCGCACAGGGATTCGCTTGATCGTCAGCCCCGAAGGCGAGATCACCGGCCGCGCCTTTGGCCGCAAAGTCACCGGCGACTGGCGCTGGCAAGATGGGTATTTTTGCCGAGATCTAAACTGGGGCGCGCAGGATTTGGGGTATAACTGCCAAATGGTGCAGCAAAATGGCAGCGCCTTGCGCTTTACCTCTGATCGCGGGGCCGGGGCCTATGCGGATCTATGGCTGAAATAACCGGCGCAAAGCGGCGCGATTAGAAATCGACCGCGATGCCTTTTTTCTCCCAATCGCCATAGCGCACGGGCTCTGGCCCATCGCGCCCGCCCAGTTCCGGGGCAAGCTCTAAGGCTTTGGCTTTGCGGCGGCGTTCTTCGGCCTCGGCCAAGGCGCGCTGTGCGGCAGGCGGCAAATGCGAGATGTCCCGCGGCGCGGTTACCGCCTCGGGTTTGGGATCTGTCGCATCATCTTGCATCGCCTGGCTCCTTGTCCTGACCTGCCTGACAAGATACGGCTCTGCCCTTGCATGACAAGAGCATGACCAAGGGGATGGGACCGATGGGCGCAGATAATAGCGCGAAAACAAGCGAGGCCGGAACTGGGCTGGCGGCGCGGCGCCTGGCCCTGGATCTGATCTGGGATGTGCTGGCCCAGGGCAAGATGCTCTCTGACGGGCTCGAAGCGCGCGCCGGTCAAGCCGCCGCCCTGCCCCCTGGCGATCGCGCCCGCGCCCAGCGCCTGGCCAGCGATGCGCTGCGCCAGATGCACCGGGCCGATAGTTGTCTCAAAAGCTTTGTGAAAACCCCGCCGAAACCGGCCACGCGGGATATTTTGCGCTTGGGCACCGTAGAGCTGTGCCATCACGGGGCCGATGCCCATGGGGTGGTGCATTCAGCGGTGAGCCTGGCCAAAGCCGATCCGCGTACCCGCCGCCAAGCCGGTTTGGTGAATGCGGTGCTGCGGCGCATTGCCGAGGATGGCCCGGCCCGCTGGGCGCAACTGACCGCCCCGGCGCGCTTGCCCGATTGGCTGCGCGGACGGCTGCAATCAGCCCATGGCGCCCGCGCTGTGGCCGATATTGAAGCCGCCCATGACCAACCTGCGCCGCTGGATCTAACCCCCCGCGATGGAGATGCGCCGGCTTTGGCCGCGCGTTTGGGCGGTGAGGCTCTGCCCAGCGGTTCGGTACGCCTGGCCCATGGGGGCGGCGCGGTCTCAGGCCTGCCGGGCTTTGAGACCGGGGAATGGTGGGTGCAAGATGCCGCCGCTGCGCTGCCCGCCCGCGCCCTGGCCACCAAACCCGGCGAACGGGTGCTGGATCTTTGCGCCGCCCCTGGCGGTAAAACCCTGCAATTGGCCGCCGCTGGGGCAAAGGTCACCGCTCTGGATATCTCCGAGCGCCGGTTGGAGCGGCTGCGGGAAAACCTGGCCCGCACCGGGCTGAGCGCCGAGGTGGTGACCGAAGATGCCCTGGCCTATGAGGCCCCGGCCTTTGACGCGATCTTGCTGGATGCCCCTTGTAGCGCCACCGGCACGATCCGCCGCCACCCGGATTTGCCGTTTTTGCGCCGCAAATCCGATCTGCCCGAGCTGATCGCGCTCCAATCGGCGCTGATCGACAAAGCCTTTGGCCTGCTGCGCCCCGGCGGGCGGTTGATCTATTGCACCTGTTCGCTGCTGGCCGCCGAAGGCGAGGATCAAATCACCGCCGCCCTGGAACGCCACAGCGATCTGCGCTTGGCCCCTAAGGCTTTGGCCCAGCTCACCGGGATTGATCCCAGCTGGCTGAGCGATCAGGGTTTGCGCAGCCGCCCGGATTATTGGGCAGATCAAGGCGGTATGGATGGGTTTTTTGTGGCAAGCTTGCAGCGCGCCGGGCAATCTGCGTCTGGCGATTGAACTTTGCGGAAAAACGCGCCACTGCGTCATTGAGGCAGGAGTAGAAGCGTGGCAAGCGATCTCGGGCAAGACAGCACCCCTTCGTTGCGCGACAGGTTTGCCGCGCGGCAAAGTCGCTGGCGCGCGCGCTTTCCTGGCTTTGCCCTTATCCCTGAACCGCGCAGCATGGGGCTGCCTGACCGCGGCCGTGCGCTTTGCGCCGGGCATTACCAATTTGGCGGCTATATGGTGGAGGCGGGCCAAACGGGGATTTGGTCCGTAGATGCGGGCGGGGATGGGCGTTTTGAAGCCGCCCGCCAAAGCTTTGTCTGGCTTGATGATCTCGCAGCATTAGGCTCGGCCACAGCCCTGGCCCATGCCCGCGCCTGGACCGAAGGCTGGGTGGTTGCCTTTGGCCGCGGCCAAGGGCCCGGCTGGACCCCAGCACTGACCGGACGGCGGCTGATCCGCCTGCTGCACCATCTGCAATGGCTTAACGGGCCAGGGGATCTAAGCGATCTGGACCGTAAATTGGGCCGCAGCTTAGATCATCATTTGCGGTTTCTGCGTCGCCGCGCCCGCAGCGCGCCGCCGGGCCTGGCCCGGTTCGAAGCGCTCTGCGCCCAAATCATCGCCGCGCTGACCCTATCGGGGCGCGAGGGCTTTGCGGACCCGGCGCTGCAAGGGTTGGAATTGGCCTGCCGCCAGCAAATCGGCCCCGATGGCGGGGTGCTCAGCCGCAATCCCGAAGAATTGCTCGCTATTTTCGAATTGCTGGTCTGGGCCGATAAAGCCCTGAGCGATCGCGGCCGTCTGACCCGCCCAGCCCATCAAGAAGCGGTGGAGCGCGCCGCCCATGCCCTGCGCGCCCTGCGCCATGCAGATGGCGGCTTGGCACGGTTTCACAGCGGCCGGCGCGGCATTTCTGGGGCCGCCGAAAGCGCTCTGGGCCTGGCGGGCATTCGCCCCGCCCCGGTGAGTGATCTGGCCATGGGCTATGCCCGTTTGGCCCGGGGCCGCACCACGGTGATTGTCGATGCCGCCCCGCCCCCCCTGGGCCGGGTCAGCCGCCGCGCCCATGCCAGCACCTTGGCCTTTGAGCTGACCTCTGCCCGCCGCCCGGTGATCGTGAATTGCGGCGCAGGTCAGGATTTTGGCGCGGAATGGGATCGCGCGGCGCGGGCCACCGCCTCCCATAGCACTTTGGGGCTTGATGGCTATTCTTCCGCCCGGCTGGGCCAAGAGGCCAATAGCCGGGATTTGCTGGTGGATGGGCCCCGCGATGTGCCTTTGGACCTTGATCTTGCCCCGGGGCCCGCGCGGCTGATCGCAGTGCATGAAGGCTATGCCCATAGCCACGGGCTTTTGCATCTGCGGCGGCTCGATCTGGGCACCGATGGGCGCGGCCTGGCGGGGGAAGATATGCTCACCGCCACCAATGAGGCCGATAAACGCCGCTTTGCCCGGGCTTTGGAACGCGCCCAGAAAGCGGCGGAGCCGGGGATCGCTTATAGCCTGCGTTTTCACCTGCACCCGGATGTGGATGCGCGGCTGGATTTGGGCGGCCGGGCGGTGTCGCTCAAGCTGCCATCGGGGGAATTATGGATCTTCCGTCACTCTAGCGCGGCGCGAATGAGCCTTGACCCCAGCGTTTATTTGGAAAACACCCGCGCAACCCCAGTGGCGACGCAGCAGATTGTGCTGGCTGGGCGGGCGCTCACGCCGGAAAGCTCGGTCAAATGGAGCCTGGCGAAAGCCGAAGATGCCCCCGCCCATCTGCGCGATCTCGGACCCGACGCCGCCGATTGACGCTGACTGCCCTTGCCCATTTCGCGGGCCCGCTCTGACAAGGATCGATCATGACTGACCTCGCGCCGCTGAACACCGCGCTGCTTTCCGTTTCCGACAAAACCGGGCTGATCGAGCTTGGCCAAGCCCTGGCCGCGCGCAATGTGCGCTTGCTCAGCACTGGCGGCACCGCCAAAGCCCTGCGCGATGCCGGGCTTGAAGTCACCGATGTGGCCGATGTCACCGGGTTTCCCGAAATGATGGATGGCCGGGTGAAAACCCTGCATCCGCGCATCCATGGCGGCTTGCTGGCCCTGCGGGATGATTCCGCCCATGTGGCCGCGATGGAAGCCCATGGCATCGACGGGATCGATCTGCTGGTGGTCAATCTGTACCCGTTCGAGGCCACAGTGGCCAAAGGCGCGGATTACGACACCTGCATTGAGAATATCGATATTGGCGGCCCGGCAATGATCCGGGCAGCCGCGAAAAACCACGCCCATGTGACTGTGATCACCGATGCGGAGGATTACGCCCCGCTTCTGGCCGAGCTCGAGGCGCAAGACGGGCAAACCAGCCTGGCCTTCCGCAAACAAGTGGCCCAATCGGCCTATGCGCGCACTGCGGCTTATGATGCGGCGGTGTCCAGCTGGATGGCCGGGGCTGTGGATCTGCCCGCCCCACCACGGCACCGTTCTTTTGCGGGCCGGCTGGCGCAAACCCTGCGCTATGGGGAAAACCCCCATCAATCGGCGGCTTTCTATCGTGATGGCAGCGCCCGCCCCGGTGTGGCCAGCGCCGTGCAGCATCAGGGCAAGGAATTGTCCTATAACAATATCAACGACACCGACGCCGCTTTTGAGTTGGTCAGCGAATTTGATCCCGCCGCAGGCCCCGCTTGCGCCATCATCAAACACGCCAATCCTTGCGGTGTGGCCCGCGGCGAGACCCTGGCCCAGGCCTATTCCCGCGCTTTTGATTGCGATCGCACCTCGGCCTTTGGCGGCATCATTGCCCTGAACCAAACCCTGGATGGGGACACCGCCCGCGCCATCACCGAGATCTTCGCCGAAGTGGTCATCGCCCCCGAAGCCGATGACGAAGCCCGCGAGATTTTCGCCGCCAAGAAAAACCTGCGCCTGCTGACCACCGGCGGCCTGGCCGATCCGGCAGCCCCTGGCCTGGCGGTGCGCCAGGTTTCCGGCGGGCTCTTGGTGCAAGATCGCGATGCGGGCAAGATCACCCTGGATGATCTGAAAGTTGTTACTGAAAAAGCGCCTTCTGAGGCAGAGCTGGCCGATCTGCTCTTTGCTTGGACCGTGGCGAAACACGTGAAATCCAACGCCATCATCTATGCCCGCGATGCCCGCACCGTGGGCGTTGGCGCCGGCCAGATGAGCCGGGTGGACAGCACCCGTATCGCCGCGCGCAAAGCCGCCGATATGGCCGAGGTGCTGGGGCTGGATTCGGTGCCGACCCAGGGCTCGGTTGTGGCCTCGGACGCGTTCTTCCCCTTTGCTGATGGTCTGATCACCGCCGCTGAGGCCGGTGCCACCGCCATCATCCAACCGGGCGGCTCCATGCGCGACAATGAAGTGATCGAAGCAGCCAATGAACGCGGTTTGGCCATGGTCTTTACCGGCCAGCGCCATTTCCGCCACTAAGGCCCGCCAATGCGCGCGCTTTGGATCCCGGCCCTTGTGGTCTTTGCCCTAGATCAGGCCAGCAAATATGGCGTGGTTTGGGGCATGGATTTGATCCGCCTTGGCCGGATCGAGATCGCGCCCCCCTATTTGGTGTTTCAAATGGGCTGGAATGAAGGGATCAATTTCGGCCTATTTTCCGGCGCACCGGATTTGGCGCGCTGGATTTTGATCGTTCTGGCCATCGGCATTTGCGTTTGGGTGGCCCGCTGGGCGATCCGCGAAGGCGGCACCCTTGGCCTGATCAGCGCCGGGGTGCTGATTGGCGGGGCTTTGGGCAATGTGGCCGACCGGCTGATTCACGGGGCGGTGGCGGATTTTCTCAATATGTCTTGCTGCGGCATCACCAACCCATTCAGTTTTAACATTGCCGATATCGGTGTTTTTGCCGGGGCTGCGGGCCTGATCTTGTTTTCCGGGCATGGCCCTAGCAAGGCCGCGTGACCTTGGCGCAAAGCTGCGCTAAGAGGGGCCAGAGACAGGAGCCGCTGAGATGATCATGCGTCAGATTTCATTATTGGCCCTTTGCGCCGCAGGGCTTGCCCTGGCCGGGTGCAGTTCCTCGCGCGAGCCTGATTTGCTGACCTTTCAGCGCTCCAGCGAAGGGCCCGATGAATTCACCGTTGCCCCGGCCCGGCCCCTTGAAACCCCCAGCAGCAAAAACGCCCTGCCCCCGCCCACTTTGGGCCTGGCCCCGAACCGGGCCGATGCCACCCCCGAGGTGGATGCGATTGTGGCTCTGGGCGGCAATGCCAAAGCTTTGGTGCTGGATGGGGTGCCGGTCAGCGATAATGCCCTGATCCGCCATACCGGGCGCCAAGGCCGCGATACAACGATCCGTCAAACCCTGGCGGAAGAAGATTTGGAATTCCGCCGCAAGAATGACGGGCTGTTCCTAGAGCGGATGACCAATTCAAATCTTTATTTCGATTCCTATGAGCAACAATCGCTGCAACAGCAGCGCGAGCTAGACCGGCTGCGTGACCGGGGCGTGCCCACGCCTGGTGCCCCGCCGGACGAGCTGTTTCCCGATTAATCCATCACTTCCCCGCGGGGATGGTTGAAACCC
>JAOXSB010000112.1 GCA_025800345.1 Mangrovicoccus sp. | reverse complement strand
TGGATCAGCCGCGCCAACGCAGCCAGTGCCAACAAAACAAAGCTGATCGGAATGACCGCCTTGAAGGCCCAACGCGCAGGCAGACCGGTGGGGCTGTCCGAGCGCTCATTGACGCGGAAGCTATCGTAGAAATAATCATAGCCCTGATCAATCATCAGGTAGATGAACGGGGTCAGCAGGGTCAGAATGCCGATCACCTCGATGATCCGCTGCGCCCGGCGGGACAATTGCATATGCAGAACGTCGACTCGCACATGGCTGTCCGTGATCAAGGCATATGAGATGCCGATCATCGTAACGATGCCGTAGAAATGCCACTGGATCTCATCCAGTTTGGGGTAGTTCTGGCTAAACAAGTACCGCAGCGCGACCTGCGAAAAAATCGCCGCCATCAGCAGCACATTCGCCCACATGACGACATGGCCAACAGCTTTGACGCTGGTATCAATGGCTACGGCGATCTTTTGGCGGTCGGTATCGGGATGCTCCAGGATGCCCTCATAGGCCTCAACCGGATCTTTGGTGGTATTTGGATTGCTCATGGTCATTCCTCGCCCGGCAGCCCTGTGCAAGGGCGGTGAAAGTTTGGAAAAATCCGAAGATCAGAAATCGACTGGGGCAGCAGTGTCCGCTGCCCCA
>JAOXSB010000100.1 GCA_025800345.1 Mangrovicoccus sp. | reverse complement strand
CAAGACGGTCTTAACGGATATTGCCCAGAATTTGCCCTAATTCTTATATATCTGAGCAGGGAATCGCCCTGCGCCCGAAAGAGTACGCCCATGAGACTGCCCCATCGCGCCCATCTTCTTGCAGCCGCTATGCTGGTGCTTCCTGCGCCAGGCGCTTGGGCCAACCCCGAGGCCAGCCGTACCGTCTCTAACGCCACGGCGATTGTGGCCGCCAGCCCTATGGCCAGTTTCGGGCCGCCGGAGCCGCGCCCCTTGGCGCCCATGGCCTCGCCCGCGCCCAAGCTGCGGGTCATGCCCATGAGCCCGGCAACCGTGGCTGGGCTGCGCGCTCAGATGCAAGGCCCGCCTTTGCCCATGCCCCGCCGCCGGGTGCCCGCGGCCTGTTCCCCCGATGGGGTCCATTGCATCGGACCACTGCGCTATACCCATGATGTCTGCCGGGTGATCGGAGCCACCGCCACTGAGGCCGGGCTGGACCCGCATTTCTTTGCCCGGCTGATTTGGCGCGAAAGCTTGTTTGATGCTTATGCGGTCAGCCATGCGGGGGCTTTGGGCATTGCCCAGTTTATCCCCTCCACTGCGGCGCTGCGCGGGCTCGAAGACCCGTTCAACCCCGCTGCCGCCTTGCAAGCCTCGGCCCATTATCTGCGCGAGTTGCAAGACCGGTTCGGCAATCTGGGCCTGGCCGCCGGGGCCTATAATGGCGGCGAAGCGCGGATCGCGAAATTCCTGCGCCGCCAAGGCGGGTTGCCAGGCGAGACCCGCGATTATGTGATTTGGATCACCGGCTATCGCGCGGAAACCTGGCGGGCGAGCCCGCCGCAAAATCTTGATCTGAGCCTGCGCGCTGGCGAGGAGTTTGAAACCGCTTGCGTCAATTGGGCCCGCGCCCATAAACCAAGCCGCGAACCCGCGGGCATGCCTTGGGGGATGATCTATGCCGCCCATGCGGATGAAGCGCAGGCGGCGCAACAAGCCCAAGAGATGCGGGTGAAATTCCCCGCGCTGCTGGGCGATGCCCCCGATGAGATCCACCCCAAAACCATGCCCCGATCGGGCAAACGACTTTACACCGCGCGGGTTGAAACCAAAACCCGCGACACCGCCGCGAAAATCTGCACCAAATTACGCCATGCCGGGGGCGGCTGCATGGTCATGCGCAATGGCGGCTAAGCCCTAAACCCAAAACGGCCGGGCACAGCCCGACCGTTTCAGAATTCCAATGCTCTCGCCGATCACATAGCGCCGCCCCACAGAGCAAAGCGGGCGGCGAAACGGGATCGCTTTAAGCTTTTTGCAGCACTCGGTTGCCCAGGGTTTCGGCGATTTGAACAGCGTTCAAAGCCGCGCCTTTGCGCAGATTGTCTGACACGCACCACAGGTTCAGACCATTCTCAATGGTGCTGTCCTGGCGGATCCGGCTGATAAAAGTCGCAAAATCGCCCACGCATTCCACCGGGGTGATATAACCGCCAGCTTCGCGCTTATCGACCACCATGATCCCCGGCGCTTCGCGCAGGATATCGCGGGCCTCTTCCTCATCGAGGAAATCTTCAAACTCGATATTGATCGATTCCGAATGGCCCACAAAAACCGGCACCCGCACACAGGTCGCAGTGACCTTGATGCTGGTATCGATGATTTTCTTGGTCTCGGCGACCATTTTCCACTCTTCCTTCGTGGAGCCGTCTTCCAAGAACACATCGATATGCGGGATCACGTTGAAAGCGATCTGCTTGGGGTAGACTTCGGGCTCTTTTTCCTGACCGGGCACATACATGCCTTTGGTCTGATCCCAAAGCTCATCCATCGCGTCTTTGCCCGAACCGGACACCGATTGATAGGTGGAGACCACCACCCGTTTGATCCGGGCGCGATCATGCAGCGGCTTTAGCGCCACAACCATCTGCGCGGTGGAACAATTCGGGTTGGCGATGATGTTCTTGTTGCGCACCTGATCCACGGCCTCGGGATTCACCTCGGGCACCACCAGGGGGATGTTGGGATCATAGCGGTAAAGCGAAGAGTTATCGATCACCACACAGCCCGCCGCCGCCGCGATGGGCGCGTATTTCTTGGTCGCCTCAGAGCCAATGGCAAACAGCGCAATATCCCAGCCGGTGAAATCGAACGTGTCGAGATCCTTGGTGGTCACGGTAGTCTCGCCAAAGCTGCACTCAGTCCCGAGGCTGCGGCGCGACGCAAGCGCGGCCAACTCATCCACGGGAAACTGGCGCTCGGCCAGAATGTTCAGCATTTCGCGGCCCACATTGCCCGTGGCACCGACGACGACGACCTTATAGCCCATTATTGGGGTCTCCTTATGGCGTGACCACGCGGCTTTAGCTGGTTGTGGCCTCGGGGGAAAGGGGGCTGGGGGATTCGGTTAATAACCGAGGCAGGCGCGCACCCGATCTTCATCCACCATAACCGATCCATCCTGTTGGGACTGGGCCGGAATGTAATAGACCTGATCGAGATAAGACATGAACACATCGCGCAAACCTGGATCGAAATCCAGTGCCGCCGGATCGGCCAGGGCCGCAGCCAGCGCGGCCTCAGACCCGACCGGCGTGGTGATGCCGGGGGTCGCGAAAAAGGCCTGGCCCGTGACCAGCACAGGCTTATCCCAAAACAGCGCTTGCAGCCCCATGGAGGAATTCACCGTCAGCACCGCCCGCGCCGCCGCGAGCTGGGCAAAACTATCGGTGCTGTTATCCACCACAATGCGCCCCTGCGAGGCCTCTGCCACCGCCGCCAAATGCGCCCCCAGGGATTGCCGGGCCGAAGGGTGTTCTTTCACCCGCAAATGCCAACCGCTAGGCAATTGCCCGGCGCAGCGGCCCAACGCATCAATCAAGCCCTCCACCGAGCCCGCCCAGCCGGAAAACAGCCGGATCTGACTGTCATTGGGCACTTGCAGCGGCACAAAGATGAAAGGCGCATCGCCCAAATCGCCTTGTTCCTGACCCACATCGGCGCGCCTTGCAGCCCGGGCGCTCAGGCCAGCGCGCAAGCCCCGCCAATCCTCGCTGCGCCGGGTGGGATCCTCCCCGGCCCAAGCCCAAAACGCATCTGCATCGCGCGGAACAGAGTTTTCCCAGTTCACCCCTTTGCCATCCAAAGTCACGCGTCCAGGGAAAGGGGCAAGCTCCATGGCAAAGGCCCGGCTGCCTGCATCCCGCGCCCCTTGCAGGAACGCATAGCGGGTGCTGCCCAAGGCGTTCCAAGCCAGCGCCGCCCCGGGGCTGCGCTCAAAGGCCCGCCGCGCCCAATTATATTGCGCCCGGTAAAGGGCGCCCTTGGCCCAGGCATTCAGCCCTTTGGCCGGTTTGCGCGCCCGCGCCAGGGCCGTATCAGCCACGCCATCGCTTTCGACCCAGCCACGGAGGGATAACGGGGCCTGCGCCAAACGGCGATGGGCGCCCGCTGTCTCCGCCACCGCCCGCATGGCAGCATCGGGAAAGCGGTGTTTTTCCCCCAGCCAGAGCAGCATTACCGGAACAGCAGCAGCGGCACTTGGCAGCCACGCACCATTTCCGTGGTGGTCGAGCCGATAATCAGGCTACGAATCCGCGAATGCCCATATGCCCCCATGATCAGCACATCGGCCGCGCCGTCATTGATCTGATCGGTGATCACCTTTTCCGGCTCGCCGCGCAAAAGCTGAGCATTGACCTCATAACCCGCATCTTCCAGCACCGTGGCCGCCCCCTCAAAAGCGCGCTGCTCCGTAGTGGTGCCACGGCCCACCATCAACAAGTTGCAGGCCAGGCCCGGAAAGACTTTGCTTTGCGACAGGTAATCCACCGCTTTGAGCGATGAAGGCCCATCATCGAAGGCCAGCATAAAGCGTGCAATGGGCTGAAAGGCCCGCGAACAGACCAGCGTTGGCAGGGTCGAAGCCCGCACCACCCGTTCGATATTGGAGCCCAAATGCAGCTTGGCGAAATCCGCCGCCTCGCCGCGCTTGCCGATGATCACCATATCATGCTCGGCCTCAAGCTCGGCCAGGCTTTCCAGCAAATCACCGGTGCGCAAACGCACTTGCACATCTTCCACGCCTGCGGCTTCGATCCGCGCTTTGGCGTCATCCAAAATCGCGCGGCCGCGCTTTTGGGCCAGTTTGGCCTTGGCCGCATCCAGCTCTGCCAGTTCTTCAAGCAGCGCTGTGCGCGCGCCCAGGCCGATATTGCCGCTAAGATCAGATTTCGCCCCCTGACGATGGCCGATGACATGCACCACCGTCACCCCAGAGCCGCGCCGCTTGGCCGCCCAAGCCGCGTGATCACAAACGCTTTCCGAATAGGTGGACCCGTCCACCAATGCCAATAACCGACCCATCTTAATGCTCCATCAACTTATCTATAGCTCCGGGCTTATCATGCACCGCAAGCTTATCCATGAGCGTCTCACTGGCCTGGTTCATGCCGATGATCTCAACTTCTGCGCCTTCGCGGCGGAATTTCAAAATCACCGAATCCAGCGCTGCAACCGAGGAAATATCCCAAATATGCGCGCCTGAGACATCAATCACCACACGCTCTAAGGCCTCGTTGAAATCAAAGCTCTTGGTGAACTCATCCGCCGACGCAAAGAAAAGCTGCCCCTCGATGGCATAGACCCGCTCGCGCCCATCGGCGCTGAGCTCCGAGCGTACCCCAAAGATCTGGGCGATTTTGCCCGCAAAGAACACACCCGAAAGCAACACGCCGGTGAGCACACCAATGGCCAAGTTATGGGTGAAAACCGTGGTGGCCACAGTGGCCAGCATCACGATCGAAGAACTGGTGGGGTGCAGGCGCAGATCCGTGAGCGAGGACCAAGAAAACGTCCCGATGGAGACCATGATCATAATCGCCACCAAGGCAGGCATGGGGATTTTCGCCACAAGATCGCCCAGCACCACGATCAAGAACAGCAGGAACACCCCAGCCGCAAAACAGCTCAGCCGCCCGCGCCCGCCGGATTTCACATTGATCATGGATTGTCCGATCATAGCGCAGCCCGCCATGCCGCCGATAAAGCCCGTGGCGGTATTGGCCAGACCCTGACCGATACATTCGCGGTTTTTGTCGCTGGGCGTGTCGGTCAGATCATCCACGATTTGCGCGGTCATCAGCGATTCCAGCAGGCCCACAGCCGCCACTGCCGCCGAGACCGGGAAAATGATTTTCAAGGTTTCAAAGGTCAGAGGAATGTCGGGGATCAAAAACACCGGCAGCGTATCGGGCAGCTCGCCCATATCTCCGACGCTGCGCACATCGAGCCCAAAGGCCAAGGTCAGCGCAGTGAGCACGATGATCGTCACCAGTGGCGAAGGGATCGCCGTGGTAATCCGCGGGAACAGATAAATAATCGCCAGCCCGGCCGCGACCATCACATAGGTCAGCCAAGTCACCCCGACCAATTCAGGCAATTGCGCCATGAAAATCAGGATCGCCAGCGCGTTCACAAAGCCCGTCATCACCGAGCGCGAGACAAAGCGCATCACCCCACCCAGTTTCAAAAACCCGGCCCCGATCTGCAACAGCCCCGCCAAAACCGTGGCCGCCAGCAAATATTGCAGCCCGTGATCGCGCACCAATGTGACCATCAAAACCGCCGTGGCCGCCGTGGCCGCTGAGATCATCCCGGGCCGTCCCCCGGCAATGGCGGTTACCACCGCGATGGAAAAAGAGGCGTAAAGCCCGATTTTCGGGTCCACCCCTGCAATGATGGAAAAGGCGATGGCTTCGGGAATCAGCGCCAGGGCCACCACCAAACCCGCCAATAAATCGGCACGGATATTGCCAAACCATTCCGCTTTGAGGCCATTTAGGCTGTCGCTCGTCACCGGTCCACTCCACTCATTCGCTGATCACAGGGCCATTTGCGGGCCAGTTATGCTGCATAGCATCATAACACGAGAGTTCAGAAGGTCACGGGGGCTGACCCTTGTGCTTGCACTTATGCCAAGCTGCATTACCTATTGTCTGACAAATATTATCGGAGACCTGCGATGGCAGCCCTTTCCCAACAAGATGTCCTCAATCAACTTGCGAAGGTACGCGGCCCAGATCGGAGCGATGATCTGGTGTCTTTGGGACTGATCAGCGGTGTGTCGATCCAAGACGGAAAGGTCAGCTTTTCCATCTCGGTGCCCGCCGCTCGCGCTGCCGAGCTGGAACCCATGCGCCAAGCCGCTGAACGCATGGTCAGCGAGCTTCCCGGCGTGGAAAAGGTCATGGCGATCCTAACCGCCGAACGCACCGCCCCGCCGGCCCCGGAAATGCCCCGCCTGAAACCTGCAGGGGCGAAAACCGCGCCCCCCAAAGGCGGGATCAAACCCAAAGCCGAAATCCCCGGCGTGGGCAGCATCATCGCGGTGGCCTCGGGCAAAGGCGGCGTGGGAAAATCCACCACTTCGGTCAATCTGGCCCTGGCCCTGCAAGCCCAAGGGCTCAAGGTTGGGATCATGGATGCGGATATTTATGGCCCGTCCTTGCCGCGCATGCTGGGTCTTGCGGAAAAACCGCAATCCAATGAAGGCCGCATCACCCCGCTGGAAGGCTATGGGCTCAAAGTCATGTCCATGGGCTTTTTGATAGATGAAGATGCGCCGATGATCTGGCGCGGCCCGATGGTGATGTCCGCCATCACCCAAATGCTGCGCGAAGTGGATTGGGCGCCGCTGGATGTGTTGATCGTGGATATGCCGCCGGGCACCGGTGATGCGCAGCTCACCCTGAGCCAAAACGTGCCGCTCGCGGGCGCGGTGATCGTCTCCACCCCCCAAGACATCGCTTTGATCGATGCGCGCAAAGGGCTCAATATGTTCCGCAAAATCGAGGTACCGATTTTGGGGATCATCGAAAATATGAGCTATTTCCTCTGCCCCTCTTGCGGGGATCGCGCCGACATCTTTGGCCATGGCGGCGCGCGGGACGAAGCCAAGCGCCTGGGCGTGCCATTCTTGGGCGAAGTGCCGTTGCATATGGATATTCGCCGCAATTCCGATGGCGGCACGCCGATCGTGGTGTCGGACCCTGAAAGCCCCCATGCGCAGATCTATGGCACCCTTGCCCAAGGGGTGCAGGCGCGACTCAAAGCCGAAGCAGCTGCCTGACAGCTGCGCAAAAGAAAGATAAGTAAAACATAGACAAAGATGAATATACCTTGTTTTACTGATGCCGTGATCACTTTTTAAGCTGAGTTTGCGGCAAAGATTTGACAGGCGGTTTTCCCCCGGTCTTACTGAATTAACGGAGAGCTCGGCCAACGAGCCCCGTTAGGGGAGGACATGATGCACGCTGCCGCGACATCCATCGCGGAGGAAGACCGCCTTCGCGCAGAGCTTTATCAATTCATCGGCGGCCTTTTGTTGCGCGCCCCCGATCAGGCAGCGCTTGATCAGATCGCCGGGCTTGAAGGCGATGACAGCCCATTGGGCCGCGCCTTTGCCGATCTGGCCAAACAAGCCGCCAGCCATAGCCCAGATCAAGCCAATGCAGAATATCAAACCCTCTTCATCGGTTTGGGCCGCGGGGTTCTGGTGCCCTATGCCTCCTACTATTTGACAGGTTTTCTGAACGAAAAGCCCCTGGCAAAATTGCGGCAGCGCCTCGGCGCTTTGGGAATCGAACGACGGGATGCGGTGAAAGAGCCCGAAGACCATATGGGCACGCTCTGCGAGGTCATGGCGGGGCTGATCACCGGAACTTATGGGGCATCGGCGGATATCACCGTGCAAAAAGAGCTGTTCAACGCACATATCGCCCCTTGGGCACGGCATTTCTTTGCGGATCTAGCCAGCGCGGATGAAGCCCGGTTTTACAAACCCCTGGGCGAGATTGGCACAGCCTTCATGGGGATCGAGGCCCAAGCCTTCGAGATGGACTGATCTTGAGACAGGCCAAAGCTTCCTGCGCTTTGGTCTTTGGCGGCCCGGCCGCCGCATCACCGCAGGACCAGCAAGGAGATGGCCATGGCCAACCCAGCGAATGCAGAGACAGCCCAAGACGAGCCCGGCACGGACCGGCGCGGCTTTCTCAAATTGGCCGGTCTGGGCAGTGTTGCCACGGGCGCGGCCCTGGTGACCGGCGAGCGCGCGCAAGCCGCAACCCCCGAGCCCCCAAAGACCACGGGATATCGTGAAACCGCTCATGTCCGGGCGGCCTACGCGACCGCGCGCTTCTAGCGCGCTGCGGTCCGCGGACCGCCTGACATGCCCCGGACCATTGGAGGAGAGATTGGTCCGGGGCAGCAACCGAGAGCGCGCTTATGGCGCTCCGGCAGCTTGGAGGAGAACGACATGCTCAGGAAGAAGGTGGATGGGGTTGCGCGAGGCCCCCGTCTGTCCTCGACCCAGGGGACCGACACCAAAGCGGGGGTGAGCCGCCGCGATTTTCTGAAAAATTCTGGGATCGCTGTGGGCGGTTTGGCGGGCGCGGCTGCGCTGACCACGCCCCAAGCGACCCAAGCGGCCACCGCCGCGGCCCATGGGGGCGCTGCCGAGATCAAGAAATCCGTCTGCACCCATTGCTCTGTGGGCTGCACGGTCTTGGCCGAGGTGGAAAACGGCGTTTGGACCGGGCAAGAGCCCGCGTTCGACAGCCCGATCAACCTGGGCTCCCATTGCGCCAAAGGCGCAGCCGTGCGCGAGCACGCCCATGGGGAACGGCGGTTGAAATACCCCATGAAGCTGGTGGGCGGCGAATGGCAGCGCATGAGCTGGGAAGACGCGATCAACGAAGTGGGCGATCGCTTGCTCAATATTCGCGAAAATGCCGGCCCTGACAGCGTCTATTGGCTGGGCTCCGCCAAGCATAATAACGAACAGGCCTATCTGTTCCGCAAATTCGCCGCTTATTGGGGCACCAATAACGTGGATCACCAAGCGCGGATTTGCCATTCCACCACCGTGGCGGGCGTGGCCAATACATGGGGCTACGGCGCCATGACCAATTCCTATAACGATATCCATAACAGCCGGGCGATTTTCATCATTGGCGGCAACCCAGCCGAGGCGCATCCGGTCTCGCTGCTGCATGTGCTCAAAGCCAAAGAGGAAAACAACGCGCCGCTGATCGTTCTAGATCCACGCTTTACCCGCACCGCGGCCCATGCGGATGAATATGTGCGCTTCCGCCCTGGCACCGATGTGGCGCTGGTTTGGGGGATTTTGTGGCATATCTTTGAAAACGGCTGGGAGGATAAAGAATTCATCCGCCAGCGCGTTTACGGCATGGATGAGATCAAAGCCGAGCTGGCCAGTTGGCCCCCCGACGAGGTCGAGCGCGTCACCGGCGTGCCGGGCAGCCAGCTCAAGCGCGTGGCGCGTACCATGGCGCAAAACCGTCCGGGCACGGTGATTTGGTGCATGGGCGGCACGCAGCACACCAATGGCAATAACAACACCCGCGCCTATTGCGTGTTGCAATTGGCCCTTGGGAATATGGGCGTCTCCGGCGGCGGCACCAATATTTTCCGCGGCCATGACAATGTCCAAGGGGCGACGGATCTGGGCGTGCTCAGCCATACCCTGCCGGGTTATTACGGGCTCAAAGCCGGATCATGGGCCCATTGGGCGCGGGTCTGGGAAGAGGATATCGATTGGCTCAAAGGCCAATTCGACACGATCCAAGGGGCCGATGGCAAAGACAAACCCTTGATGAACGAAACCGGCATTCCGGTCTCGCGCTGGATCGATGGGGTGTTGGAAGATGCCGAGAATATGGACCAGCCCAATAAGGTCCAGGGCATGGTGTTTTGGGGGCATGCGCCCAATAGCCAAACCCGCATGGTAGAAATGGCCAAGGCCATGAACCAGCTTGATACCCTGGTGGTGATCGACCCCTATCCAACGGTCACAGCGGTGATGAATGACCGCACTGATGGGGTCTATCTGCTGCCTGCCTGTACCCAGTTTGAGACCTCGGGCTCTGTGACCGCCTCGAACCGGTCCTTGCAATGGCGCGAACAGGTGGTCGAGCCGCTGTTTGAAAGCCTGCCAGATCATGTGATCATCCACAAACTGGCCAGCAAATTCGGCTTTGCCGATCGGCTGTTCCGCAATATCGAAGTGAGCGGCGAAGAACCCGTGGTCGAAGACATCACCCGCGAGTTCAACAAAGGGCTGTGGACCATCGGCTATACCGGCCAATCGCCCGAGCGGCTCAAAGCCCATATGGCGCATCAGCATACCTTTGACAAAACCACGCTTCAGGCGGTGGGCGGACCGCTGGATGGGGAATATTACGGGCTGCCCTGGCCCTGTTGGGGCACGGCCGAGATGGGCCATACGGGCACGCCCAATCTATATGACACGTCCAAACCCGTGGCCGAAGGGGGCCTGTGTTTCCGCGCCCGGTTCGGGGTGGAGCGCGATGGCGTGAACCTTTTGGCCGAAGGCTCTTATCCGGTCGGCTCTGAGATCCAAGATGGCTATCCCGAATTCACCATGGCCATGTTGCAATCTTTGGGCTGGGATGGGGATCTCACCGCCGAGGAACGCGCCAGTATCGAGGCGGTCGCGGGCGAGAAGACCAATTGGAAAACCGATCTCTCCGGCGGCATTCAGCGGGTGGCGATCAAACATGGCTGCGCGCCATTCGGCAATGCCAAAGCCCGCGCAGTGGTTTGGACCTTCCCCGATCCGGTGCCCAAACACCGCGAGCCGCTTTACACGCCGCGGCGGGATTTGTTGGACAAATACGCCACCTATGAGGATCGCAAATTCTATCGCCTGCCCACGGCCTATGCCTCGATCCAGCAGCAGGATTTCTCGCAAGATTATCCTATTGTGCTGACCTCGGGACGGCTTGTGGAATATGAGGGCGGCGGCGATGAGACCCGTTCCAACCCTTGGCTCGCCGAGCTGCAACAAGACATGTTCGTGGAGATCAACCCCCGCGACGCCAATGGCTTGGGCATTCGCGACGGGGCGCAGGTTTGGGTCGAAGGCCCCGAAGGCGGCCGGGTCAAAGTCATGGCCATGATCACCGAACGGGTGGGCGAAGGCGTGGCCTTCATGCCCTTCCATTTCGGCGGGCATATGCAAGGCGAGGACCGGCGGCACAAATACCCGCCCGGGGCCGACCCTTATGTATTGGGCGAAAGCACCAATACCGCCCAGACCTATGGCTATGACTCGGTGACCCAAATGCAGGAAACCAAAGCCACTCTTTGCAAAATCCAACCGGCCTAAGAAGGAGGAAATAGATTATGGCACGTATGAAATTCCTCTGTGACGCCGAGCGCTGCATCGAATGCAATGCTTGCGTCACCGCCTGCAAAAACGAGCATGAGGTGCCTTGGGGCGTTAATCGCCGCCGGGTGGTGACCATCAATGATGGCAAACCGGGCGAGCGGTCGATCTCGGTGGCTTGCATGCATTGCTCGGATGCGCCTTGCAAAGCGGTCTGCCCGGTCGATTGCTTTTACGACACCGAAGACGGGGTCGTGCTGCATTCCAAGGATCTGTGCATCGGCTGCGGTTATTGCTTCTACGCCTGTCCCTTTGGCGCGCCGCAATTCCCGCAAGCCGCCAATTTCGGATCCCGCGGCAAGATGGATAAATGCACCTTCTGCGCTGGCGGCCCCGAAGAGGATATGTCCCAAGCGGAGTTCCTCAAATATGGCCGCAACCGTTTGGCCGAAGGCAAGCTGCCCCTTTGCGCTGAAATGTGCTCGACCAAAGCGCTTTTGGCGGGCGATGGCGACAGTGTCAGCCAGATCTATCGCGAACGGGTGGTCTCGCGCGGGTTTGGCGCGGGCGCTTGGGGCTGGGGCACCGCCTATGGCCAAAAAGGCGGGTAACCCGCCGCTTTAAACACGCAAAATGGCCGCGCTTTGCGGCCATTTGCATCTGGGCCCGCGCCCATGGCGATCCCACACCCCTCGCGAGGAGAAAGCAGATGATGAGCGTCAAACCGCGTCTGATATGGCTAATGCTTGTTCTTGGGCTGGGGCTTTGGCTTGCCGGGCTGGCCCCGTTGAGCGCCCAAGAGAGCGGCCCCATTGCCGGTGCGGTGCCTGGCAATACCACCGCGGGCGCGGCCGCCGATGCAGAGCTTTGGCGCATGATCCGCCAAGGGGGCGATTTCACCAGCAACGCCCAAAACCCCTTGGCCGGGCGTTTGATCCAAGCCGAAGGCCATGGCTGGGAGCAAACCCGCAATGGGCCTTTGGCCATGTATTCCGCCTGGGCGCTGACCGGGATTTTGATCCTGCTCTCGCTGTTTTTCGCCCTGCGCGGACGGGTGCGCATTGATGCGGGCCCCAGCAGCCATACGATCACCCGCTTTCAATTGGTTGAACGGGCGGCCCATTGGCTTTTGGCCTCTAGCTTTATCGTTTTGGCCCTGACCGGGCTGAACTTGCTATTTGGGCGCAGCCTCTTGATCCCTTTGATCGGCAAAGAAGCCTTTGCCGCCATGACCCTTTGGGGGAAATACATCCATAATTACGTGGGCTTTGCCTTTGGCGCGGCGGTGGTGATCGTGTTTTTGATGTGGGTTTGGCATAATATCCCCAATCTCACGGATCTGCGCTGGATCGCCCGCGCAGGCGGTTTGATGGGCGGCGGGCATCCCCCGGCCAAGAAATTCAATGCTGGGCAAAAACTGATCTTTTGGGCGGTGATCATTGGCGGCGGTTCGCTCTTTGCCTCGGGCTGGGCGCTGATGAACCCGTTTGAGACCTCGATGATGGCGGCAACCTTTGAAAAGGCCAATGCCCTGTTTGGCCTGTCCTTGGCCACGGATCTGACGCCGGTCCAAGAACAGCAATATCAACAGATCTGGCATGTTTCCGTCGCGGTGGGGCTGATGGTGATCATCATCGCCCATATCTATATCGGCTCGGTGGGGATGGAGGGCGCGCTCGACGCGATGACCTCGGGCGAGGTGGATCTGAATTGGGCCAAGGAACACCATTCTCTTTGGGTCGAAGAACATGCGGATGAAACCCGGCCCAAAGCGCCCACATCGCCCAGTGCAAGCCCGGCGGAATAGCAATCCATGCGCGCCTTAGCCCTTACTGCGATCACCGCTTTGGGCGCCCCCCTGCCGGTTTTGGCCCAGTCCAGCCCCCTGCCCGAGGTGCTGACTGGCCATGGCGGGCCGATCAAATCCATCACTTTGGCCGATGATGGTCGCCGGGCGCTGACCGCCAGTTTCGACTATTCCCTGATCTTATGGGATCTCAGCGCCCAGCCCGCCCGGATCCTGCACCGGCTTTTGGGCCATGATGGGGCGGTCAATGACGTGGCATTTCTGCCCCCGCCGGGCGGGGCGGTCTCCGTGGGCGATGATGGTCAGGTGATCTTGTGGGATCTGGAAAAGGGCAGCCCCAAAACGGTGATCCCCGGCGCGCCGGTGAAAATGCTCGATATTGCCATCAGCCCTGATGGGCGTTGGGCCGCGTCTAGCGCGTGGGATAACAGCGCCCGGCTTTATGATCTGCAAAACCTCGCGGAAATCGCGCGCCTGCCCCATCGCGCCCCGGTCAATGCGGTGGCTTTCTCCGCCGATGGGGCACGGCTTTTCACCGCCGCGGGCAATGGTGAGATCACCGAATGGGACCGCGCCAGCGCCCAGCAAATCCGCCCGCTTTACCGCCATGGTTGGGGGATCAATAGCATTGCGCTGATCGCGCCAGACCGATTGGCCTTTGGCGGGCTTGATGGCAGTTTTGGCATCCTGTCCCTCGCGTCGAACCAAGTAACCCAATTGGCCAAATCCGAGCGCCCGATCCAAAGCGTGAAAACCAGCCCCGATGGCGCGCTGATGGGCTATGGGGACGGGGCCGGGCAGGTGGCGGTCTTTGCCAGTGGCAGCGGGGTTTTGCTGGAACGCGGCACGGTCACCTATGGCCCGGTTTGGGATTTCGCCTTCCTGCCAAACAGCCCATATATCTATCATGTGGGCCTGGATGATTTCGCCGCGCTCTGGCGCATCAGCCCTCGGGATTTCGGCCCGATCGAGGCGGAATTGCCCCGCCGCTTTCAGATCCGCGACAGCGAAGATCCGGGCGAATTGGAATTCCTACGCAAATGCTCGATCTGCCACACATTGACCCCCGATGATGGCAATCGCGCCGGGCCGACGCTTTATGATCTTTTCGGGCGCCGGGCGGGCAGCCTGCCCGGTTACCCCTATAGCCCGGCCCTGGCCGCGCTGGATGTCACATGGAATGCGGCCAGCCTAAGCCAGCTATTCGATGACGGCCCCGATATCATGGTGCCGGGCACGAAAATGCCGATCCAACGTCTCAAGCAAGTGGATCGGCGCGATGATCTGATCCGTTTTTTAGAAACCGCAACCGCTCCGGTGGACTAATCTTTACCGGAAGAGGAGAGTTCGATGAAATCTGTGATTTTGGGGATTGCTGGCGCGCTGCTGCTCTCGGTTTTGGCCTGGGGGATCACCGGGCAGCTTGGCAGTTCCTCGGCCGAGCGTTTTACCTCGCCCAATAACAGCGTGCGCTTGGAGTGAGCTGTCAGCCATGCCCAATCCAAGCTTTCCCCCGCTGATCACCGGCTTTGAACAGCCCACGCCCCAAGGCCTGGCCCGCGCGGCAATAGATGGCGCCACCTGCAAGCGTTTCGGCGCGGGGGATTTGCTTTGGGCGGCGGACCCGTATCAGATCGCGCTCAGCCTGGTGCTGGAGCCTCAGGTGGAGGCCGAGCGCTGCGCCGAGATGCTCGCTCTGGGCGCGGTGGCCTTTGGCGATGCGAGCGGGGCGCTGATCCCGGCAGAGCTGGCCGTCACCTATAGCTGGCCCGGGCAGCTGCGCCTGAACGGGGCGGCCCTTGGGCAGGTGCAGCTATCCATGGCCGAAAGCCCGGCACACACACCGCCCGATTGGCTGATATTATCGCTCAACGCCCGTCTACGCCCCGCCCCCAATGGGCCAGAGCCTGGCCATATGGCCGCGCAGACCAGTTTTTGGGATGAAGGCTGCGGCAGCATTGCCCCCTGCGCCCTGCTGGAAAGCCTGACCAAACATTTGGTCAATTGGCTGCATCGCTGGGAGGATCAAGGCTTTGATCCCATCTCCCGCCATTGGTGGGCGCGCTTGGACCCGGCCCAGCCTTTGTCCCAGCCCGGCCAAAGCCGCCTTCAAGGGCTTGGTCCTCATGGGCAGGCTCGGCTTTGCGATGGGCGCGAGCTGTCTCCTCCTTTGCAGATCATCGAACAGGTGCCCCAATGAATGCCGGTTTAAACGCCCCGCCCGCGCGGGATTTCTGGAAATCCTCGGGCTTTCATCTGGTGTCCCGCAACGCCCAAGGCTGGTTAGAGGTCACCCCGGATCTGCTGCGCGCCTATTATGCGCGCCCGGAAATCCACCCGGTGGAGGAAAGCTGCTCTGCCGAGCTGTCGCTGTTTTCCCGCCTGATGGAGACCCCCACAGCGCCGGTCAGCGCCGAGGATCTCGCCGCCATCGCCGATCCCGACACCGCCGAGAATTACCGCTTTCTGCTGGGGTTTCGCGACCATCTTTTGCGGGCGGGCAGTATCGAGGCAGGCTATACCGCGCTGTTTCGGCCTGGCGGCAAGGCGATCCCGCCGGTGTTTTTGGACCAGATGGTGCATCTGATCTTGCGCAATATCCTAGATGGCGAGGCCGATCCCATGGTGCTGCGTGCCGCGGAGATGTTCTTTCGCCCCCAGATCGTGCGCATCGAGGCCGAGCAGATCATGCTGGCCGATCACGAGATCGTCGCGCGCCAGGCCCAAAACGGCTCTGCGGGCGGTGAGGCCGATATGGATATTTTGACCCGCGAAAGCGCCGAGGCCTATTGGGCCCGCTCTGATCAATTCGACACGGCTGTGGATTTTCGCCTTACTCAGCCCGCCAGCGATGCTTTGGCTCAGGTCATGTCTCGCTGGATCACGCATTTCTTAGGGCTGGAAACCCGGATCCAAGCCATGGGCTCGATCCGCGATCAAGCTTGGTCCTGGCATATTGGCTGTGATGGGGCCGCAAGCCAGATCCTGAACCAGCTCTATCACGATGGCGATCTGCCCGAAGAGGATCTTTACCGCCTGATCGGGCTCTATCGATTGGAATTCGAAGGCCCCGCCCCGGTGATCGAAACCATGGCGGGCAAACCGATCTATCTGGGCTGCGCCATGGATGCCCAGGGCGTGTTTCGTTTCAAGCCGCAAAATCTATTGACCAACCTGCCCCTGCGCGGGGCGTGAGCTAACAGGAGGCGCTTATGCAGCATCAAGATCACAGCGGCCCGCGCGGGTTTGCCGATACCGGCGCCGCGCGGCTTTTGGCCCTGGCCCTGGCCATCGGGCTGGGCTGGCTCGCCTGGACCAATTGGAGCACCGAGATCCAAGGGGTGTTCGCCCCTGCGCCCAGCGCTCTGCCAGGCCAAAGCGCGCCACAAATTGCGCAAGTGAACCCTGCGCTTCAGGCCTGTTTGGACAAACGGCTTGGGGATGTGGCCCAGATGTTTTCCGATGGGGTGATCTCCGAGACCCAGCGCGGCGATTTTGCCCGCCGCGCTGAGGCGATGTGCCGGGCGCAAAACCCCGGATAAAGGCTCAATCGCCGATCAGGAAATCCTCAATGCTCAGCCCATCCTCGCGGGCTTTGAGGTAATCCTCAGTGCGGCGCGGGCGACTGCGCGCGCCCATGGCAAAGGGGCCATCGCTGTCATCGGCTTGGGCTTCCACCCGGCATTGATCGCACATTTCGATCAAACGCGCTTTTTCCGGGCTGGCAAACATCGCGTGTTTCCCCGCCAATTGGGTTTTGATCCGGGTGATCACCGAACGCGTGGCAAAAGGCGTGCCGCAAGACACGCAGTCAAAAGGCGCTTCTTGATGCAAGGTCCGCGGCTCCATCGCCGCCGGGGCCAAGTTCAGCTCGGGGATCAAATGCAGTGCGGTTTCCGGGCAGGTCGCCGCGCAAAGCCCGCATTGCACGCAGGCGGCCTCGGTAAAGCGCAAGGTCGGCTCGCCAGGCGTGTCCATCAATGCACCGGTCGGGCAGGCAGAAACGCAAGCCATACAAAGCGTGCATTTTTCCGCATCAATCCCCACGCGCCCATAAGGGGCCTGATCGGGCAGCGTGATCACTTGATCCCCGCCGCCCTGGCGCAGCGCTTGAAAGGCCAGCCGGGCAATCTCGCGCTTGCGGCCCGTGGCGGAAATGCCCCGCGCCTGGATCGCAAGTGGGGAAGCGCACCACAGCGCGGCTTCCACCATATCAGGATCGTTCTCGCAAAGCAGCGTGATCCGCGCGCCTTCAGCCCCTTGGCCAAGCCCGGCCAAAATCGCTTGCGCCAGGGCAATCTCGGCCTCAAGCGGGGCCAATTCATCCCGCCGCGCCGGGCTGATCAAAATACAGATCCCCGCAAATCCTGCGGCTAAGACCCCGGCCATTTCCACATGGCCAAGCAGGCTGGGCGCATGCAGCTCTAGCGGCACCACCCGCGCGGGCAAACCGCGCGAAAACCGCGCCATGGCGGCGAGCACATCGGCCCCTTCGCTGCCATCATGGAGCAGCAAGATCGGCGCATGCCCCCCGGCCCGCTGAAACGCCCCAGCCATCACCTGAGCCTGACCGATCAGATCTGGGGCTTCGGGATAACGATAGGTAATCGCCCCGGTCGGGCAGCGCGCCGCGCAAGAGCCGCAGCCGCCACAAATCAGCGGATCGATTTGCACCCCATCACCCAAAGGCGTGATCGCGCCCGCCGGGCAGGCGTCCAAGCAATTGCTGCAGCCTTGGATTTGCGAACGCGAATGGGCGCAAATCTCGCTATTATACCCCACATAAAGCGGTTTTTCGAACACCCCGGACAGGGTGGATGCCTCATGCACCACCCGCAGCACCGCCGCTTGATCTGAAGGATCCGCGCGCAAATAGCCATCGCGATGACGCGCGGCAGCAAAAAGCGGCTGGCCCCCGGTCAGATCCACAACCACCGCGCAAGAGGTTTTCGCCCCATCTTGCGCCGCTTCAAAAACCAGGCCAGAGCGCGTCGCCGGGCTGAGCGCCGCAAACCCATCAACCGTTAGATCAAACCCGCCAAACGCCCCGCTGATCTTGCGCACCCGGCCGCGATATATGGCGATATCCCCCTGGCGCGGCGGCACGATCCCGCCATCATCGCTGAGCAATAAGCTCACGGGCAAATCCCGCGCCAAGAGCTGCGCCGCCTCCAGCGCCGCTTGGCCCGCACCGATTACCAATGCCAGGCCATCAGAGGTGATCTCGCGCAATGGGGCCGGGCGCGCCCGATACCCTGCCCCCGCCAAAAGCGCGGCCATTTTCGGCCCCGCTTGATCGCCTTCATCGGACCAGCCCGCCGCCTCGCGCAGATTGACAAATTGCAGATCTGCGGCGCTGCCTTGGTCTTCGGCGATCTCGGCAAAAAGCGGCGCCTCTTGGGTGCAGCCCACCATCACCGTCTCGCATTCCGACAGCGCGGCTTCGAATTCAGGCAATTCCGCGCGGCACAGCTGGTGATGCAGTTTGCCCATGCTCTGCCCGGACCCAGCTTCCATCGCGGATAAATCCGGAACCATACTGTCTTCGCAATTGCAGATCAGGCATTTCGCCCCTGGTTTGGCCATGGCTCTCTCCTCCCCAAAAGATCGCTGATTAACGCTAGAGAGCCCGCGCCCATCCGACAACCAGAACTTGCGCAATGGCGCGCCCCGGCTAGTATTTGAAGGGGGAGAAAAAGATGAACAGCATCGCACAAACAGAGATCGCCTTGCCCATGGGGCTGGTGGTGGAACGGCGCGCTTCGGCCCATCCGTGGGCGCAATGGATTTGGCAACCCGTGGCCGCCTATCTGATCGGAGAAAGCACACCGCCCGATTGGAGCGTGCTGCGCCAAGAAGGCGAGGTGACGCGCTATCACGCGGGTGTGCTGCCCTTGGTGCTGCATCGCAAAGATACCGAAGCGCTGCGGCTGAACCTGATGCTGCCCGAACCCGAGCTATATGCGGTGCTGCAAGAAAGCCAGGACAGCGGGCCCTTTCCCTATCGCCCCCATGCGATCACTGCCTCCTCCTATGAAGCGCAGGATTACCACGATAGCGGCGATGATTTGATCGAGAAACTGCCCATGCCCGAACCGGTGGCGGCGCTGATCCAAGCTTTTGTGGAGCATCACCATCATGAAGTGCCTTTCAAGAAACGCCGCCGGGACCGGTTGGATCTGGAAGAACAGAAATTCGGCAAAATGCCGGTCTTTAAACCCCTGAGCCAGCAATGAGCCCCCGCGAGCCCTTCCTATCCCGCTGGTCCGCGCGCAAACGGGCCGAGGCCACGCCCCCCGCCCCGGAGGCCGAGCCATCACCGCAAGCCGCGCCCGATCCCACGGAATTAGAGGCCAATCGCGCCGCCGCCGAAGCGGTTGATTTGGACAGCCTGGATAAAGACAGCGATCTGTCGGTGTTTCTGCGCGATGGGGTGCCCGATTTGCTGCGCAACGCAGCGCTGCAAAAGGTTTGGCGCTCAAACCCGGTTTTCGCCAATCTCGATGAATTGGTGGATTATGGCGAGGATTTTGGGCGCAAAGATCTGATCCTGGAAAGCTTCAAATCCGCTTGGCAAGCCGGGCGCGGCTATCTTGATCAGATCGAGCCGGAAACCGCCGCGATTGCAGATACCGAAGCCACCCCAGCCCCCACGCCAGCGGCGCAAGAGCCCCCAAGCCAACCAGAGATCGCGGCAACCGAACCACTGGACGCGGCGCCGTTAGCAGAGCCCGCACCGCCTCTGGCCCCAGCTCTCGACACTCCGGCCCCCGAGGCTAAGCCGCCCAAACGCCATTCTTTGCGTGCACGCCTGGCGGTGCAGACTGATCCGGGCACCGCAGGGTCAGAGCCCGCTTAAAACTCTGTATCGGGGATTTTGTGCAAAGAAGGGGCGCTGTTGCGGCGCAAGGTCTGTCGCGGTTTATAGGCCGGGCGACGCCGTTGGCGCAGCAAGCGCACCGCTTTCACCCCGCCGGGATCTTTGGGAACGCGCCGCGCCACCCGTTTGGCAGAGCGGAAAAACACCATCGCCGCCAAGGCAAACCAAGACGCAATATATAGGAACAGAAAAATCACCGCCCCTGAAGAGGCTTGGGTTTGGGCAAATTGCGCCGCGCGGAAGACCACCTCGGAACTGCCCAGCAGCCCGCCCAAAGCCGATGCGATGAACACCAGCGGCACCGTGCGCAACCAAGCGGCAAAAAAGCTGCGCTCTGCGCCCAGCTCGCCAGCGCGCATCTGTTGAAAAAACGTGGCAAACCGATCCGAGGCAAGCCCCATCACCGGCACGCTTAAAAGCAAGGCGGTGACCAGCCAAGCGGGCATAGACATGTCGCCCACCCAGCCCCCAAGCAACACGGCCAGCCCTAGCAGCAAAATCGCCATCAGCGCCAAGCGCCAGCCGGGTCGGCAGAACCGGGTAAACCCCATGGCCAAGCGCGCCATCAGCCCCGAGCCGCCGCGCAACCGGCCCAGCAACAGCCCGAACACCGCCCCCCAAAGCAGCGCCGTCACCGCGATCAAAGCATTGATGCCAAAACCGCCAAGGAAATACGGCGTGTTATTTAGGATATCCGCAATCACCGCGCGAGGATCTCAAACTGCCAAACGGCGCGCGATCAAACGCGATTGGGGCTTCTTTGTTATCGGCTGCGTCATCGGCTGCGTTCCACTCCCTCTGCGCCTGCGGGCGCAGGCATCGCATAGCGTATTCTTTGGCTAAAGCCCAGAATTGCAGAAATGATTAACGCTTCTAAACCACACTGCAACAGCTGTTCTATCGCCATCGATATTGGCCATTTTACGCCAGCAAGCATGCCAAATCTGCCTCGATCTGGTGCAGCACCCCAAAAGCCCCCTGGGCCTGGGCCAAATCGCGCGCTTTGATCAATGTTTCTTGGGCGGCTTTGGGGTCGGTTTCGGCCAATCCACGCGCCAACAGGCGGTGCAGCTCTGGCACCAACCAAAGCTCTTGGTTGCGCTCTGCCGATTGAATACCGGCCCGCAACGCAAGCATGCCACGCTCATAATTGCCTGCACGCATGGCGACAAAGCCCAAACTGCCCTCAAGCAAAGGCAAAAGCACCCGGCCGCCGCCAAATTTCCAGGTTTCCAAAGCCTGCGCAAACACCGCTTGCGCCGCCTGCCATTCGCGCCCCAGAACATGCACCAAGCCCTGAAAAGCTGGGCCAACAACATGTTTCACCAGATCCACATTCTGCTCTTGGGCCAGCACCATCGCCTCTTGGACATGATCGGCCAAACGGTCACGATCACGGTTAAAATAATGCACCAAGCTGCCCAGGGTGAGCTGCCAGCATAGATCAAAGGGGCGGCCCATCTCGCGCGCGATCTTTTCAGAGGTGATCGCATCGGCCAAAGCCTGTTCTGTGTTCCCCACAGACCATTGCGCCCAAGACCGAAACCCATAGGCAAAGACCCGCGGATCCTGGGTGAACATGCTGAGCAAATACCGGTGCCGTTCGGGATCATAAAGCGCAAGCAACGCATCAGCCTCGCGGATGGCCTCGTAGTGACTGCCAAACCAAAGCTCTTGCACCAGCTTCATCACATGCAGCACCAAGTGCCAGTCCCCATCCAAATCAATCAGCGCGATCTCTTCGGCTTTGGCGATTGCCGCGGCGGCTTTTCCTGCTTCTGCCCGATTGGCCCAATGGGACCAAAGCCCGAAAATGACTGTCATCAATTCCCGGTAGCTGCCCAGTTTTTCGCCCAGCTCAAGGGCTTGCGTGAAATGCTGCTCGACCTCTTTGGCCGTCCAACCAACCGCCGAGATCTGCGCCAATCCCATGGCGCGGTGCAGCCCAAAGCTCAGGCGATCACGCTGCTCTGACGGGGCAAGATGGGGCAGCATCGACAGCCCCCGACGCAGATGGCGAAGCGCTTCGGTAATCGCATGCGCCGCCAGCGCCTTATGGCCCGCTTTCAACCAATATTGCGCCGCTTGCGCCACCTCGCCAGCCCGTTCGGAATGGGTCGCCACCACCTGCGGCAGCGTCTCGGTCTCATCGGGAAACCGCGTCAGCAGCAATTCTGCCACCCGGTGATGCAGTTCTGCACGGCGACTGTTCAAGATGCTCTCATAGGCCGCATCTCGGATCATCGAGTGCTTGAAAGTATATACCGGATCCGGATCCGCGCCGCTCACGAATAGCAGCTCATCTTCCACCAAGACTTGCAGCGCCCGCTCTAAGGATTGGGGCGACGTCTCTGCCACCGCCGCCAGTAAAGACCGGGGAAAGCGTCGCCCAAGCACAGACCCGATTTGGGCAATTTGTTTGACCTCAGACAATTTGTCGAGGCGCGCCATTAGGGAATCCTTGAGCGTGACCGGGATCTCTAGCGTGGCCAGGGGATCGGCCAGCTCAAATCGACCATCGCGCGCCACAAGCTCGTTGGATTCCAACAGCGATTTGGTCATCTCTTCGAGATAAAGCGGAATGCCATCGCTGCGCTCGATGATCTGATCGACCAAGCTTTTGGGCAGCTTCTGGCCCCGCGCCACCACCTGAATCAGTTCCGCAGCGTCGGGTTTCGTGAGCCGCGCAAGCTCTATGATCGTTTCATGCAAGGGGCTGAGCCCATGGAGCCCTTCAAATTCAGGCCGATGGGTGACCACGAACATCACCGGCA
>JAOXSB010000066.1 GCA_025800345.1 Mangrovicoccus sp. | reverse complement strand
TTTTGGTGCCGATACCCGGTTGCTAGGCGCCTTGCCTTTGGCAAGCTTTTCCGTATCGCGCACGGAAAGCCCCTTCGCCACCACCTGCCGCGCAAGCGTGCTTGCATCTTCACTGGTGATCAAGGCCCGCGCATGGCCCGCCGATAGCGCGCCCTCGGCCAGCATCCCTTGCACCTCATCAGGCAATTGCATCAGACGCAAAGAATTGGCGATATGGCTGCGGCTCTTGCCCATAACCTCGCCCAGCTTCTCCTGTGTATGGCCAAAGCGTTCGATCAATTGCGCATAGCCCCGCGCCTCATCAATCGGGTTCAGATCCGCGCGTTGGATATTCTCGACAATCGCGATCTCCAGCACTTCCGTATCGGTGAAATCGCGCACGATCACTGGCACTTCATGCAGCTGCGCCGCCTGAGCCGCCCGCCAACGCCGTTCCCCAGCGACGATCTGATAGGTCTTCGGCTCGCCGCCAAAGGGGCGCACGATCAAAGGCTGCAAAATACCTTTCTCGCGGATCGAATCCGCCAGCTCTTGCAAGGCAACTTCATTAAAGCTGCGCCGGGGCTGATCCGGGTTCGGCTCAACCTGCTCGATCGGCAGGCTCATATCCGGGCGGCGCGGTGCGGCCTGCGCTGTAGGTTCTGGTTGCGGCGCCACATCCGCCATCAACGCTGACAAACCACGCCCCAAACCGCGTTTTTCCTTTTGCGACATGGTTAAGCCTCTTCATTGATGCTGGATGCGCTACGATAACGCGCCAACAACTCTGCTGCCAAGGCCTGATAGGCCTCACTACCCTTCGATTT
>JAOXSB010000061.1 GCA_025800345.1 Mangrovicoccus sp. | reverse complement strand
CACCTCTGGCCCGACCATCACATTCACGCCCATCTGGCCAAGCGCATCGGCGGCCCCGGATTTCGAGCTGAGATTGCGATTGCCGTGTTTGGCCACGCAAACCCCGGCCCCGGCCACCACAAAGGCGGTCGCGGTCGAGATATTCAGCGTGCCTTTGCCATCCCCGCCCGTGCCCACGATATCCATGGCGCCTTCTGGGGCTTTCACGGAAACGCAATTGGCGCGCATCACAGCGGCGGCTGCGGTGTATTCTTCCACGGTTTCACCGCGGGTGCGCAGGGCCATTAAGAACCCGCCGATCTGGCTGGGCGTGGCATCCCCGTCAAACAGGATCTGGAACGCGGCTTCCGCCTCGGTCCGGGTCAGGGCGCGATCTGCGGCGGCGGCGATAAAGGGTTTTAACGCATCACTCATGCGGGCACCGGCAGTCGTTCAAGGAAATTCCGCAGCATCGCGCTGCCATGTTCCGAGGCGATGCTTTCGGGATGAAATTGCACACCTTCAATGGGCAGCGCGCGATGGCGGAGCCCCATGATGGTGCCATCGCGCAGCGCCGCGGTGACTTCCAGCGTATCAGGCAAGCTGTCGCGATCCACCACCAGCGAATGATAGCGGGTGCCTTTCAGCGGGCTGGGCAGCCCAGAGAATACGCCAATATTCTTGTGATGGATTTCGCCCATTTTGCCATGCACGATTTCATGGCAGCGCACCACGTTGCCGCCAAAGGCTTGGCCGATGGTCTGATGGCCCAAACACACGCCCAGCAGCGGAATGCCCGCTTCGGCTGCGGCCATGGTCAGCGGCAGGCAGATCCCGGCGCGGTCCGGATCGCAAGGCCCGGGCGAGAGCACAATCGCCTCAGGACGCAGGGCCATGGCCTCTTGCACATCCAGTGCATCATTGCGCAAAACTTTGACATCCCGTGCAGGCGCGCCGGTTGTGCCGAGCGCATGCACCAGGTTCCAAGTGAAACTATCGTAATTGTCGACGAGAAGGATCATGATCCTAGTGGTATACCCCTATGTGTTGCCGGTATGCTTAGGCATGACCGGGGGGTCAAGGGGGCAGCCTTGATCCAAACCCGGCTGAGGCAGAAAGAACAAAGGAATGAAACGGGTGACAAGGGCAGCATTGAGCGGCACGATATTGGGCTTGCTGACCGGGGGCGCGATCCTGTCGGTGCTGGCATTGCAAGTCAATGTTGTGGAATGGCCCGAGGCGGATTTGCCCGGGCTCAGCCAAGCGCCTGCGCCGGGCCCTAGCTTGCCCGATGCCAGCGCATCCAGCCCGGTCGCGCAAACGCCTGTGGTGGAGCCAGTCCCGACCATCGCCCCCGCCCCCGCGCCCATAGGGCCTGGGCCGGAGATGGTGCTTCCGGAAAGCTTTGCTTTGCTGTCACCGCAACCGGAGGCGGGCCTTGCTGGGTTTGACCCACTGGCCGGATCGGTGCTGCCGCGCGGGGCGCAGCCCAGCTTTGGCTTGGCGGCTTTAACGGTGCAAAGCCCTGCACAGGCCGAAAAAGCTTTGGCCAAAGCGGTCCCTGCGCCTTTTGCCATGCGCGATGTGCAAGTTGTGAGCGCAAAGGCCCCAGAGTTTCAGCCGCTCGCTTCCATTGCCGGGGCCGGGCGGGCGCTGCCCCGGCGGGATGGGGCGGCCAATCGCACCACCCCTATGGCGCAAGATTTGCCAGTGTTGCGCAGCGCCCCTGAGCGCCTGGCTCTGGCGGTGCAGCCCGCATCGCCCATTGCGCCAGCTCAGCCGCCGCGCAGCACGGATCCAGTGCCGCAAGATCAGCCGATCCCATTGCGCCCCAGTATGCGCTTTCCGCGCCAGTCAGCCCTGGCCCCGGTTTTGGTCTCCGCTGGCAGCAGCGCCAGCGCCGCCCCGCGGCTTGGCACAGATCTTGTCGCGCCGCGGGATCTGCCGCGTCCGGTTGCCGCGGCGCCCCGCGCGCCGATGATTCTCTGGCTGGCGCAGGATGATGCGCCTGATGGGCCGGAGTGGTTGCTGCGCCCGGATGGGGAATTGGCCGATCTTGGGCAAAAAGATTTCGCCGATGCCAAAGCCGTGCGCGTGGCGGGCAAAGCCGATGCCAGCAGATTGGCGGCGCCATTAGCCCAAGGGCTGCCCTTGCTGTTGTCCGAGCGGCCAGATCCCAGTTTGGCCATGGGCCTGCGCGCCAAAGGCGGGCGTTTCCTGCAACCCTATTGGCAGCTTGCGGCCGAGGACAGCCAAGCCGGGCGAGACAATGCCCTGGCGCGCATTGCCGATCGCGCCCGCCGCGATGGGGTGGTGATGGTGGTGCTGGAAAGCGATCCGGGGCTTTGGGCGGCGGTAGAGACTTGGAAAACCGGGCCCGGATCGGATTTCGATGCGGCCCGGCTGAGCGATGTGTTCGGCGGTTAGGGCCTGGCGCGAGGGCGAATTAAGGCCCTTGCCATGCTAGCGATTGCCCCGATCTGAGAACCGCGCCGCATCAGCGGCAGCCGCGCGAATGGCGCGGGATTTATTCACGGTTTCTTGCCATTCCGCTTCGGGATCGCTGTCATAGACCACGCCGCCCCCGGCCTGGATATACAGCGTTTTGTCTTTGACCACCGCCGTGCGCAGAGCGATGCACATATCCATATCGCCATTGGCCGCGAAATAGCCCACGCCGCCCCCATAAACGCCGCGCTTTTCTGGCTCTAGCTCGTCGATGATCTCCATGGCGCGGACTTTGGGCGCGCCAGAGACGGTACCGGCGGGCAGGCCCGCCAGCAGCGCCGAAAGCGCATCGTGATCTTCGCTCAGCTCGCCCACTACATTGCTGACAATATGCATCACATGGGAATAGCGCTCGATGATGAATTGTTCAGTGGGGCGCACCGTGCCCAGCTTGCTGACCCGGCCAGTATCATTGCGCCCCAGATCCAGCAGCATAAGATGCTCGGCCAGCTCTTTTTGATCGGCTAGCAGATCTGCTTCAAGGGCGCGATCTTCCTCGGGCGTGGCCCCGCGCGGGCGGGTGCCAGCGATGGGGCGGATGGTGACTTCGCGGCCAAAGACCCGCACCAAGATCTCGGGGCTTGCACCCACGATCTGATAGCCGCCGAAATTGAAGAAAAACATGAAAGGCGACGGGTTGGTGCGCCGCAGCGAGCGATAGAGCGCAAAGGGCGGCAGATCAAAGCTTTGATGCCAACGCTGGGCGGGCACCACCTGAAAAATATCGCCTGCGCGGATATATTCTTTGGCTTTCTCCACCGCCTCCAAATAGCCCGATTTAGTGAAATTGGACACCAAATCCCCTGGCGCTGCGGCAGCGGCCCCAAGATTGCGGCTTTCGCCTGCGGGCTGGCGTTCCAAATCGCGGATCGCATCCATCACCCGTTCGGCAGCCTGGGCATACGCGGCTTTGGCCGACAGCCCGGTTTGCACCCAGGCCGGGGCGACCACGATCACCTCGCCTTTGACCCCATCGAGCACCGCCACAACCGAAGGCCGGATCAGCACCGCATCAGGCAGGCCCAAAGGGTCGGGGTTCACATTGGGCAAATGTTCCACCAGGCGGATCATGTCATAGCCCAAATAGCCAAAAAGCCCGGCCGAGGCCGCAGGCAGCCCATCGGGCATGTCGATCCGGCTTTCGGCGATCAGATCGCGCAAGCTTTCCAAAGGTGCTTTCGCCTCGGCGGCAAAATCATCGCGGTCAAACCGGGCTTGGCGGTTGATCTCGGCGCTCTCGCCCCGGCACCGCCAGATCAGATCAGGTTTCAGCCCGATGATGGAATAGCGCCCGCGGGCTTCGCCGCCGGTGACCGATTCCAGCATGAAGCTGTCCTGGCCCGCATCGGAGAGCTTGAGCATGAGCGAGACGGGCGTGTCCAAATCCGCCGCCAAGCGGGCATAGACAAGTTGGTTTTTCCCGGCCTCATAGCCGGTGCGGAAACTGTCGAAATCGGTGATCAAGGTCATGGGAGCTGTGTGTGCACGGCGTTCAAAGCCGCATCATTAACGGTGATCCCGGCCTCGGTTTGAACCGAGCGGGCAAATTGCGAAAGGATGTCCTGAGCCATGGCTTCGGCCAGCTCGCCATTCAGGCGCTGGCGGATCGCTTGGGCGGTCTCATCGCTCATATCCGCAGGCAAGATCTGATCCAGGCGCAGCAGCACCAGATGATCTTCACCTTCCAAGATCACGCTTTCGCGCGGGGCCATCTCAAAAAGCCGCGGCAGCAGATCTTGGGGCAGCTCTTCGATGAAATCGCCGCGGGTCAGGCCCAGATTGATCTCCGCATCCAGCCCGATAGAGGCAAATTCCTCGCCCGCGCTGAGCCGTTTTTGCGCCTCCTCGGCTTGGGTTTGCAGCGCGGTTTTCACCGCATCGGCCCGGGCGCCGGCGTCGGCCTGAGGACGGGTGCTGTCATCAAGGGGCCGCAAGCGCGGCTCTACCAGCTGGTCCAAGCGCAGGGCAAAGATCCCGCCATCTTCAAGCATCACGATCTCGGGGAAATCCTCTTCGCTGACCTGCGAAGCGGCCGCTTGGAACGCGCCATACCCGGCCACCCCATCGGTTTCCTGGCCGGTCCAATCCAAACTGCCCAGCTCCATCGCGCTTTCATCGGCAAGCTCTTCGAGCCGCGCGCCGCCCGCAAGCAGGTCATCCAGCGGCTCGATCTCGTCTTCGATCAAACGCCGCGCCCGCTGATTGGCCAGTTCCTCGCGCAGCTCGGGCAGCGCGTCTTCAAAAGAGGTGATCTGTTCCAGCAAGATCGCATTGACGCGAAACAGGGCCGGGCCGATGGGCGAGGGCAGGGGGCCGGTAACGCCGGGCTCGTCCAGGGCGAATACCGCGCTGCCCGCCGCGCCCAATTGCGCCTCGGTCACTGTGTCCAGATCCACATCCGAGAGTTCGAGGCCGCGTTCAGTGACCAGCGCGTCAAAGCTGGTCTCGCCCGCATCAATCGCGGCTTTTGCGGCTGCGGCTGCGGCTTCGTCGGCAAAGCCCAACCGATCCACCATGCGCATCGCAGGCTGATTATATTGAGCGGCGCGTTCTTCATAAAGCCCGCGCAAGGCCGCTTCATCCAGCTCTACCTCATCAATCAGCATATCCGGGGTGAGCAAAGCATAGGTGATTTTACGGGTTTCCGGCGCGGTGAAGAGCTCGGGATTGGCCTCGTAAAAGGCTTCAACCGCCGCATCGCTTGGCGCTTCGGGGGCGGTCTCTAGGGCGCTTTCATCCAAAATCGCATAGGAAAACGCCCGGCGCTCGGCCAGATAGCTATAGATCGCATCCACAAAAGCAGGCTGCGGGCGCAGGCCCGAGACCAAAGCGGCTTGCAGCAGGTTGCGGGCAATCTCGGTTCGGATGCTTTCTTCGAACTCCGCCACGCTCAAGCCGGAATTGTCGAGCGCAAATTCATAGGCTTGGCGGTCGAAATTGCCGTCCAGCCCGGTAAAGCTGGGGATCGACAGGATCTGTTCGCTGACCGTGGCATCGCCCATGGACAGACCGGCCAAACGCGCGCTTTCATCTAGGGCCGCTTGGCCGAGCAGACGCTGTAACACCAAGCGATCCAGGCCCAGGGATTGGGCTTCGGTAAAGCGCATGGCCTCGCCGCGGGCTTGAGAGATCTGATCCAAATCCCGCTGCAATGTGCGGCCATAAAGGTTCACATCGATCTCGCTCTCGCCCACCGAGGCCACCGAACGGGTATTGCCGCCAAAACCGGTCACGCCGAAACCCGCAAGCCCGACAATCAAAAGGCCAAGAATGATCCAGACGAAGAAATTCGAGATCTTATTTTTGCCAGCCATCAAAGCCCCCGCATGAAACGCCGGTTGATCTAGTCACATCCCCGCCCAGGAGCAAGCTGCAAGGGCAGCGCGCGCAGCCGATCAGCCAGCTTGGCAATGCCTTCGCGGTCGATATTGGCGAAAGCCAGGCGCAATTCACGGGCGCCAGAGCCATCGCTTGCGGGGCGGAACATGCTGCCCGGCAGCGCCAAGATCCCCGTCCTTTGTACCAGCAACGGCGCAAGCTCGTTTGAGGGCAGATCGAAAGGATGGCGCATATAGGCGAAATACGCGCCGCAGCCGCGCAGTTCCCATCCGGGCAGGCCCGCCATGGCCGCGCGCATGGCCGCGCCGCGGGCCAGGATCTCTTGGCGCTCGCTTTCCAGCCAATCCCCAAGGTTTTCCAGCCCCCAAAGCGCGCCGATCTGCCCGATTTGCGGCGCGCAGATCGCCACCGTGTCGAGGAATTTCTCCACCTGGCGCAGCACCGGCTCGGCGGCCAGCAGCGCGCCGGTGCGATGCCCCGTCAGCCGGTAGGCTTTGGAAAAGGAATAAAGCTGCACCAATGTGCGGTCCCAATCGGGATCGTCAAACAGATCATGGGGCGGCGCATCAGATCCCAGGTAATCGCGATAGGTCTCGTCTAGGATCAACGCGATGCCCCGGCGCTGGCAGAGCTCATAGAAGGCGCGGATCAGCCCAGGCGGATAGGCCGTGCCGCCGGGATTATTGGGGGTGACCAAAACAATGGCCCGACTGCGGGGGGTGATCAGCGCCTCTGCCGCCTCGGGATCGGGCAGCAGATCAGGGCCCGTGGCCAAGGGCCGGGGCGTGACCCCTTGCATATGCAGCCACATGGCGTGGTTGAAATACCAAGGCACCGGCAAGATCACCTCATCGCCGGGGGTGGCGAGCGTTGCGATGGCGGCGCAAAAGGCTTGGTTGCAGCCTGCGGTGATGGCCAAGCGCCGGGCACCGGGCGCGCTGCCATATATCTTTGCCCAACGCGCAGAGATCGCGTCGCGCAGATCCGGCAAGCCTAGAACAGGTCCGTATAAATGCGCGTCAGGGCGGTGCAGCACCGCCTCGGCCATGGCCGCTCGCAACCCCTCGGGCGGCGGGGCCGTGGGCGCGGCTTGGCTGACATTGATCAGCGGCAGATCGTCGGGCGGCCTATGGGTTTCAAGCCATCGCCGCGCCTCCATCACCGGGGGCGCGTTGGTGGCGGCCATGGCCGCTGCGATGGCCAGGCCCGCTTCAGGTGCCCCGATAGGGTTCGACATATTGCAGCGCCATATCCCAAGGGAAGAAGATCCAAGTGTCTTGGCTCACTTCGGTGATATAGCTGTCCACCATCTCGCGGCCCTGAGGCTTGGCGTAGACCGTGGCGAAATGCGCTTTGGGATAGAGCTTGCGTACCAAGGCCAAGGTTTTGCCGCTATCCACCAGATCATCGACGATCAAAATCCCCTCGCCCTGATCGCCCATCAGATCCGCTTGCGGGGATTTGATCACCTGGGCGTCGCTTTGGGCCTGGTGATTGTAGGATTTCACCGAAATCGTATCCACGGTGCGCACATCAAGCTCGCGGGCCACGATCATCGCCGGGGCCATGCCGCCGCGGGTGATGGCGACAATCCCGCGCCAAGCGCCATCTTCTGGGCCTTTGCCATCAAGCCGCCACGCCAATGCGCGGGCGTCGCGATGCAACTGGTCCCAGCTCACATGAAAGCCTTTTTCATGGGGCAAACGATCATTCATCTTCGGTCTCCTCATGCGAAGGGAACGGTGCCCATGGGCTTACCCCAGAGCGATTTTTGCGCTGAACAGGGCCAAAGCCCCGCCCATGGCGCGATCAATACGGGCTTTGGCCCGCATGTAGACAGAGCGCGGCCAAGGCTGGGAAAACACCAAAGCCACCAGAATGAACCAGCCCGTTTCAACGGCCCAGATCAACCCGGCCACCAAAAACGCCCAGCCCAGCCCCATATCCGCGGGCAGCAGCCCGATAAACACAGCACCAAAAAACACCGCCGGTTTGGGATTGGCCAATTGCGTGATCAGCCCCAGACGGAAACTGGACCACAGGCTTTGCTGCGGGCCCGCGCCGCTGTTTTTCAGCTCCAGCGGGCTGTCTGCCCCGCGCCACAGCGCCACCGCAATCATCAAGAGCAGCCCAGCCCCCACAAGGCGCAGGGCCAGCAGCAGATCCGGCGCGATGCGAAACAGCGCCGCCAGACCCAGCATGGCTGCCATGGCCCAGATCGCCGCCCCAAGGCCAAGCCCGAAAGCCGCCGCCGCCCCCGCAGGGGCGCCAGAGCGGGCCGAGATGCGCAGCGCCATGACAAAAGCTGGGCCGGGGCTGATCGCCGCTGCCAGATGTGCCGCCATCACCGAAAGCAGCACCGCCAGGGTCATGATTTCGAGATATCCGGCGCGTCAGGGTTTTTCATCCCGACGATATGATAGCCCGCATCCACATGCAGCACTTCGCCGGTCACGCCGCTGCCCAGATCCGAGAGCAGATACAGCGCCGAGCGGCCCACCTCATCTTGATCCACATTGCGGCGCATGGGCGAGTTCAGCTCGTTCCATTTCAGGATATAGCGGAAATCACCGATGCCCGAGGCGGCCAGGGTTTTGATGGTCCCGGCAGAAATCGCATTCACGCGGATCTGTTTCTCGCCCAGATCAGCGGCCAGATACCGCACAGAGGCTTCCAGCGCGGCTTTGGCGACACCCATCACGTTATAATGGGGCATCACTTTCTCGGCGCCGTAATAGGTCAGGGTCAGGCAGCTGCCCCCATCGGTCATCAGCGGTTCGGCCCGGCGGCAGATCTCGGTGAAGGAAAACACCGAGATATCCATGGTCATGCGGAAATTTTCCGGGCTGGTATCCACATAGCGGCCGCGCAGCTCGGTTTTGTCGGAAAAGCCGATAGCATGGACCACGAAATCGATTCGGCCCCATTCTGCGGCGATTTTCTCGAACATCGCATCCATGGATGCGGGGTCAGAGACATCGCATTCCACCAGCAGATCGCAGCCCAATTGCTCGGCCAAAGGCCGCACTCGTTTTTCCAGGGGGCCGCCTTGGTGGGCCAATGCCAGCTCTGCGCCTTGTTCTGCGCATGCTTTCGCAATCCCCCAGGCGATGGACTTATCATTGGCGAGCCCCATGATCAGCCCGCGCTTGCCCTGCATCAGTCCCGTTGACATCGCCAGCCTCTCAAGCACATTTTCGATCGTCGCGGTTTAGGCGATTGATTGCGCTGCATCAAGGCGGCGTGCCACCGATTACGATTGTGTTGCGCAAGGTGCCACGGGGCATCTGCAAATGAGTAAATGAGGGAGTGGGCTGACATGACCATGCGCGAGGGTATTTTCGCCGGTGATGATCCGTTTCAAATCATGCGTGATTGGATGGAAGAGGCCGCAAAAACCGAACCCAATGATCCCAATGCCATGACTTTGGCCACAGTGGATGGGTCGGGGCTTCCCAATGCGCGGATCATGCTGCTTAAGGAAATCGACTCCGCTGGCATCGTCTTTTTCACCAATTATGAGAGCCAAAAAGGCGCGGAATTGGCTGATTCTGCGAAAGCGGGCTTTCTCATTCACTGGAAAAGCTTGCGGCGGCAAATCCGTGGCCGTGGCCGGGTTGAGAAGACCACGCCCGAGCAATCAGACGCCTATTATCAAAGCCGTCCGATTGATAGCCGCCTTGGGGCTTGGGCCTCGGCGCAAAGCCAACCGCTTGAGAGCCGCGAAAAATTAATGACGCGGGTTGAGGAGATGCGCGAGAAATATGGGGAAAACCCACCACGCCCCCCTCATTGGGGGGGTTTTCGGATCGTTCCGAGCTATATAGAGTTCTGGTCAGATGGGCCGTATCGGTTGCATGATCGTTTTCGTTGGTCACGCGAAGAAACGGAAAAGGTTTGGTCGATTGAACGACTTTACCCCTAAGTAAATTTACCGAGTAAGGAGCTTCTTATCTCTATTTTTGTTTTTTCACCTTGCCACAGCGAGTTCTGCCACTCTAGTGTTACAATTAGAAGAGGCGGGAGGTTGCCCCTTGAACATGTATGTGGATCGAATGACCGCAGATGACGAAGGGCAGACATTCCATGGCCATGTAAAGTGGTTCGACCCGGCAAAAGGTTTTGGCTTTGTTGTATCAGAGCATGGCGGGTCGGATATTTTGCTCCATGCGAACGTTCTGCGAAATTTTGGACAGAGTTCCGTTGCAGATGGGGCGCTGGTCGAGGTCACTGTCCTTGAAACACCGCGCGGTCGTCAGGCAATTGAGGTGCTCAGCATTGAGCCCCCAGAGCCAGAGGAATTGGATGAAGAAACCCATTTCTCTGAGCCCTTTGGAAATATCGACGAGGCTGGTCCATTAGAACCTGCAAGGGTGAAATGGTTCGATAAGGCTAAGGGTTTCGGCTTTGCCAATGCCTTTGGTCGCGGCGATGATATTTTTGTGCATATTGAGGTTTTGCGGCGCTCAGGGCTGGCGGATTTGCAGCCGGGCGAAGCAATCTGTCTGCGGGCTGTTGAGGGCCGTCGCGGATTGATGGCCGTATTGGTGACGTCGTGGGATCACGCTTTGCGCGACGAGGCCTGATCGGTCTTTTCCTCTGGGCTTTGGGGCTTGGAATTGCAGGAGCGCATGCGGATTGCGCGCCTGAACAGGCGTTGCTGCGCGGAGAGTGGGGCAGCGCTCAGTTTTCTGTTGAGCTGGCCGATACCCATGCGGAACGGGCCCAAGGCCTGATGTTTCGCCAAGAATTGCCGCGCAATGCGGGGATGCTCTTTGTGTATGAGCGCCCGCAACCGGTTGCCTTTTGGATGCGCAACACGCCGCTGCCCCTGGATCTGATCTTTTTCGACGAACGGGGCGAAGTGATCCGAATCCATCACCAAGCGATTCCCTATGATGAAACCCCCATCCCAGGGGGTGGGCCGGTTTTGGCGGTGTTGGAAATCAATGGCGGTTTGGCCAAAACCTATGGGTTTGCCCCCGGTGATGAGATCCAGCACCCGTCCTTTGACCCGGAAATTGCTGCCTTTCCATGCGATGGCTGAAAAAGCTGTGTGATTGGCTCTTTTCAACGGCGCTCGGTAAGGATAGGGACAGCCCACGGTCGGGGCGTGGCGCAGTCTGGTAGCGCACCTGTTTTGGGTACAGGGGGTCGTGAGTTCGAATCTCGCCGCCCCGACCATCTTTCCTCCAGCATCTCATCCGGCGTGAATTTGCGATCTGCGCAATCTCTGAGCAGTCGTTGTTTTTCGTGACCGGGCCGGGTTTGACGGGCCAGGAGGCCTGGGCTTGGGCCAGAGCCAACTATGCTTGGGTTTTGGCCAAGAAAGGTCGTTAACCTTTTGAAAAGATTCGCATCCCGCCGCCTGTTTCATAATTTCGTCAAGATCAGAGTTTGGCATATCTAGCGAAAATTATCGTTGACTGCCCCACATCTAGTGGGCTTACTAGGCGGCAGCGGTGCGTCTCCTACCATATGTTGATGCGCTCCCCATATTAAGGCGGAAGCGGTCCATATCTTGGCTCTCACGGGGCCGAGCAGGGTTCTTGCGCCCTCGAAAAAACGACATGCAGATCGTCTGAGGCAGAAAAATGAAAATTGCGCGCAGATTTACCACCCAAGCAGGCGGCGCTTATGGTGGGCTCGACTTCACCACTACAGCCTCGGAAATTCGCAACCCAGATGGCTCGATCGTGTTCCAGCTTGAAGGGGTCGAAGTGCCCGCGGGCTGGAGCCAGGTGGCTTCGGATGTTTTGGCGCAGAAATATTTCCGCAAAGCGGGCGTGGCAGCCAAGCTGAAAAAAGTCCGCGAAAAAGGCGTGCCGGAATTTCTCTGGCGTTCGGTGCCCGACAAAGCGGCGCTGAAATCCCTGCCCGAGGCCGAGCGCTTTGGCGGTGAAACCAAAGCGACTCAGGTTTTTGATCGTCTGGCCGGGGCCTGGGCCTATTGGGGCTGGAAGGGCGGCTATTTCTCGTCCGAAGGCGATGCCCGCGCCTATTACGATGAAATGCGCCATATGCTGGCGACGCAGCGGGCCGCGCCCAACAGCCCGCAATGGTTCAATACCGGGCTGCATTGGGCCTATGGTATCGACGGGCCAAGCCAAGGCCATTTCTATGTGGATTTCAAATCCGGCAAGCTGGTGAAATCTGATTCGGCCTATGAGCATCCCCAGCCTCATGCCTGTTTCATCCAGTCGGTCAGCGATGATCTGGTCAATGATGGCGGCATCATGGATCTGTGGGTGCGCGAGGCGCGGCTGTTCAAATATGGCTCTGGCACCGGCACCAATTTCTCTTCCCTGCGCGGCGAGGGCGAATCGCTTTCCGGTGGCGGCAAATCTTCGGGACTTATGGGGTTTCTGAAAATCGGCGATCGGGCTGCTGGGGCGATCAAATCCGGCGGGACCACCCGCCGCGCCGCGAAAATGGTGATCTGTGATGCGGACCATCCCGACATCGAAGATTTCATCAATTGGAAAGTGGTCGAAGAGCAAAAAGTGGCCAGCTTGGTGGCAGGCTCCAAGATGCATGAAGCCAAGCTCAACGACATTTTCATGGCGATCCGCGAGTGGGATGGCGGAATTGAGGCGGCCACGGATCCGGCCAGCAACCCGGCGCTGAAAGCTGCGGTGCGGGCGGCCAAGAAGGCGGCGATTCCCGAAACCTATATCAAACGCGTGCTGGATTACGCCCGTCAGGGATATGAAAGCATCGAATTCCCCACCTATGACACCGATTGGGATTCGGAAGCCTATTCCAGCGTGTCGGGGCAAAATTCCAATAATTCCGTGCGGGTGACCGATGCGTTTTTGCAAGCGGTTCGGGAGGATGCGGATTGGGAACTGATCCGGCGCACCGATGGCAAAGTGGCCAAAACCGTCAAAGCGCGGGATCTGTGGGAACAGATCGGCCATGCGGCTTGGGCCTGCGCCGATCCGGGCATTCAATTCCATGACACGGTGAATGGCTGGCATACCTGCCCTGAAGATGGCGAGATCCGCGG
>JAOXSB010000059.1 GCA_025800345.1 Mangrovicoccus sp. | reverse complement strand
GCCATATTCCGGCGTGCCAATGGCAGGAACACCGCCTGCTGCGTATTGAATGCCCACTTTCACCAGGGAAAGCCCGATCATGGTGACAACCAATCCGGTGACCAGGGGCGGCAAGGCAAAGCGGATTTTGCCGATAAAGAGCCCCAGGAACCCGTGGAAAATCCCGCCGATGATCACCCCGCCATAAAGCGCGGCCAGCCCATCAACGCCTTTGCCTGCCACCAAGGGGATCATGATCGGAATAAAGGCAAAGGACGTGCCTTGCACGATGGGCAGCTTGGCCCCGATCGGGCCCGCGCCGATGGATTGAAACAAGGTGGCGATGCCCGCGAACAGCATCGACATCTGAATCATATAAAGCAGTTCGGGAAAATCTGGCGAGTTCGAGCCAAAGCCAAAACCGGCGGCCCCGGCCACGATGATCGCTGGGGTCACATTGGCGATGAACATGGCCAAAACATGCTGCACCCCCAAAGCGGTCGCCTTGTGAAAGGGTGGCATATAATTAGGGTCGCGCAATTGGGCAGGGGTGCCGATGGAATGGTCGCTCATGATCTCACTTGGTTCTTTGCTGCTAGGACGCCTTGTCCAGCTTGAAGCCAAGCTCAAGCTCACTAAGGTGCCAAGAAGATCGCGGGGGAATTCGCCTAATTTCCCAACAACTGCGTAAAAAGTGAACAAGCGACAGTGATTGGAGCCATATCATGAGCGGCTATCTAACAACCCATGTGCTCGACACCGCCCGGGGCTGCCCGGCGGAAGGGCTGAGAATAACGCTACATGATGCGGCAGGAGACCTGCTGGCGGATATGCTCACCAATGCCGATGGGCGCACGGATGATCCGATCTTACCCGCCGAAAGCTTTGCTTGTGGGGTCTATGAGTTGCAGTTTTACGCGGGCGATTATCTCAAAGCCACGGGGCAGGCGGGGGCAGAGCCGCTATTCCTAGATCGGGTGCCGATCCGATTTGGCATCTCTGAGCCCGAGAGCCATTATCATGTGCCGCTCTTGCTCTCGCCTTTCGGCTATTCGACCTATCGGGGGAGCTAAGTGATGTGGGATTTGGTTTTGGTTGAAAGTTGGGTCGAATTTGCTGTGCGCTGGATCCATGTGGTCACAGGCATCGCCTGGATTGGCTCGTCCTTTTACTTCATCGCGCTTGATCTGGGATTGCGCCGTCACGGGGGGCTGCCCGCCGGTGTGGCCGGGGATGAATGGCAGGTCCATGGGGGCGGGTTTTATCACCTGCAAAAATACCAAGTGGCTCCCGAAGGTATGCCCGAGGATCTGATCTGGTTCAAATGGGAAAGCTACAGCACTTGGCTGTCGGGTTTTGCCATGCTCATCTTGGTCTATTACCTCGGGGCAGAGCTTTATCTGATTGATCCGAATGTGGCGGATCTGCCGGTTTGGGCGGCGGTGGCCATTTCGCTGGGCTCGCTGGTTTTCGGCTGGCTGGCCTATGACCGGATCTGCAAATCCCCCTTTGGCACCGATAACACTAAGCTGATGATCGGGCTTTATGTGATCCTGGTGGCCATGGCTTGGGGCTATACCCAGGTGTTTTCCGGGCGCGCAGCGCTGCTGCATCTGGGGGCTTTCACCGCCACGATCATGTCCGCCAATGTGTTTTTCGTGATCATTCCCAACCAAAAAGTTGTGGTGGCTGATCTAAAGGCCGGGCGCACTCCGGATCCGAAATATGGCATCATCGCGAAACAGCGCAGCACCCATAACAATTATCTAACGCTGCCAGTGCTGTTCTTGATGCTCTCCAACCACTACCCCTTGGCCTTTGCCAGCGACTATAACTGGTTGATCGCCTCGCTGGTTTTCCTGATGGGCGTCACCATCCGCCATTTTTTCAACAGCATGCATTCGCGCAAAGGCATGCTCTGGTGGACCTGGGGGCTCACGGCGGCGCTGTTCTTGGCGATTGTGGCCTTGTCGGTTGGCCCGCTCAGCCATCGTGGCGGTACTTATGACAGCGAGGTATCGGATCTGCGGCCTGCTCAGGCTCGTTTTGCGGAGGTCGAGAGCTTTGAAGAGGTGGCCGGCGTGGTCATGGGGCGCTGCTCCATGTGCCATTCCGAAGATCCCGGTTGGGAAGGCATCACCCATGCCCCCAAAGGGGTGCGGCTGGATACGGAATATGCCGTGGCCACCCATGCCAAGGAAATCTACCTGCAATCGGGTGTGACCCATGCCATGCCGCCGGGCAATCTGTCTTGGATGGAACAGGAAGAGCGCGAGATGATCGTGGCTTGGTATCGCGAAGGGGCCGCGCGCTAGCTTCGCTGAGGGTCAGCCCGGCGGTTTTGTCGGGCTGATCCGATCGGGATCAAAACTGCCGGTTCAGACCGATCTGCACCCCGGCATCCTCAAAACTGAACGCCTCGATCCCGCTTTCGACCCATTCATAATCCACGGATAAAAACGGTGAGAAGGCTCCGGCCAGGAACAGATCGGATTTTTCTACCCGCAGCGTCGCATACCAGCGGCTTTCATCGGGATTGCCAGTAAAGACCGGGTTGCGCTCCAAATAGGCTTTGCGCGACCAGGACAGCGAAGGTTCGATTTGCAGCCCATAGCGGGCATTGAGCCGACCAAAAAGGCGCAGCCCATAGGTATCATAGCCTTCAAACCCCGCATCCACCCGGCGATGTTCCCCAAAGGCGGCCAGGCCAAGCACTGCGCGTCCGCCCAAAGACTGCCGCGCCCCAATCTGCCAGGTGGTGGAGGCCCCATCGAGATCGGGCATGGCCCGGTGATCCACGGCCAAAGCGGTGAGCCCAGCAAAGACGGACCCGCCCGTGGCGCTGCGCCGCTCTAGGGCGGCTTCAATGCCGAAGCGATTTTCCCAATGGCGGTCTCGCAGGTCTCGGCGATCTGCGCGCAACGCCAGGGAGGTGGTCAGGTTTGCACCAGCGGTTTGGGCACCGAAGCGCAAGCCAACTCGGCTGTCGCGAAAGGCGCGATCCTCGGCCGCATCGAGATCCACGAATGCCTCGCCAAATCCCAGCACCGCCGCGCCGCCAAATTCGCCCAGCGAACGGCGCAGTTGCGCGGCCCCGACGATATCAAGCCCCAATTGCGTGTCGGAATTGCGCGCCAAGGTAAAGGGCAGCACCGCATCGCCAAATTGCAGATCAAGCGTGTCAGAGCGAAAGGCGCGGGTATCGCCAAACCGGGCCAAAGCAATGCTGAGATCCCAATCAAAGCCCCGCCTTGCATCGATGGCGCGAATAAAGCGCAGCACATTCTGGCGCACGCTTTCGGGCAGATCCGCAGAGAGCACCGCAAAAAATTCCGACCGAGCCCGTTGCCAACGCTCGGCGATGAAATAGGCCCGCGCCAGTTCCAAACGCACGCGGATCAGATCCGGGTTTTGCGCCAGGATGTCTTGAAAGATCACGATGGCTTGATCCGCTTGCCCGGCATCGAGCGCCGCAAGCCCGGTCAAAAACTGCTCTTCGATTTGCAAAGCGCGCGCGATTTGCGGGCTTGGCACAGGCGCGGTTTCCGCGCGCAAAGGCGCAGCATGGCCGAAAACAGCCGCAAGGCCGAACAGCAAAGCAAGAAGGGATGTTTTCATCTGATCACGAATATGAGGCCGCCCGCGCGAAAACTGGCAGCGCGGGCGGGCCAGAAAGCTCAAGGGTTAGCGCGCAGCGCCAAAAGAGCCGAGATAGGTGGATTTTTCCGAGCCGGTCAATTTGAACACGCCGCCCACTTCTTCGGCATTAGGGCCATAGAAATTCCCCATCACCCGACCGCTGATATTCAACTCACCTGGGGCGTTAACCACTTGGGTGGTAAAGCCGGTGCCCGAGATTTTGCCCTGGCCTTTGAAATCGTAATTGCGCGGCAGGTTGTCTTGGCCGGTATTGTTGATATCGGTAAAGCGCGTGTCGCTGCTTTCAATGGCGATATCGCGAAAGCCATTGGTCACTTCGACGGTCATGGTAGACACCGTGGTATCGGTGACGCCCAAGACATTGTTTTGCACGATGCCGGTGGATTGCCCCTCATAGCGGGCATCTTCTAAGGGCAGGCCATCGCTTGGAGTGATGTCACCAAAAGCGGCCACAGTCACACTTGGTCTTTTGCCAGTGTCACGGGTCCACATGCCGAAATTCGAATGTTCGAGTTCTGCCAAAAAGGCCACGTCTTCGGCGATCACTTCGCCATTGTTGAGCAACTGATCATCATCGTTAAGCGATAGCAGGTTTTCCTCGACCCCGCGGAAGGTCACCGCAGAGATGTTGCCATCAGCGTCTCGGCTCAGGCCCACGGTTGAGGAGTGGCCATTTGGCTCTACAGGTGGTTCTGGGGGGACAATAGGGCCCACGCTGCCGCCGCCGCCTCCACCGCCGCCGCAAGCGCCAAGAATACTCACCAAACCCACTGCTAATACAGATTTACGCATCATGTCCTCACCCCGTACCAATAACGGCCGCTCTGTTTTGATCAGATTGTAACGCCAGTATACCGCCGCCCCTGTCCCCTGTTCATACGCGTGCAGCCAAAGAAGAACAATGCAGCCAGCCTTGCCTTGCGCTAGGGCAAGGCAGGCGGCAAGGACCGTTTTCTAGAGGCCTTGCCGCTTGCATCTGGGGACGCTTTCAAGGGCTGAGTTCAGCGCGTTGCCCCAAAAGAGCCGACATAAGCAGAGCCATTGGTGCCTGTCATTTTGAAGACACCGCCGACTTCCTCGGCATTGGGCCCATAAAACTGGCCCTGGGTCGTGCCAGACAGATCCAGCGCTGCGTCGTTGTTTTGGATGCGCATTTCAAAACCAGACCCCGTGATCTGGCCTTTGCCCGTGAAATCATATGCTGGGTTGAGCTTTGTGATTTGACTGTTCAAGTCTGTAACAGCCGTCGTGCTACTATCAATCGTTACATCGCGAAAACCATTTCGAACATCAACCCGAACAGCCGACGCGCTTCGCGCGAGTATTTCGTCAGCGTTATCCCGAACGTAGCCTCTTGATATGCCTAAATAGCTGGCTTCTTCATCGGGTAGGTCAGAAGCTGGTGTGACATCACCGTAGCTGGCATATACCTCACTAACGCTGACATCATCGAGTTTTTGCCAGTGGCCATAAGTCGTATGACGCAATTCCTGTCCCCTAACAAACTCTGAAGCCAAAACTTCGCCATTCACTTTCAGAGCGCCGTTCGCATCTTGCGACAAAGCACCTTTAGAAATTTCGCCGGTCGGGCCAGCAATGACCGCTCCAGAATTGTCTTTACGCAATTCGTTCGAAACCAAATAGCCATTATCGGTTTGCGGTGCGGGCTCTGACGGAGGGGCTGGTGGCACAGGTAAAAGGGTGCCGCCACCGCCGCCACAGGCCCCCAGAAGGCTCAGGGCACTTAGGAACAACACGGTCTTTTTCATCGGGTTCTCTTGGGGTCAGAAGTGAACGCGACTCAGGGCAGGGAAAAATGCCAGCGCGTGAGTTGATTATACGCCCGCTCCGGGCGCTCAACAATGGAAGGGAACTGCGGCTGATTGGGGGCGTCGGGCCAGGCTTGGGCCTCAATCGCGAGCCCCGCGTAGGCCCCATAGCTGCGCCCATCATGCCCCGGCGCGCCCGCATCGTCGAATTTCGCGCCGTCATAGATTTGCAGCCCTGGCTCGCTGGTCTCCATTTGCATTTGCACGCCGCTTGTACCGGTCAGGGAGAGCACATGCTGCGGCGCGCGGCGGCGACCCGCTAGGCATAGATTGACATCCAGCTTTGGGTCTTGGCCCGGATGCAATTCCCGCGGGGTGCGGAAATCATAGGGGCTTTCTTCCACCGGCAGCACTTCGCCGGTGACCAAATCCCCCGGCCCAGGCACGCAATAGCGCGCGGCGGCAATCTCTAGCCGGTGGTCCGCATAGGTTTCGGTCCCGTCCAGGTTCCAGTAGCTGTGATTGGCGAAATTGATCCATGTGGGCGCATCAGTGGTTGCGGTCACTTGCATCTCTAATGTGCCAGGTTGAGGCAGATGAAACTTTGCGGCGACCACGCGATTGCCGGGAAAGCCGCCCTCTCCAGCGTGTAGGCTGGTTTCAAATGTGACGCTGGTGTCATTATGGGCACCGATTTCCCAGATTTTTCGGTTGGTGCCGGCGCTGCCGCTATGGCGGGTATGCTGCCCATCCTGGTTGCGCTCAAACGCGTAGTTTTTTCCGTTCAGCATGGCGGCGCCGCCGGAAATGCGATTGATCACTGGCCCCATCAGCGCGCCGCAACTGCGCATGGCCCCGTCATATGCGGCGATTTCATCGCTGCCTAAGGTTAGGCTATGGGCCACCCCCGCCAGGCGCAGATCTTGCAACACACAGCCCAAGCTCAGCAGCGCTACGGATAAGGTGCCATCGCTCAGCACCACCCGCTGCACCGCCCGCCCATCGGGCAAATGGCCAGCCAATTGGATGCCGGGGGTCATAGAGGCCATTGCGGTGTCTCCTGCTGCGGGGTTTGGCCAATCTCACCAAGCGGGCCGAGGATTTCAAGGGCAACGGGTTTAGGCGGGCAGCCGCGTCCACCAGGCCTGGTACAGTCCGGCCAGCAGCATTGTCTCGCTTTCCGCGCGGCTCACGGCCACACCCTGCTGGGCCAAGGCGCTGGCATAAGCATCCGCGGGAGAGCTCGGTCCGATCACCGCCACCGGCATGCCGAGCCAATAGGGTTTGGCCCCGGCCAATTCGGCTCCGATCAACAGCCCGGCCAATCGGGCGCGGGTTTGGGCGGGTTCAGATCCGGTCAATACCGCCCCAGCATGCAGCCCGGAAAGCTGCGCGCTTAAGCGTTGCGGATGGGCGATCCCGTCCTCCACCGCTTGGGCAAAGCTCGAAGCGTCCCAACCCTCGCCAGTGATCGCCGGTTGCAAACGCGGATGCGTGCTCAATAGCTGCAATAGGGCGGGGGTCATGGTGCTGCGAAAGCTCACCACTTCACCGGCGGAGATATGCGCCCAGCAGCTTTGATCATCGATCAAGCACAGCACCCCGTCATATTCCGGCGCAAGGGAGAGAAACCCAGCGATTTGCGCGGCCCCGGCCCCCATGAGATCTGCGGGCTCTTTCTGACAAAGCCCCGGCAGCGCCCAAAGCCGCAGGCCTGTGGCCGGGCTGGGCTCTTGGCAGAGGGGCAGCTGCAAAACCTTCGCGGGCACGGCGAGCATGGTATCTTGGGCCCGCAAGCCCGGGGGCAAGCCACACGCGATCACATCCAGCGGCTGTTGCGGGCTGTGCCAAGGGGCAAGCAATTCTGAAATGGCCTGCGGGGCATCCGCAATCTCTGGCAAAGCCCTTCGGCGGGTGGCTTCCATGCGAGGCCCGTGCATCTGCCAGGCCTCTAAAGCGTTTTCTCCCCAATGCAGGGCGATCCATGTCTTTGGTGTCATGCCTCTTCCTGCCATGGGGGCAGACCACATGCCAGAGGCCCCATCACCCAGGCGCGCAGCGCCTGGCCGGGCCCAACGGGAAGAGCCCCGATAGGGGCGATGACGGGCGGGAGCGCCCTTTACTCTTCGCGGATGGCTTCCATCTCGATGATGACATCGACCATATCGCCAACGATATCCCCGGCCACCGCATAATCCATGCCATAGGCGCTGCGCTGCACCTGGGCGCGGGCGCTGATGCCCAAAGTCTCTTTCTTATGGCCAAAAGGATACGCGCCGATTTTATTCAAGGTCACATCCAGGCTCAAAGGCAGGCTTTGCCCAAGCAGCGTTAACTCCCCTGCCACCACACCGGTGCTGTCAGAGCTGGGAATGCCCCCATCGGCGGTGAACAGGATCTCGGGAAAGGCCTCGGCATTGAGGAAATCAGCGCCGCGAACATGGCCATCGCGGGCCTCGTGATCGCTTTGCACACTGGCCGCGCCAATGCGCACGCTCAGATCGGACAGCTCTTGGGTCGTGTCATCATAGGTGAAGCTGCCCGAGATATCGGTAAAGCGCCCGAGGGCATTGGCATACCCAATATGCTTGACCAAAAACGCTACCACCGTGTGGTCGCGATCAATCACATAGCGGGCAGGATCTGCCCAGGCCCCAGTGGCAAGCGGGGCCAGGGCCAAGGCAAGGCAAAGGCGTTGAACAATACGGCGCATGGGATCCTCCTCACGCGGGGTGAATGTTCCTTAAAGCGTGGCGGCTTTTGCCGGGCTGTCAACCGTGTCAAAGGCGATCTCGGCGGCGGCGCGATCCTCGGGCGTGTCAAAAAGCCCGATTTTACGCGACCAGGCCCCCAAGCTGGGATTGGTGCTGAGCACTGCCAGGGGAACCGCCCCGGCTAAGGAGATCACCACCGGCGCAGCAAAGAGCAAGGCCCAAGGGCTCGCGGACCCGACGGTGAACAAAACCACCAGACCGGCCAAGGTTTGCGGCCAAAGCGCTTTGGCCGCCTCGCCCCAGCCCAAACGGGTCAGATCGCGCTGCTGCGCATTCCAACGCATGCGATGACCAAAGCACATGCCGATGATGAAGATCGTCACCGAAAAGGCCACAGCAGGGGCAATGAGAATGCCGAAAATGGCCTCGCAAATCCCGCCTGCAAACACCCGCAGCCGGCCGCCATAGCGCGCGGATTTCTCGCGGCTCACCAGGATCTGGGCCAGGCCCATGAATTTTGGCATGAGATTAAAGGCCATGATCGCCGCAAAAAGCGATAGCCCCTGGGCTGGCGGCACCGCCCCGATCTGATTGCCCGTGCTGGCGAGAACCGCGGTGAGGATCAAAAACAAGAACCAGGCGGGCGAGGCCGCATACATCAGGATCGATAGCCAAAGCTGGATCTGGCTGACCACAGGTGCCCCATGGAGCTTGGGCAAGCGCAGATATTGGAAATTGCCATTGCACCAGCGCAATTCGCGGATGATGAAATCCGGCAAGCTCGGCGGGTTATCCTCAAAGCTTTGATCTTCAACCGGCAGCACCCGCACCTCATAGCCTGCCCGGCGCATGAGCACCGCTTCGACCTGATCATGGGACAGGATATGCCCCGATAGCGGGCCGCTGCCCTCAATATGGGGCAGGTGGCAGTTGTCGCGAAAGGCTTTGGTGCGGATCAGCGCGTTATGGCCCCAATAGGGGGCGCAATCGCCTTGCCACCAGGAGGAGCCCAGCGTGTAAGACCGCATCCCATTGCGCATGCCGAATTGAAAGGCGCGGGTGAAAAAGGTGCGCGAGGGCGTGCCCACGATCAAACCTTGCAAAATCCCGATCTCGGGGCAGGCTTCCATCACCCGCACCAAGCGCAAGATTGCCGATGCCCCCATCAAGCTGTCTGCATCCAAGGGCAGATAGTAATCATAATCCTCGCCGCAACGCTCGAGGAATTCCATAATATTGCCTGCTTTGAAGCCTTTATTATCCTCGCGGCGGCGATAATGGATCACCGCATCGGGCGAGCGCGCGCGCCAGGCGTCCACCGCATGTTCTTCGGCTTTGGCGATGGCCGGGCCATTGGTGTCGCTGAGCAGGTGAAATTCGAACCGATCTGCATAGGCGGTGCGGTTCAGGCCCAATTGGATCCGTTCAAACCGGCGAATGCTCTCTTGCACATCTTCGTTGCGCACAGCCATGACCAACGCGGTGCGGCTGCGGATTGGGGCATCGCTGCGCCCATGGGCTAAGGCCGGGTTCACATAGCTGCCAGGGTCTTTGCTGAGCCAATCGATGACAAAGCCGATAACGCTGTTCCAAAACCCGATCGCCAGCCAAGGCAGGGTGGCCACATAGGCCAGGAACATGCCCCATTCGATCAGGGTGATGCCGCCGCCATAGCTCATCAGATGCAGCATGGCCCAGACCAGTCCGGCCACTGTGGTGAAGACCAAGGTGAAAAACACAAAGCGCCGAGCGCGCAAAAAGGTCGGAGTGGGCTTGGAAATAATTGGTCCGGGTGCAACAATCTCGCGGGGCAGGGCCGTGGCCGTATCAGGCAATGCAGTGTCTTTCATTCATAGGTACTCAATAGCGTCGTAAACGACTCAAGACTCAGCGGGCCCGTGACCCGCAGATTAAGGAAGTGATCTAGCGTAGTTTTTTGGCAGGACGTAGTGACATTTTGGTGCTCGGCGGAAATATGCCGTAAAAACAGTCAAGAATAGGCCCCTAAGGCACATATGATAACGAATTCTGCAACATTTGTGGTTCCCGGTGATCCAGAAACCCGCACCGGGGGATATATCTACGAGAAGCAAGTGCTGCTGCATCTGCGCCGCCTTGGGCGTCCTGTGCGTTTGTTGCGCATTGCAGCAGGCTTTCCCGACCCAACGCCCCAAGAGATCCGCAACACCGCAGCGATCCTTGCAGGCTGCGACGCGAATATCCCTCTGATTTTGGATGGGTTTCTTGTGGGCGCCATGCCGGCTGAGCATTTCGCTCAGATCCGCGCGCCATTTGTGGCAATGATCCACCATCCCCTGGCATTGGAAACCGGGCTTTCGGCGCAGCGCGCCGCTTGGCTCAAAGCCACCGAAACACGCAATCTTGTCCGCGCTGCTCAGGTGGTGGTGCCCAGCCCCCGCACCAAGCAGGATTTGATCTCGCATTATGGCGTGCCAGGGGAAAAGATCACAATCGCTTTACCCGGTGTGCCGCGCCCAGCAGGACCGCAACGCCCCCAAGACCCTCCCTTGATCTTGTCCGTGGGCACATTGGTGCCGCGCAAAGGCCATGACGTTTTGATCAAAGCGCTGGCCCAGATCACGGATTTGCCTTGGCATGTGGCGATTGCTGGGGCGAGGCGGGACGCGGCGACCGCGACCGCCCTTGAGGCGCAGGTGGCGCAATCGGGTTTGGGCGGGCGCATTCGATTTTTGGGCGAGGTCACGGAGGCCCGTTTGTCAGAGCTGTATCGCCAGGCGCGGATCTTTGCCTTGGCCACGCGGCTTGAAGGTTATGGGATGGTTTTTGCCGAAGCGCTCAGCCATGGCCTGCCCATTGTGAGCTGCAACAATACCGCTATTCCCGACACGGTGCCAGCGGATGCCGGGGCTTTGGTGCCCACCGATGATGTGGCGGCTTTTGCGGCGGCCCTGCGGCAGCTGCTCACAGATCACGTGGCTTATGACGCTGCACAAAGGGCGGCGCATCAGGCCGGGGCTTTGCTGCCCCAATGGGCGCAAACCGCAGGCCATATGGCCGCGGCGCTGGACCGTGCAACTGCGGCCGTAGCGGCGCGCTAAAGTGGGGCAAAGATCATCGCGCTTCCGATCCCGCCCGCGGCGGGGATGGTGGTGAGCACCGGGCCTTGGCGGGCCTGGGCCTCATGCGCCGCGCGCACCGCGCCGATAGCGCCAGAGGCCCCGATGGGATGACCGCGGGCCAAAGCTCCGCCCGCCGGGTTCACGATCTTTGGATCAAGCCCGGCGGCCTGGATCGTGGCCAGCGCTTGCACTGCGAAAGCCTCCATCACCTCGGCTGCGGCCAGATCATCAGGGCGCAGCCCGCTTTGGGCAAGCACCGCCTCAATGGCGGGCAAAGCGGCCAAAGGCGGGATTTGCGGATCAGCCCCAAGGCTGGCGCTGGCGAGGATGGCGACACTATCCTTGCGCGCCATATCGGCGGAGGCGAGCAGGCAAAATGCAGCCCCATCAGCGGCCACTGCCATATTGGCTGGGGTGATTCCTCCGCTGAGTGCGCGGGCGCGGGCGGCAAGTGCCGGGCGCAGGGCACGGGTGAAAGGATCTGCGGTGATGCCCGCGATGGGGGTGATCTCGCCGCGCAGCCGAGCGTGGGCAGCCAGGGCTTTGCCATGGCTGGCGATGGCATAGGCATCGGCCTCTTCGCGGCTCAGGCCCTGGCGGGCGGCCAAATCCGCTGCGGCTGTGATCATGTCTGGATCGCGGTCGGGCCAGGGGGTGAACGGGGCTTGTTCATAGGGGGTGCCGCTGGCGCGATGCTGGCGGATGGGCCGTTGCGAATGGTTTTCCACCCCGCCTGCGATCACCAGCTTGGCTTGCCCGCTTATGATCATGGCCGCGCCCAAGCGTAGCGCATCCAGCCCCGAGGCGCATTGCCGGTCAATCGACAGCCCCGCGACCCGTTCAGGCAATTGGGCGGCCAAGGCCACTCGCCGGGCCGGATTGCCCCCGGCGCCCAGCCCATTGCCCAGGATCAATTCCTCCACCGCCTCTGGCGCAATATCGGCGCGGGTCAGCAAATCCGCGATCACTGGGCCTGCGATCTCTTCCAGGGACAGATGGGCAAAGCCGCCGCCACTGGGGCAGACCGGCGCGCGGCAGGCCGCCAGCACCACCGCCCCGGTCATAGCTCTAGCGCCCGGCGCAATTGCGCCAGATCGGTTTTGCCCGAGGGCAGCAGGGGCCAATCGGGCAGCTCGAGGATCCGCGACGGGGTGGCGTGCTGGCCAAGATCGCGGCGCAGATCCGCGCGCAAGCGGCTCAGATCGCCCCCGTCCCAGCAAATTGCCGCCTCTAGCCGGTGCCCGCGCAACGCATCCAGCCGCGGCAGGACCGCCGCATGGCCGATCCCTGGCTGCGCCAAAAGCCAATCCTCCACTGCGGCGGGAAAGACATTGCGATCTGCGATGGTGATCATCGCGCTGCCACGCCCGAAAAGCCGCAGCCGCCCTTGGGGCAAGCGCATGGCCTCATCCCCCAAAGCGATGCGCCCCTGGGCATCGCGGCGCGGGGCGGGCCCTGGATCCCCCTTGCCATAAGCATGGGCCAAATAAGGCCCCCCGGCCCAAAGCAGCCCGCGCTGACCATCAGGGGCTTGAACCACGAGATCAGCACCAGGGAAGGCGTCGGCACTGCCATCTTCGCGGGGCGGGCCGATGGTCAGAAAACTGGTTTCAGAGCTGCCATAAAAAAGCACCGGCTGTGCCTTGGGAAAACGCGCCAAAACCGCCCGTCCAGCCGCCCCATCAAATGGCCCGCCCCCAGCAAAAAGCGCCCGGACCGAGGGAAAAGATTGCCCCGCTGGCAACGCCATATCCAAGGCCCGCAATTGGGTAGGGGTGGCATAAAGCACTGTGATTTCGGCCCCGGATAAAAGCTGGGCCATGGCCGCGGGACGCGGGGCAAGGCTAAGATGCACATCCGCGCCCAAATGCAGCCCCTCGGCCAAGGCGTAAAAGCTCAAGGAATGGGACAGATCTCCCAAAATCCCATAACGATCCGCCGGGCTCAGATCATAAAGCTTTGCCATCACGTCAAAAGAGGCCGCCCAAGAGGCTTGGTTGCGCAGGATGCGCCTGGGCTGGCCGGTGCTGCCGCCGCTGCGGGTGATCAATCGCGGGTCCTGCAATGCGGGGCCAAAAACCAGCCCTGCGGGCAGGGCGTCATCTTCGGGATCAAGACACAGATCAAAGCCCGCCGAGGCCCGGCCATAGGCCGCCGCGATCAGCATCCGGCTGCGATCGGGGCCATGCAGCTGCGCCCGCCCATCCCATATGCAGCTGGAAAACATCAGAGCCTAGTTTGAGCGCCGCCGCCGACGGCTGGGGCGCTCGGAATTGGTGTTGAAACTCACCTCGGGCAGAGCGACCAATTTGCTGAGCTCGGGAAAAGGGTCCGTGGCATGGGGCAGGGCATTGGCATTGACGAAATGCTCTTGAAAGCGCGGGGCGACGGCGGTTTCAATCTTGGTGATGTTGCCCACTGTGGTCTCGATCTCGCTGCGTGCTTTTCGATCACATAGGGCGATGCGCGCGCCGGTGCCAGCGGCATTGCCCGCCGAGATCACGTGATCCAAGGGGCAATCGGGGATCATGCCCAAAATCATCGCATGTTTGGGCGAGATATGCGCCCCAAACGCCCCGGCCAGCACCACCCGGTCGACCCGGTCTGTGCCGATTTCATCCATCAATAGCCGCGCCCCGGCATATAGCGCAGATTTGGCCAATTGGATGGCGCGCACATCCCCTTGGGTGACGCTGATCAGCGGCCCATCTGCCGCGCGCCCATCATAGATCAGGTAAGACCAGGTGCGCCCGTCTTGGAGCATGCGTTCGCTGCCGGTTTGCGCCGGCGAGCCGATCAGCCCTGACGGGTCCAGCAGCCCCGCCAAGCGCATTTCCGCAACCGCTTCGATAATGCCTGACCCGCAAATCCCGGTGATGCCTGTGGCGGCACTGGCCGCGGCAAAGCCTGGATCGTCCGACCACAGATCGCAGCCGATCACGCGAAAGCGCGGCTCTTTGCTGATCGGGTCAATTTCGATGCGCTCAATCGCGCCCGGCGCGGCGCGCTGACCAGAAGAGATTTGCGCCCCTTCAAAGGCGGGCCCTGTGGGCGAGGAACAGGCCAGAACCTGGGTCTGATCGCCCAAGACAATCTCAGCATTGGTGCCCACATCCACCACCAAGGTGAGGGTCTCGGCCTTATGGGGTTCTTCCGACAACACCACCGCAGCCGCATCGGCCCCCACATGCCCGGCGATACAGGGCAGCAAATAGGCTTGGGCGCCAGGGTTAAGCGCGCTCAGATTCAGATCGCGTGCGCAAAGGGTAAGAGCGCCGGATGTGGCCAGGGCAAAGGGCGCTTGGCCCAGCTCCACCGGATCAATGCCCAGCAGCAAATGATGCATCACCGGGTTGCACACGATCACCGCCTCGAAAATCGCATCTGGCGAGAGGCCTGCCTCGGTTGCAACAGTTTCCGCCAAATCGTTCAGCGCGGCGCGCACAGCGGCGCACATCTCTTGATCCCCGCCAGGGTTCATCATGGCGTAAGAGACCCGGCTCATGAGATCCTCGCCAAAGCGGATCTGCGGGTTCATCACCCCGCCCGAGGCCAAAACCTGCCCATCGCGCAGATCGCAAAGATGGGCGGCGATGGTGGTGGAGCCCAGATCAATGGCCAAACCGCATAGCGGGCCATCGTAAAAGCCAGGCCATAGATCAAGGATCTGGGCCGGGCGATCCTCGCGCGGGCGGTAAAGCGCTAGGGTGATCTCCCACCCGCCTTTGCGCAGGCATGGTTGCAGTTTTTGCAGCACCCGCAATTCCGCGCCCAAAGGCGCATCGCCCAAATGCCCGGCGGCGCGCAACGCAGCCTCCAGCCGTTCAAAATCGCCGCTGGGCTCGTCCATATCCGGCTCGGGCACGTGAACCGCCACCAGCCGCGTGGCCGGATCCATCTGGATCGCTCGCGCGCTGGCGGCTTTGCGCACCACCTGGCGATGCACTTGGCTTTCCGCAGGCACATCGATCACCAGATCGCCTTGGATCAATGCTTGGCACCCCAAACGCCGCCCTGGCTTCAGGCCGCGCTTTTGCGCATAGCGTTCTTCCACCGCATTCCAGGGGGAAAGCGCTTGCGCCCCGACGGTGATCCCATGTTTGGGGAAATCCCCTTCGCCTGGGGTGATCTGGCATTTCGAACAAATCCCGCGCCCGCCACAGACGCTTTCAAGATCCACCCCCAATTGCCGCGCTGCGGTCAAAACCGGTGTGCCTGGCGGAAAATGGCCGCGCTTGCCCGATGGGGTGAAAACAACAAGGGGATCAGAGCTGGTCAAGGCGGGATCCTTTGGTGACGGGTTGGTGTTTGTTGACCGGTTCTGGCCAACTCGCAAGGGGCTGGCAGAGATCCGGCGGGCTTTGTGGCAAAGTAAATATGCAAAATCCTTGCGTTTCAAAGCCCGCCATTGCGACCTGTAAAGGCTGTGAACCGACCCAATATAGGTAAGAAGTGCTGCGCGGTGATTTGTCTTTAAACTGTTACGCGCATATGCGAGGGTGTGGAACATTAAGCGAACGCAAGGGGGAAGAGATGGAGCTAACGGATCTGGCCGCGCTGGTGAAAAGCGCCAATGAGGAAGATAAAACCGATGCGCTGCTGGCGGAACATTATGCGCCTGACTGTGTCTCGGTCGAGGCTGCGGTGATGCCGGGAGCAGACAGCGCCGAGGCAGTGGGGCTTGCAGCGATCCAAGCCAAACATGCGTGGTGGAATGAGAATATGGAGTTCGTCTCGGGCGAGATCGAAGGGCCCTTTCTCCATGGCGCTGATCGCTTCGCGCTGATTTTCAAATCCGTGATGCGTGAGAAAGCCAGCGGCAATGAGATGCCCATGGAAGAAGTGGCGATTTATACCATGCGCGACGGAAAGATCGCCCGTGAAGAGTTTTTCTACACGGTCTGACGGGGCGAAGATCTGTGCACAGCAAAAGGCGCGCCCAGATGAGCGCGCCTTTTTTGTGTTGTGCGTGGTGGTTTAGGCCGTGCGGCGAAAGCGCAGACCAAAGAGCCCGAGAACACCGGCACCCAGCAGCATCACCGGCGCTGGCAGCGGCACAGGTTCGATCACGCCTTCACGCTCCAATTTGGTGCGTAGGGTATCGGCGAAATCGCCGATGCTGCTGGCGGTCACCGCAAAGGAGCCCTCGCCCGCGATGAAGCGGCAATTGGAGATACGGCCTAGGCCGAGACAATTCACCTGATCCACACCTGCGATGACAGAGAGGCTGGCCGCCACTTTCGGGGGGACCAAGCCGGTGTTAAACCCATCGGTGGACACATCGATCAAGCAATCCACCGCATCGCTTTTGCAATCATAGCTGCCCAGCAGATAGGCCGAGGACAGGCTGATGGCCGGGCTGATATTGGTCAGCAAAAGCGGGCCGCCCAATTTATCAGTGTCGCCCACAGCGGTGGTCAGATCGTCAAGATCGGCGGCGCTGTCGATTTGGGTCAGGGGATAGACCACCTGGGGATAGGCTGCGAATTGGATCACCCCAATGGCAACGCTGCCATCAGTCGGGGCCAGCCCTAGCAGCGTTTCATAGGCATCGATTTGCAGATCGAAATCGGCCTGGGAAATGCTGGGCGAGCCATCAATGGCCAGCATCACAGCGGTTTCAACGGGAACGGCCTGGGCCTTTTCCGTCTGCGCTACGAATAGCGCAGCAGCAAGCGCTAAGGTCGTACGAAAAAACATAAAGAAAATCTCCTGCCCTGATAGCAACTTAATCGTGTTGAACTCGTCATTTTGAAATCGCTTGAACAAGTTTTGCGAAATTCTAATATACTATTAACAACTAACGCTTTGCTCATGGGGGCGCATGGGTCAAGAAATAACTCACGCATTGGTGAGATGCGTCCAAATACTAACGCATCGTAAACAATACGCCTAAAGATTGTGCGATTGCGCCGGTTGCAACTGCACCGTGTTGGGCATTTCCTTGATCAAAGGCGCACAGCGCACGCCTTTGATTGCTTTATTGCGGGGCATCAGGCTTTGCGGCGGCCAAAGCGCAGGCCAAACAAGCCCATAACCCCAGCGCCCAGCAGCATCACTGGCGCTGGCAAAGGGACCGCTGGCATGGGGTTTGGCGGCAAAATCCCTTCGTCTGCCAATTTGGTGGCCAAGGCCATTTCGAAATCATCGAAGCTATCGGCGAGAATGGCAAAGCTGTCCGTGCCCGCGATGAACCCACAATTTGCTCCAGAGCCGACACCAAGACAATTTACTTGAGCCACACCGCTTGCGACGGCGGCGATTGCGGCGGCGTCGGGATCGCCTGAAACGGTCTGAAAGCCGTCGGTCGAAACATCTATGAGGCAGGTCACGTCCATTTCTGAGCAGCTAAAATCCGTGGAGCTTGTGAGTTCTGCCGCAGAATAATCGATCGCCCCGGCAATATCGGTGTTGCCACCAAGCTGAGAGGTAGTGGCGAAGGAATCGGTCAAAGCGGTCACAGCAGCGGCGCTGTCGATCACGGTTAGCGGATAGATCACGCTATTGCTGCTGGCGAATTGTACGGCACCAACCGCGATGCTGCCATCGCTGGGCAATCCGCCCAGCAATGTTTCATAGGCTTGGATTTGCAAAGCGAATTCCGAAGAGGAAATGCTGCCCGAGCCATCAACCGCGAGGAAAATAGCGCTGGTAACAGGGGCGGCGATGGCCTGATGGCTAGGCGCAACAAAAAAGGCCGCAGCCAAGGCGGCGCTGAGACGATAGAACATCAATGTCATTCCTTAAATTGGTCTGGTTTAAAGCAATCTGGTTTCTCGGCGGGCCCGATAATCTGGCAAGGCGCAACCGCTGTACTCAGCGTAAAGGATTATTAGATTGACCTAACGTTAATCATGCGGCTGAGAGGGCCGCCCCTCATTTCTAACGGCGAATTTACGCTAGGTTAATGTCAGGTCAGCCGTGACCGGACAGGCCCGCAAAAGGTGGTGAAAAAAGAGGCTTATCGTAATCGTAGGCCCGTTGCCCGCCGCCTTGTTCAGACCAGCTCTTCCATCTCCGCGAAAGCAAAGAATGCGCCTTGCGAGCTCAGGCCGAATTGTTCCACCCCATCTTGGGTGCGCGGCGCGCAAAGTTCCACCAATCGGTAAAAGCTTTTGCGATCAATCCGTGCCTCTAAATTGCGCCGCACTGTGACATAGGGCGCCGGTTCACCGGTTTGGGGATTGCGGGCGATGCGCAAAGGGGCCTCTGGCCCGGCGGTGACTTGATCGCCCATATTGGTGGTAAAAGTGATGGATTGCTCCGGACCATCCCCCGCCCGCTCAAAATCCGTGGCGATAAAGGGCGCGTCTTCGACGGTGATCCCGACTTTTTCCACCGGGGTGACCAGAAAATAGGCATCATCATCCTTGCGCAGGATCGAGGCAAACATCTTGACCAGCGCGGGGCGCGTGATCGGAGTGCCCTCATAAAACCAGGTACCATCCCGCGCGATGCGCATATCCAGATTGCCGCAAAAGGGCGGGTTCCACAAATGCACCGGGGGCGGGCCTTTTTTCGTGGCCTTCGAGGCGCTGGCCAACACGCTATCGGCGTTTGGTGGGGGCACGTCATTTGCCTCAGGGCTCACGTGCTTTTGTGCTGGATCGGATTTTGTCATTTGCGCTGTCCGGAATATCTGTCTTTGATACACATATAACCAATTTGCGGAGCGAGTCATGGTCGGCACTGAGGATCTTGTGGGCGATATCGAAACCCTTGGGGATCAGTTGGCCCAAGCCAAGGCCAGTATCACCAAGCGCTTTATCGGCCAGGAACGGGTGGTGGATCTGACCCTGGCGGCGCTGCTATGCGGCGGGCATGGTCTGTTGATCGGCTTGCCGGGCTTGGGCAAAACCCGTCTGGTGGAAACCCTGAGCACCGTGATGGGGCTGGAAGGTGCGCGTATTCAATTCACCCCAGATTTGATGCCTGCGGATATTTTGGGCTCTGAGGTTCTCGAGACCGCTCCGGATGGGGCGCGGTCTTTCCGCTTTCTCGAAGGCCCGGTGTTTTGCCAATTGCTCATGGCCGATGAGATCAACCGCGCCAGCCCGCGGACTCAATCGGCGCTGTTGCAAGCGATGCAGGAAAAATCCGTGACCATTGCCGGGCAAGCCCATCCGTTGGAGCTGCCCTTTCATGTGCTAGCCACGCAAAACCCGATTGAACAAGAAGGCACCTATCCGCTGCCCGAGGCACAGCTTGACCGGTTCTTGGTGCAAATTGATGTGCATAACCCGGACCGGGACACAGAGCGCGAGATTTTGCTGGCCACCACCGGTGTGGAAGAGGCGCAATCAAGCCAGGTCTTCACCGCCGCAGATTTGCTGGCTGCACAAAACGTGTTGCGGCGCATGCCCGTGGGCGAGGCGATTGTGGAGCTGATCTTGGATTTGGTGCGCGCCTGCCGCCCCGAAGAAGAGGCCGCGCCCCAGATCGTGCGCGACAGTGTCAGCTGGGGGCCAGGGCCACGGGCGGCACAAGCCTTGATGCTGACCGTGCGCGCCCAAGCGCTGCTGGAAGGGCGGCTGGTGCCTTCGGCCGATGATGTGATGCGCATGGCTGTGCCGGTGCTGACCCACCGGATGCAATTGACCTTTGCGGCCCGGGCCCGCGGTGCGCGGCTCAATGATGTGATCGCCCAAGTGGCGGCGCAGATCACCCAAGGCCAGGCGGCTGCATGAGCGACCGGGCTGCCTCTGACCCGCAACGGGCAGGCGAGACCTTAGATCCGGGGCAAGCCCAGGCGCGGTTTCGCGCCGATGCGGAGGCGCTGGCGGCGCCCTTGCCTCCGCTTATGGCCGAGGCCGAGCATTTGGCCTCCACCATGCTGCTGGGCGAGCATGGCAGGCGGCGGCCCGGCACCGGCGAGGAGTTTTGGCAATATCGCCCTGCCATGCCCAGCGATGAGGCGCGGCTCATTGATTGGCGGCGCTCGGCCCGCTCGGACAGCCATTTCATCCGAGAAAAGGAATGGCAGGCGGCGCAAACCGTGGTGATCTGGGTGGATCAAGCGCGCTCCATGGATTTCGCGTCCAAAGGGCATATGCCCAAAGGCGATCGGGCGCGGGTATTGGCCATGGCGGTGGCGATTTTGCTGCTGCGCGCCGGCGAGCGTGTGGGCCTGACCGGAAGCCATGTGCCGCCGCGCCGGGGCGAGCTGCAATTGCTGCGCTTGGCTGCTGAGCTGCTCGGCCAAGGGGAGGGGCACGGGGATTATGGCGCGCCCCAGATCACCGGGATGCTGCCCAAATCCCGTGCGCTGTTCATTTCCGATTTCATGGGCCCGCTTGAGCCGCTTGAGGCCGCGCTGACCGCCGCAGCGGATCGCGGGGTGCGCGGGGCGTTGTTGCAAGTGCTGGATCCCGAAGAAGAGGCGTTTCCCTTTGACGGGCGCACAGTGTTCGAAAGCATGGGAGGCGGGCTGCGCCATGAAACCTTGCAGGCCGGGGCGCTGCGGGATCGCTATCTAGAGCGCTTGGCCGAACGCAAGGCTCGCTTGGCGGATCTGGCCCGGCTTACCGGTTGGCAGGTGGATTGCCATCACACAGGGGAAAGTGCCCAAGCGGCGCTTTTGTGGTTGTTCGGGGCATTGGAGAAGGTGCGCTGATGCTGAGCCTGGGCCCATTGGGCTTTACTGCGCCAGGATTGCTGCTGGCTTTGCTGGCACTGCCGATCCTGTGGTTTTTGCTGCGCGCGGTGCCGCCCGCGCCGATCCGCAGACGCTTTCCCGGTGTGGCGCTGCTTTTGGGGCTGCGCGATGATGAAAGCCAAAGCGATAAAACCCCTTGGTGGCTGCTTTTGCTCCGTTGCCTGGCCATTGCCGCAGTGATTTTGGGGCTGGCGGGGCCAGTGTTGAACCCGCGCGAGGAAACCGGCGGCTCTGGCCCGCTGTTGATTTTGGCCGATGGCAGCTGGGCCGATGCCCGCGATTGGGGTACAAGGCGCGATTGGATCGAGGCCAGCGTGACCGAGGCTGGGCGTGCCGGGCGTCCTGTCGCGGTGGTTTTGGCCACGGATCTGCCGCCGGAGGAATTGCCCTTTCAAGCGGCCGATGCTTGGCTGACGCGGCTTGGGGCCTTGCAGCCCAATCCTTGGCAGCCAGGGGATGAATTTGAAAGCTGGGCGGCGGGCTTAGAGGGGGGCTTTGACACGCTGTGGCTGTCTGATGGGGTCGATTATCCGGCGCGGGCACCGGTATTGGCGGCGCTGTCGCAGCGCGGCGCGGTGGAGATCATCGAAAGCGCCCATCCGATTTTCGCCCTGCGTCCAGCCCGGTTTGAAGAGGGCGAGATCCGCCTGAGCGCTCTGCGCGCGCGCGCCGGGCCTGCGGGGCTTGTCACACTGGTGGCCCGGGGGCTGGATCCGGCGGGCAATGAACGCGAGCTGGCCCGAATCCAAAGCCAGTTTTTGCCATCGCAGACAGAGCTTGAATTCGCGCTTAGCCTGCCGCCGGAATTGCGCAACCGTTTGACCCGGTTCGAGCTGTCGGGGCTGCGTTCAGCTGCGGCGGTCAGCTTGGCCGATGATGGGCTGCGCCGCCGCGAGATCGCGCTTTTGGCCGGGCGCGATGATCGCGAAGGGCTCGAATTGCTCTCGCCGCTGCATTATTTGGAAAACGCTTTGGCCCCGAGCGCGGATCTGATTTCCGGTGATGTCCTAGAGGTGCTGCAAGCCAATCCCGATGTGATCATCTTTGCCGATCTGGTGCGGGTCACCGATGAAGAAACCGCCGCGCTGTTGGAATGGATCGAGACGGGCGGTCTGCTGTTGCGCTTTGCCGGGCCGCGTATGGCGGCCAGTGATCTCAGCCGCGCCAGCGAAGATCCTTTGATGCCGGTGCGGTTGCGGGCAGGCGGGCGCAGCGTTGGCGGGGCCATGAGTTGGGGCGCGCCGAAACGTTTAAGCCCGTTTTCTGAAACCTCACCATTTTTCGGACTGGATCTGCCTCAAGATGTGGTGGTCAGCGCGCAGGTCTTGGCCCAGCCCGGCCCGGATTTGGCCGATCGCAGCATTGCCGCGCTCAGCGATGGCACGCCCTTGGTGACCCGCAAATCCCATGGGGCAGGGCAGATCATTTTGTTCCATGTGACCGCCAATGCGGAATGGTCCAGCCTGCCGCTATCGGGGCTCTTCGTGCAAATGCTTGAACGTTTGGCGGTCTCAAGCGCCATGGCGCAGCCCGAGGCGGCGGCCCTAGAGGGCACCATGTGGCAAGCGGAAAAACTGCTGGATGCTTTTGGCGCATTGCAAGAGGCGGGCAATTTGCGCGGGGTGACCGGCGAGGCTTTGGCCGGTGAGGCGCTCGGACCAGAGATGCCCCCAGGGCTTTATGCGGGGGCAGAGCGGCGCTTGGCCCGCAATGTGATGGGCGCTGAAAGCGTGTTGGCCCCGGCGCTGTGGCCCGAAGGCACGGTTTTGCGCGGCTTGGGCCTGCATCAAGAAACCCATTTCAAAGGCGCGCTTTTGAGCCTGGCGCTGGTGCTGCTGGCGCTGGATATCATCGCTTCGCTGTTGCTCTCGGGCCGTTTGGGACGGATGCCTTGGAAACAGGCCGTTACCGGGCCACTGGCTGCGGTTTTTCTGCTGCCTGTTGGCCCGCTTGAGGCGCAAGAGAGCGATGCCCGGGCCGAGGCATTCGCGCTGCAAGCCACCTCAGAGGTCACTTTGGCCTATGTCACCACGGGCGATGCGCGGGTGGATCAGGTCAGCGAGGCGGGGCTGCGCGGGCTCAGTTCGGTGCTGTTTCAACGCACCTCAATCGAGCCAGCCGATCCCACCGCCGTGGATCTAGAGCGCGATGAGATCGCGTTTTTCCCTTTTCTCTATTGGGCCATCAGCCCCGATCAGCCGATCCCATCGGATCTGGCCTATGCCAAACTGAACCGCTATTTGCGCTCGGGCGGGATGATCTTGTTTGACACCCGCGATGGGGACACAGCGCGGTTTGGCGGCAGCTCTCCCAATGGGCGGATGTTGCGCCAATTGGCGCGGCCTTTGGATATCCCGCCGCTGGAGCCCGTGCCCGAAGATCACGTGCTGACCCGTGCCTTTTATTTGATCCAGGATTTTCCAGGCCGCCATAGCAGCCGAGAGATTTGGGTGGAAGCTGCGCCCGCAGATGCCGAGCGCGCCGAGGGCATGCCTTTTCGCAATCTCAATGATGGGGTCACGCCGGTGGTTATTGGCGGCAATGATTGGGCCGGGGCTTGGGCGGTGGATCGCCGGGGCGGTCCGATGCTGCCTGTGGGGCGGGGCTTTGCCGGGGATCGGCAACGCGAGATCGCCTATCGCTTTGGGGTCAATCTGATCATGCATGTGCTCACGGGCAATTATAAATCCGACCAGGTACATGTGCCGGCGCTGCTGGACCGGCTGGGGCAATAGGAGCGCGCGATGGGCGGCGATATCATCTTGGCCTCGCTGATCCCCTGGGGCGTGTTTGCGGGTTTGGCCGGGCTTTTGGCGCTGCTCTTGATCTATGGCGCGGTGCAGCGGCTTGCAGGGTGGTGGCTGCGGGGCTTGGCGGCGTGCATGGTGCTGCTGGCGCTTGCCAACCCGTCGCTGCAACGGGAAGATCGCGAAACGCTCAGCGATATTGTGGTGCTGGTGCTGGATGAAAGCGCCAGTCAGCGCATCGATATACGCCCGGATCAAACCGCCCAGGCCCGCGCCCAGATCGAGGCGGCGGTGGCGGCATTGCCCAATACGGAATTGCGGGTGGTGCTCTTGGGCGATGCGGCAGGGAATGAAGGCACGCTGTTGATGGGGGCGGTGGCCGCGGCCTTGGCAGATGAGCCGCGCGCGCGGGTGGCGGGGGTGATTTTGCTCACCGATGGGCAGTTTCACGATCTGCAAGCGGCGCCAGATCTGCCCGCGCCGCTACATGCTTTGCTCACCGGCGCGCCGCGGGATTGGGACCGCCGCTTGATCGTGCAAAACGCTCCGGCCTTTGCGATTTTGGGCGAAGAGATCACGCTCAAACTGCGGATCGAGGATCAAGGCTTGGTGCCACCTGATGAGAGCGATTTCGTGACGTTGCAGCTGTCTTTGGATGGTGGCCCGGCGGCGGAATATCGAGTGCCTGTGGGCAAGGATTTGGAACTGCCGGTGGTCTTGCCCCATGGGGGGATCAATGTGCTGCAATTCACCCTGCCCGAAGCGCCGGGGGAGCTGACTGATCGCAACAATACCGCTGTGGTGCAGATCAACGGGGTGCGCGACCGGCTGCGGGTGTTGTTGGTCTCGGGCGAGCCCCATCCGGGGGAGCGCACGTGGCGCAATCTGCTAAAATCCGACAGCAGTGTGGATCTGGTGCATTTCACCATTTTGCGCCCGCCGGAAAAGCAAGACGGGGTGCCGGTCACAGAGCTTTCGCTGATCGCCTTTCCCACCCGCGAGCTGTTCTTGGAAAAGATCGATGAATTCGATCTGATCATTTTCGATCGCTATAAACGCCGGGGCATTCTGCCGATCATCTATATCGACAATATCCGCCAATATGTGGAGGAAGGCGGCGCGCTTTTGGTCTCGGCCGGTCCCGATTTTGCAGGCGCGGCGAGCCTTTACCGCACACCTTTGGCCACGGTGCTGCCCGCCACGCCTTCGGCCCGGGTGGTGGAGGAAGGGTTCTTGCCCAAGATCAGCGAGCTGGGGGCGCGTCATCCGGTGACCGCAGGGCTCGAAGCCTATGCACCGCCGCCAGAGGCGGGCGTGGACGGGCCTGGTTGGGGGCGTTGGTTCCGCCAGATCGATGTGATCCCGAAAACCGGGGCGACGGTGATGACCGGCCATGAAGACCGCCCGCTATTGGTGCTGGATCGCGTGGGCGAGGGGCGCGTGGCGCTTATGGCCTCGGATCATGCTTGGCTGTGGAGCCGGGGCTATGAAGGGGGCGGGCCGCAACTTGAGCTGCTGCGCCGCTTGGCCCATTGGATGATGAAAGAGCCCGAATTGGAAGAAGAAGCGCTTTGGGCTCAGGTCGAGGAGGGGCGCATGACCATCATCCGCCGCAGCCTGTCCGAGATCGACGAGGATTTTGTGATCACAGCGCCCGATGGCAGTGCGCTGAACCTGACGCCCGAGGAAACCGCGCCGGGCCGGTATGAGGCCGAGATCAAGGGCGGCGAGCTGGGGCTCTATCGCATCACCCAAGGGGATCTGAGCGCTGTGGCGGTGCTGGGCCCTTCAGCGCCGCGAGAGTTTGAGCAAACCATCGCCAGCGGCGAGCGCATCGCGCCGCTTGTGGCGGATACCCGCGGCGCGGTGCGGGCGCTGTCTGATGGGATGCCGGATCTGCGGGCAGTGCGCCCAGGGCGTCCGGCAGCGGGGCGGGGTTGGATCGGGATCACCCCGCGCGATGCGTATCGCACTGCCAATGTCACCGTGCGGCCGTTTTTGCCCGCTTGGGTCTATCTGCTTTTTGCGGCGGGGCTGTCGGTGGCGGCTTGGCTGGTGGAAGGGCGTCGCCGCCAGTCGCGTTTGGGATCAGCGCCCGGGCAGGGCCAGGCGGAAACGGGTCTCTGACCAGCCGGTTTCGTTGCATCTTGCGCGGATCTCAACCTCGGTCAGATCCGCCGGAATTTCCACCCCTGATAGGCTGCGGGTAAAGGGTTGCTCATTCACATGGGGATGGGCCAATTCGCGATAGCCCAGGCGTGTGCCATCGGGGCTGAGCACTTCCCACCCATCCGCATAATGGCCCCAGCCCGTATCAGGATGGGCGATGGTCACATCAAAGCGCCAGGTGCCGCCGGTCTCTTTCGCGCTGACCTGGGTGATCTCTGGGGCCTCGCCAAAAGCGGGCAATGCAGCGCCCAGACCCAGCAGCCCAGCGGCGATCCATGGTGCAAGCTGTGATTTCATGGGCCGTAATATCATTGGGCCGTATCCTCCAACAAAACCGCGCGGGAGCGCGATGCATATTCCCTGCGAATGACCGTCACCAGTGTCACTGCTGTGGCAAAAATCAGCGCCTCTGACCCAATCAGCCAGGCCAGCGCGCCCAAGGCAAAGTAAACAGAGCGTAACCCACGGTTAAAGGCTTTGCCTGCGGCAATATTCAGCTCTCCTGCCTGATAGGCGCGCATCTGGGCGCGCGGATCGGCAGGATCATTGGGCACGGCCCCCATCATCACCGTGCAATAGCCAAAGACGCGATTAGACCAAACGAATTTGAAAAACGCATTGGTGATCAGCAACAGCACCGCGAGGATTTTCACCTCAAGCAAGATCGTGGGCGGGGCCCCAAGGGCGAAATCTTCGGCCAAAGCGCTGAGCTGTTCGGTATTGCTCAGAAGCGCCAAACCGCCGCCAATGGCGATCAAACAGGCCGAGGCGAAAAAGGCAGTGCCTTCGCGCAGGCTGGCCATGAGCATGGAATCAAACACCCTCGGATCGCGGGTGGGCATATGGCTGAGCCATTCCTTGCGATAGCGCGTCATCAGGACCGAAACGGATTTATGTGTCGCATTGGGGCGCTCGACCACCCAGCCAATGGCCATCCAACTGCCAAATAGCAGCATCACAGCGATCCAATCGAGCGGGGCAAAAGCAGCAAAAGTCGTGAAGATTTCCATAGGCGTAGTAACGCCAAAATCACAGCGCTTGTCATCTGGTCAAATTGGTTATATTAAATTACCAATTAAGGCGGTAGCGAAAGGGAGGGCGGTCATGCAGATGCCGCAACCGGATGCCAAGCTCTTGTCCGAGCGGGACCAGATCATCGCGCGTTTGCGCGCGGTTTTGCCCGAGGATGGGGTGATTTGGGACGAGGCCGAAACCCGCGCTTATGAATGCGATGCGCTCACCGCTTATCGTTGCCCGCCTTTGGCTGTGGTTTTGCCGCGCAGCACGCACGAGGTCTCGGAGGTGCTGCGCATTTGCCATGAGCTTAGCGTGCCGGTGATCCCGCGCGGCTCGGGCACCTCGCTGGCGGGCGGGGCGCTGCCCACGGCGGATGCGGTGGTGCTGGGCGTGTCGCGCCTGACCGAGGTGCTAGAGATCAACACCGATGACCGGATCATCCGGGTGCAAAGCGGGCGCACCAATCTGTCGGTCAGCGGCGCGGTGGAGGATCTTGATTTCTTCTATGCGCCCGATCCCTCTTCGCAATTGGCCTGTGCCATAGCGGGCAATATCGGCATGAATTCTGGCGGGGCCCATTGCCTGAAATACGGGGTGACCACCAATAACCTGCTGGGCGTCACCATGGTTATGATGGATGGCAGCGTGGTCGAGATCGGCGGCGGGCATCTGGATTCCGAAGGGTTGGATCTGCTGGGGGTGATCTGCGGCTCTGAAGGTCAGCTGGGGGTGGTGACCGAAGCCACTTTGCGGATTTTGCGCAAACCGGAAGGGGCGCGGCCGGTGCTGATGGGCTTTGACAGCGCCGAGATCGCGGGCGCTTGCGTGGCCGATATTATCGAGGCGGGCCTGTTGCCTGTGGCGATCGAATATATGGACCGCCCCTGTATCCGGGTATGCGAGGATTTCACCAAAGCGGGCTATCCTGATTGCGACGCCCTGCTGATCGTCGAGGTCGAAGGCAGCCCGGCCGAGATCGATGCGCAAATGGCGCTGATCAAGGATCTGGCCCAGCGGCACAACCCGGTGGAGCTGCGCGAAAGCGGGTCCGAGGCCGAAAGCGCGCTGATCTGGAAAGGCCGCAAATCCGCTTTTGGAGCCATGGGCCGGGTGGCCGATTACATGTGTTTGGATGGCACCATCCCGGTGAGCGAATTGCCCTATGTGCTGCGCCGCATTGGCGAACTGTCCGAGCAATACGGGTTGGGCGTGGCCAATGTGTTCCATGCGGGGGATGGCAATTTGCACCCGCTGATCATGTTTGACGCCAATAAAGAGGGCCAGTTGGAGCTGTGTGAAGCTTTCGGGGCCGATATTCTCAAGCTGTGCGTCGAGGTGGGCGGCTGTTTGACCGGCGAGCATGGGGTTGGTGTGGAAAAGCGCGATTTGATGAGCGATCAGTTCAATGCCCAAGATCTTGAGGCGCAATTGACCGTCAAAGATGCGTTTGACCCCAAATGGCTGCTTAACCCAGCCAAGGTCTTTCCTTTGCCCGTGACCGCATCGCGGCGGGAGCAAGCCCAATGAGCCAGACGGATATGTTGAGCGCGGCGCCTCTGTCGCAAGCCCCAGGGCTTATGCCGAAAACCGAAGCCGAATTGGCCGAGATCCTGGCCAATGCGGCGGGACCGCTGCGGATCACTGGCGGTGGCACCCGCGATATTGGCGCGCCAGTGCAGGGGGAGCCCCTGTCATTGGTGCAGCTATCGGGGATTGTGCGCTATGATCCCGGCGCGCTGACCGTGGTGGCCCAGGCGGGCACGCCTGTGGCCGAGATCGAGGCATTGCTGGCCCAATCGGGTCAAAGACTGCCCTTTGAGCCCATGGATCACCGGGCGCTTTTGGGCCGCACTGGCACCCCGACGATTGGCGGTGTGGTGGCGGTGAATGCCTCTGGTCCCCGGCGCATCCAGGCCGGCGCGTGCCGCGACAGTCTGATCGGCGTGCGGTTCGTGGATGGCCAAGGGCAGATCATCAAAAATGGCGGGAGGGTGATGAAAAACGTCACCGGCTATGATTTGGTCAAGCTTATGGCGGGCAGCTATGGCAGCCTTGGGGTGCTGAGCGAGGTCAGCTTTAAGACCCTGCCAGCGCCAGAAACCCAGATCACTTTGCAGCTCTCTGGGCTGGAGGATGCGCGCGCGGTGCAAGCGCTTTGCGATGCCCTGAGCACGCCCTATGAGGTGACCGCAGCGGCCCATGATCCTCAGGCGGCAGGCGGGGCAAACACCTTTCTGCGCTTGGAAGGCCTGGCCGCTTCGGTGGCCTATCGCAGCGATCGTTTGGCCGCCAGCTTGGCGGGCTATGGCGCGGTGGATGTGGTGGAGGCCGCCGCTTCGCAAACCCTGTGGCAAGAGATCCGCGATGTGACCCCGCTGGCGAAAACCCCAGGTGATATTTGGCGCATCTCCACCCGGCCCTCGCAGGCGGCAGCGCTGATGGCGCGGCTGGGGGATATCCCTCGGCTTTATGATTGGGGCGGCGGGCTGATCTGGCTGGCGCAGCCCGAAGGGCGCGATTTGCGGGCCGAGCTAGGCGGGTTTTCCGGCCATGCCACGCTGATCCGCGCCAACGCCGAGACACGGGCACGCCTGCCGGTGTTCCATCCCCAAGCCGCGCCTTTGGCGGCTTTGGCGCAAAATCTGCGGGCCAGTTTCGATCCCCGCGGCATCCTCAATCCCGGCGTGATGAGCTAAGACAATGCAGACATTATTTTCCGAGGCGCAGCTTGAAGATCCGCGCCTGGCGCGGGCCAATGAGATCCTGCGCTCTTGTGTCCATTGCGGGTTTTGCACCGCCACATGCCCCACCTATCAAGTGCTGGGTGATGAGCTCGACAGCCCGCGCGGCCGGATCTACTTGATCAAGGATATGCTGGAAAACGGACGTCCAGCGGATGAGAAAACCGTGCAGCATGTGGATCGCTGCTTGTCTTGCTTGGCCTGCATGTCCACTTGCCCCTCGGGGGTGCATTATATGCATCTGGTAGATGAGGCCCGCGCCTATATCGAAAAAACCTATGACCGGCCTTGGAGCGATCGGGCGTTGCGCTGGCTGTTGGCGCGGTTGCTGCCCTATCCTGGGCGCTTTCGTCTGGCGCTGCGCGGGGCGCAATTGGCCCGGCCGTTCAAATCTTTGATGCCCGATGCGCGGCTGCGGGCGATGTTGGACATGGCTCCGAAAAGCCTGCCCAAACCCTCGCCCAATGATCGGCCCCAAAGCTTTGCCCCGAAAACTCAGCGACGCAAACGGGTGGCGCTGATGACCGGCTGTGCGCAAAAGGCCCTGAACACGGATATCAATGATGCCACGATCCGTTTGCTGACCCGGCTTGGGGTCGAGGTGGTGGTGGCCAAAGGCGCGGGCTGCTGCGGGGCGCTGACCCATCATATGGGCAAAGAAGATCAGGCCCATGCCAGCGCGGCGGCCAATATCCGCGCCTGGGAGGCCGAGATCGACGGGGACGGGCTAGATGCGATTGTGATCAATACCTCGGGCTGCGGCACGGTGGTGAAGGATTACGGGCATATGATGTACGGCACGGATCTGGCGGAACCGGCGGCTCGGATCGCGGCACGGGCCATGGATATCACCGAGTTTTTGGACAGTCTTGGGCCGCTGCCTCAGGCCAAATTGCCCGCACCGATGAAAGTGGCCTATCACGCCGCTTGTTCGCTGCAACATGGCCAGCAGATCAAGACCACGCCGAAATCCTTGCTCAAACAGGCTGGGTTCACGGTTGTAGAGCCTCGTGACAGCCATTTGTGCTGCGGCTCGGCGGGGACGTATAATCTGATGCAGCCGGAAATCAGCGCCGAATTGAAATCGCGCAAAGTGGAGACGCTGGAGGCAACCCAGCCAGATGTGATTGCGGCGGGCAATATTGGCTGCATGATGCAGATCGGCTCGGGAACCGGGGTGCCAGTTGTGCATTCGGTGGAATTGCTGGATTGGGCAATGGGCGGGCCAAAACCAGTAGCACTTGGTTGAGCTTTGGGTATTTCTAAACTGCGCGTTAAGCAGTTTGGTGAAAACCCTGAGAATGGCCTGGAAAGAAGCTGACCATTAACGGGCCCTATGGCATGGTTTGGCCATGGGTACGATATTGGTGAGATTCTGGGGTGTAATCGCGCTGTTGCTGGGGTTGGCTTTGCCAGCCTTGGCAGAAGAAAGCCGTCGCAAGATGGTCGCGGTTGAGGCGCAACATAAATGGCGGGCGGTGGGGCGGCTGAATGTGGCCGGGCAGGGCTATTGCACCGCCACATTGATCGCACCGGACCAAGTGCTGACCGCAGCCCATTGTCTTTTGGATCGCCGCACCGGCCGGGCGGTGCCGGTGGAGCGGTTGCATTTCTTGGCAGGCTATCGCGCTGGTGAATACGCGACACACGCACGGGTGCGGCGGGTGGAAACCGCTGCGGGCTATTTTGGCGAAGGCCGCCCCACGGCGCGGGACATTGCCCTGGTCCATTTGCGCCAAGCTGTGCCCGCAAGCGCGGTGCGCCCGATCCCTTTGGGGCGGCAAGCCCGGATCGGTCAAAATGTGGCAAGCCTAAGCTATGGGCGGGATCGGTCCTTTATTCTCTCCACGGAAGCATCCTGCAAAATTCTTGGCCGCCGGGACACGCTTTTGGGCACCAGTTGCGAGGCCACGCCAGGGGTTTCCGGCGCGCCATTGATCGTGAAAACTCCGCGCGGGCCAGAGATTGTCGGCGTGATTGCGGCCATGACGGGCTATACGCGCCCGGCCATGCGCGGGCGGGCCTTGGCTGTGGCCGCCGATATCCGGGCGCGCGACCGGCTGTTTGGCCGGGCTTCTACCGCCTTGATCGTGCCCGAGCGCAACCCGCTGCGCTAGGGGCGCGCGGCTGCGCCTCTGGCGCGTTTGTCAAAACTCTTGAAACCCAGATCCTAGCTTCCCAAGTGAGGAAAAGCAGGGCGCCGCAAGCCGGGCTTTGCTTTTCTAAATGGGTCTGTCCAGTTGGAAGGCCCGCAATGGCATCGCTCTCAAGGAGGATCCCTGATGCGTAATTTTGACCTTGCTCCGCTCTACCGCGCCACTGTCGGTTTTGACCAAATCGCTGATCTGATGGATCGCGTGCTGGCCTCGGATGTCAGCCAGCAAAGCTACCCCCCGTATAATATCGAAAAAACCTCTGACGATAGCTATCGTATCACCATCGCCGTGGCCGGTTTTGGCGAAGGCGAGCTGTCGGTCGAGCTGCGCGAAAACGCTCTGATCGTCTCGGCCCGCAAAGCCGATGAAGAAGGCGAGCGCGCCTATCTGCATCGCGGCATCGCCACCCGTGCCTTTGAACGCCGTTTCCATCTGGCAGATCATGTGGTGGTGACCGGGGCCGCCCAGGCCGATGGGCTGCTGCATATTGATCTTAAGCGTGAGATCCCCGAAGCGCTCAAGCCCCGCCGGATTGATATCCAGCGCGGCGCGCCCGTGGCGGTGGACACGCTTGACGCGAAATCGGTGAATTAATTCGCTGATTGGCCAGAAAGGCCAGGCGCAGAACGCGCCGAACAAAATGGCTCACGAAAAAGGCCCGCGGTTATTCCGCGGGCCTTGTCGCATCTTTTCCGAGCAGGCTTAGCTTTCAGGCGTGCCGATGGAAAAGAACATGGTTTCGCCGGAATGGTCATCCACCCCGTCATTATCGGTGGATACCCAGATCTCACCCTCAGGGGTGATCGCCAGGCCTTCGACCTTGTCCAGAACATAGCCGCCGGTGGAGGTCAGATCTGGGATCAGATCGCGGATCTCTTCTTTCGAAACCACGGGCAATTCGCCGCCCAAAGCCGCGGGCACCATCTCGGCCAGGGGCACGCGATAGATCTTTTTGGTGACCGCTTCGATCCCATGCTGATTGTCGCGCTCGATGATATAGACGTGATCCCCATGGGCGGTGATCTCGCTCAGACCCACCCAGCCTTTTTCCGGCGATGCTTTGGGATAGAGCACTGCGCCCCATTCCTCGGTCTCCAAATTATAGGCCACCAGTTTCACATGGTCTTTGGGATCGTCTTTCCATTCGCGCTGAACCGCCATCCAAAGCGTATCACCGACCTTGGTGATACCTTCAAAGCCAAAGCGTTTTTCCACGGCCATCAACTCGGCGGGCAGGCCGATCTCTTCGTCGATAGTCCCATCGGGCGCGATCTTATAGATCGCATGGGGGATCACACGATCGGTGCGGCCCTCGGAAGAGACCCAGAAATTGCCATCCTCATCCAGGGTGATGCCTTCCATATCCAGCTTTTGCGCCGGGCGGCCCTTGCGGGTCACGGGGATGGTACCCACGATCTGTGCTGGGCTCTGGCTGGGGTCGATCTTAAAGATCGTGGGCTGGTAGCCGTAAAAGCTGTCATTGACCGCATAGATCATGCCATCGGGCGCAGCGACCATGCCCGAGATCGCGCCAAAGCCGGTCAATTCCGCCATGCCTGCGCTGGTCAGATGGGGATAGACCGCCGGGGCGTCTTGATACTCATAGAGCATCACATGGGCGCGGGCGGCTTTGTCTTCCAACCCATCCACCTCATTGGCGGAGACCAGCAGATTGCGCTCGGGGATGGTCACGAAACCCTCTGGCCCAATGCCCGAAGGCAGAAGCTGGCGCAGCACCGGGGCGGCAGGATCGGTGACGTCATAAACCCCGACGATAGAACCCCGCTCGGAGCCCACGAAGACCAGCGGCGTGCCGGCAAATTCGCCAAAGGTGACGCTTTCGGGCTCTACCCCTTTGGCGTCAGAGCGTTTGTCCGGGTAATGCCCGATCTGGATCAAAGCATGTTCAAAGGAGGTCCCGCTGTCGTAAACGACGCTGCCATCCTTGTGGAAAATGGTCCAGCCCCGCGAGCCGCCTTCATAATCGCCTTCATTGGCGGTGGCGAAGTGATCCTCATCGATCCAGGTGACCGCATCGGGCTCGCGTTTGCGCCCCTCTTGGTTGCCGGTAAAGATCAGCGCGCCGCGCTCATCCACCGTATCGATATTTTCCAGATCCACAGCACCGGCGGAGAAATGGCTTATCACCTCCCCCTCGGACGAGACCACAACCATATGGTTGTTTTCCTGCAAGGTGATGACGGTTTCACCGGCAGCATTGATCGAGACATATTCCGGCTCGGGATCCGTGGGCGCGACCTCGGCCAGACCGGTCACATCCACGATTTTCAGGCTGTCGCAATCCAGACCGCCTTCGGTGGTGTTGATCAGCACCAGCGCGCCAGCGGGAAGTTGCGGGATAACCCCGTCATTGAGATCCTCGTCGCGCTCATTCTCGATGGCCACGGCCAGAAAGCTGCCATCTTTGGATTTGGCGACACTGTCGGGCTGGCCGGGCAGATCACAGCTGTCGCCGATCTCGCCGCTGGCCACATCCACCGCCAGGAAAACGCCCGAAGGATCGGTATAGGAGGCAGAGGTGTTCACCGCCGCATAAGCGGTGGTGCCGATCACTGCCACCGAAGTGGGCTCGCCGGGCAGGGCGATATTGCCCAAAGGCGCGGGATTGGCAGGGTCGGTGATATCCACACGGCCCAACGCCTCTAGGGGGCTGTCCGTATAGACCAGCGTCATTCCATCGGCGGTGACGTCAATGATCTCGGGCGAGGTTTCGCGGCTGGTATCTTCGCCCTGGGCCATATTGGCGATGACTGGGAACGAGGCGATGCGGTTGAAATTCATCTCGGCGGCGGCCGCGCTAGCGGTCAGCGCAATCACCGAGGTGAAGCAAATGAGTCGTGTGCTCATGGGACTCCCCAAAAGTTAAGGCGGGCCAGTCCTGTCGAGCCTTTGCGACGTTCCTGTCACAGTTTCATGTCGGTTTTGCGATAACTTTGCATCGGGCCCCTGCGGCGATGCGCAAGAGCCCGCTTGGCGCGCTAATTGCGCCATGCGCTCTGATCCCTGTCTTAGACCGACAGGCAGACATATTTGGTTTCGAGATATTCCTCGATGCCCTGATGGCCCCCTTCGCGGCCCAGCCCCGATTGCTTCACCCCGCCAAAGGGGGCCATTTCGGTAGAGAAAATCCCCGTATTCACCCCGACAATGCCAGACTCGATGGCCTCGGATACACGGGTGATCCGGCCAATATCGCGGGCAAAGAAATAGGCGGCCAGGCCAAATTCCGTGGCATTGGCCATGGCGATGCCTTCCTCCTCGGTCTCAAAGCGGAATAGCGGCGCGATGGGGCCAAAGGTTTCCTCGCGGGCCACGCGCATCTCTTGGGTGACATTGGCCAAAAGGCTTGGCTGGAAATAGAGCCCGCCATTGCCATGGCGCGCGCCCCCGGCCAGCAGCTTGGCGCCTTTGGCCTGGGCGTCTTCTAGATGGGCTTCGACCTTTTCCACCGCTAGATCATTGATCAGCGGGCCGATTGTCGTGGCTTCATGGAACCCATCGCCCACCTGCAGATCGCGCAGGGCATCGGCCATTTTCGCGGCGAAAGCGTCATAAACCCCCGCTTGCACATAGATGCGATTGGCGCAGACACAGGTTTGCCCGGCATTGCGGAATTTGCTGGCCATGGCCCCGGCCACCGCCGCATCCAAATCCGCATCGTCAAACACTAAGAACGGCGCATTGCCTCCCAGCTCCATAGAGCATTTCATGACCTGATCGGCGGCTTGGCGCAGCAAGATCCGCCCAACCTCGGTCGAGCCGGTAAAGCTGAGCTTGCGCATGGCGGGGTTTTCGCAAAATTCCAACCCGATGGCGGGCCCATCATTGGAGGGGATCACCTGAAACACCGCGCCAGGAAGGCCCGCGCGCTCGGCCAGAACGGCCAAAGCCAGGGCGGAAAGCGGCGTGTCTTCGGAAGGTTTGACCACAAAGGCGCAGCCCGCGGCCAGGGCAGGGGCGGCTTTGCGGGTGATCATAGCATTGGGGAAATTCCACGGGGTGATGGCGCCGGCCACGCCGATAGGTTGGCGCAGCACGGTGATGCGTTTGTCTGGCTGCGGCCCGGCCAGGGTCTCGCCATAGATCCGCTTGGCCTCTTCGGCATACCATTCCACGAAGCTGGCCCCATAAGCGATCTCGCCCCGCGCCTCTGCTAAGGGTTTGCCCATCTCGGCGGTTAGGAGCACCGCCAGATCTTCGGTATTCTCTACGATCAGATCAAACCAACGGCGCAGCAGCGCGGCGCGGGTTTTGGGGCTTTCCGCGGCCCAGGCTTTTTGCGCTTGCTCGGCGCTGGCAATGGCGCGGGCGGTTTCGGCGCGGCCCAAATCGGCCACTTGAGCGATCACATCACCGCGGGCGGGATTGGTGATGGGAAAGCGTGCGCCGCTATCGGCGGGGATCCAAGCGCCATCCACCCAAGCATCGCTTTGCAGCAGCGATGGGTCGCGCAGACGTGCGGGCAAATCGGTGAGTTTCTCGTCAAGCATCCTGGCCTCCCTTATTTTCCCCTGGCTTGGCAAGCTCGCGTGGCTGGGTCAAGACAGACTGAAGTCTCGTGCGAGGGCCAATATGGATCTGAACCAAGCCTATAATATCATGGATTACACCCCCGGTGGGGCCGCTTATCCCGCGCGCTGGGCCCAGGCCGGGGCCGATCACCGGGCGTTGGAACAGGCCATGGGCCGGGCCTATTTGAATTTGGCCTATGGGCCGGGGGCGCGGCAAAAGCTGGATCTGTTTTACCCTGCCGGGCGGCCCGAGGGCTTGGTTTTCTTCATCCATGGGGGCTATTGGCGGCGCTTTGATCGCAGCGATTTTTCCCATTTTGCTGCCGGGGCCGCGGCGCGCGGCTGGGCGGTGGCGATGCCGTCTTACACCCTAGCGCCCGAAGCGTGGATTTCGCAAATGAGCCAGGAAATGGGCCAAGCTTTGGCCCTGGCCGCGGCCAGAGTGCCGGGTCCGCTGCGCTTATGTGGCTATTCCGCAGGCGGGCATTTGGTCGCTCGCCTGAGCCAAGAGGGCGGGCCGCTGCCCCAAGATCTTGCCCCGCGCATTGCGCGCAGCTTGATCATTTCGCCGCTCGGGGATCTGCGCCCATTGCTTGGGCTAGAGATGAACGAGATCTGGCAATTGGACGCGGCCGAGGCGGCGGCGGAAAGCCCGGCCTTGCACCAGCCGCGCCCGGATCTGCCTATTTCCATCTGGGTCGGGGCAGAGGAACGCCCGGTGTTCTTAGATCAAGCCCGGGGCCTGGCAACAGCTTGGGGCGCGCCGCTCACGATCGCCCCAGAGCTGCATCATTTCAACATCCTGGACGGGCTGAGCAAGCCGGGCAGCCCATTGCTCCAGGATTTGCTGGCGGTTTAAAGCCGGTTAAGGCGCATAGTTCAGCAGATCGCCATAGGGGATGGTTTCCAGCAAAGCTTTGACGGCGGCCTCATCGCTGCCGCGGGCCTGCACCAAGATGCGGTTGCCCACCAGCGTGGAATATTCCCCATCCATCAAGGAAAACCGTTGGCCTCCGATTTTTTCCAGCTTGCCCCCCGAAGCCATCAGCATGGCCGGGTTGTTCATCAGCCCAGCAAAAGTGCCGATCATGGGGCTGTCGGCCATCAAGGTAAGCTCGATCTGCTCGCCACCTTTGATATAGCGCGCCTCGGCCCCGGTGCCGCCGCCAAACATCATCATGCCAGCGGCCATATCCGTATCCACTTCGCGGGTCCAACCATCAGGGGCTTCGGGCAGGAAGGCCACAATCCCGGCGGTTTTCTGAGCTTGCAACAGGGCTTGGGCGATGGAGAGCTCTTGCAGCGCTTCCACGATGCTGCCGGCTTCATATGCCTCGCGCGTGGCCTCCAGCGCATCGGTGATCTCATCGGCTCCGGCGGGCAGCGGCGCGGCAATAGCAAAACCACAGGTGGCCAGGGCAAATATCCCGGCGATTTGGCGAATGGACATGATCTTCTCCCTAAATACCTAAGTTTCCCCTACGGAACTTTTCTTGTGTCAGGCAAGGCGGCGAATTGTGCCTGCCAGCTTGGTTTCACATCTCCCGCAGCGCTGCTGGCGTGATAGACGCCCCGGGCGATGGCGCGGGCCAAGCAGATCGCGGCCCCATGGCCCAGGCGCATCTGATCGCGCGGCGGCAAGGCCAGCGGCTTTTCCCCGGTGGCGGCGGCAAAGACCAAATCCCCATCAAACAGCGTATGCGAGGGCACTAAGGCACGGGCCAAACCATCATGGGCCGCTACGGCCAGGCGCGTGGCTTGGGCCTGATCAAGATCCGCATCGGTGGCCACAATGGCAATCGTGGTGGCCGCGCCAGGCATGCCGGGCAGATCGGGCAAAGCGGGGGCGGGCCAGGCAGCGGGCGGTTGCAGGCCGCCAAATTCGCCGCCCATCTCATAGGGCGCTGCCCAGAATGACGGCCCATCCCCGATCACGGCGCTGCCCAAGGCATTCACCGCCACCAGCGCGCCCAGTGTGAACCCATCCACTTTCAGGGAGGCCGAGCCAAGCCCGCCCTTGAGCTGCGCGGTGGTGGCCCCGGTGCCTGCGCCGAAACTGCCCAGCTCAAAATCATCGCTGGCCGCGGCCAGAGCCTTTGCCCCCAAAGCGCCATAGGGGTTTTCCGTCCAATTTTTGTCGCCGCCATTGAGCAGATCAAACAAGATCGCAGAGGGCACGATGGGCACGCGCTGCCCACCCACATCAAAGCCGCGTCCGGCGGCGCGCAGGGCATCGGTCACGCCTGAGGCGGCCGATAAACCCATGGCCGAGCCCCCCGACAGCACCAGGGCATCCACTTGGCTGACCAGCTTATCGGGGGCCAACAGATCGGTTTCCCGACTGCCTGGCGCGCCGCCCATCACATGCACCGCTGCGGTAAAGGGCGTATCGGCGCAAAGCACGCTGACCCCGCTTTTCAGCGCCGCATCCTGGGCATTGCCCACGCGCAGCCCCGCCACATCCGTGATCAGATTTCGCGGCCCAGTTTCCAGCATTTGCCCCTCCGATGGTTGTCCTGAGCCAAACCATGCGTATGTATCAAAGGTAATCAAGCCATTGGGGGGCAAATGGCCTTTCTTCGACTGCTCGCCATGCTGCTGGTGGCGCTTAGCATTGTCTATGTCAGCCTGTATTTCTATCTGCGCCAAGCCCGGCGCGAGAAATTGGAACGCGACTACAATGACGCGGCCAGCGATCGTGATCGCGCGGCGTTTGTGGATGCACAGCTTGCCACCTATGCTAAGAGCATGGGGCGGGTGCTCGTGATTTTGGTCTATGGGGTGCCGCTGGTCAGTTTTGCCGTGATCATACTGACATCGAATTTGGGGTACTAGGTAAGGGATCTGGGATGAAATTTGTCATTCGGACATTGATGTTTTGTGTGATTCTGGCAGTGGCCGCGACGCTGCATTACACGCTGCCGCGCCATGATGTGGTGCGCATTGTCGAGGCCGAGAATCGCCGGGTGCAATTTGACAGCAATTCGATTTTTTGGGGCTCGGCGGAACCAACCGATCTGCAATCGGGCACACGGGACGTGAAATTCATCTCGGCCTTCCGTGAAAACGGCAAGCCCATGGTCTATCGCAACGAGGATACCGGCTGGGGTTGGCCGCCTTATTTCAAGCTGAACTCGGCGGATTTGCAGGCCCATGCGGCGAATTTAAAATCCACCCAGGAAGATCCTGAATGGGTGATGGTGACCCGCTATGGCTGGCGCAATCAGTTCCTGTCGATCTATCCCAATGCGGTGAAACTCAAACCAGTGGAGGGCCCCGATGCGTCGGTCTTTCCTTGGTTTAACACGATCTTTTTGACCCTGCTGGCCGGGTTCTTGCTGTTCATCTGGCGGCTTTGGGTGCGCTTTCGCACCAATCGCATTGATCCGGTGCTTGAAGATGTGGGCGAGGCCATCGACCGCGTGGATGATCGCATGGATGCGGCCGCTGATCGTGCCCAAGGGTTCTGGCAGCGTCTTTTTGGCGGTAAATCCAGCGGGTCTGGGAAGTAAGGCTCGGACGCTTTTATGCTTGGATCTCTGGCTGATCGAATGTCCCGCGGTGTGGAAAGCGCTGCGGGCACTGTGTCTGAGGCGTTTTTCGAACCCTCCCTGCGCCTGGGCGTAACCGGGCTGAGCCGGGCGGGCAAAACCGTGTTCATCACCTCGCTGGTGGCGAATTTGATGAATCGTGGGCGCATGCCGCAACTGCTCGCCGCCCAAGAAGGGCGCCTGCTCTCGGCCTTTTTGCAGCCCCAGCCGGACAATACTGTGGCGCGCTTTCCCTTTGAGGATCACCTGGCGGCCATGACCGGGCCCGAGCCCTATTGGCCCGAAGGCACGCGCTCGATCTCGGAACTGCGTCTGTCGCTGCGGGTGCGCGAAGGCGGGATGCTGGCGGGGATGACCACCGGGCTTTTGGGGCCGAAAACCATCCATCTGGATATTGTGGATTATCCCGGCGAATGGCTGCTGGATCTGGCGCTGCTCGATAAAAGCTATGATCAATGGGCGGCTGAAACCCTAGAGCGTTTGCCCGCGCGTCCGGGCGGGGCGGCCTTTCTGGCGGCCCTCTCGGGGGTTGATGGGGCAGGCAAATTGCACGAGCCGGAAATCCAAGGCCTGGCTGCGGAATTTACCAAAGCGCTGCATGCGGCCAAAGCTGCGGGGTTTTCCGATTGCAGCCCGGGCCGTTTTTTGCTGCCCGGCGATATGGCCGGGGCGCCGGTGCTCAGCTTTGCGCCGCTGCCGCCGGTGGCAGGCG
>JAOXSB010000002.1 GCA_025800345.1 Mangrovicoccus sp. | reverse complement strand
GCGGATTGAGCGGCTTTATTACGGGGCCTCTGATCCGAAATCGGGTGGGGTGGCCCATGGGGCGCGGGTGTTCTGTCATCCGCAAGCCCATCACCGGCCCGAAATCTTTGACGGCATTGCCGAGGCTGAATGCGCGGCGTTGTTGCAAGAATTTTTCGCCGCCCGGCGTGGCGGGGCAGAAGAACCGCCCCGTTTTTAAACAGCCGAACTGTGCCCCGATGCGGCCATTTCAAACCCGTCAAAGGCCCGCGCGATCATCCGCGTCAGGGGGCGGCCTGCCTCTTTGATGGCAAAACCTGCAGCGGTGAGCTCGACAAAGCCGGGGAAACGGGCAGCAGCCCCGGCAAACATCGCTTCAAGATGCACTGGGGTGACGTTGAATTCTTCGAGCAATGGCGCGCGCTCCACGCGGAAATCGCACATCAAGGCTTCGATAATACGTGCGCGCAGCAGGTCATCGCCGTCAAAGCGATAGCCGCGCGCGGTGGCGAAACGGCCAGCATCCACATGGGTGGTGTAATCCCGCGTGCCCGGCGCATTTTGCGCATAGCCTTGGGGAAAGCGCGAAATCGACGAAGCCCCAAGCCCGATCAGGATCTCGGCTTGATCATCGGTATAGCCTTGGAAATTGCGCCGCAGCGTGCCGTTGCGATGGGCCAGGTTCAAGCCATCGCCGGGCCGGGCAAAGTGATCAATCCCGATCTCGGCATAGCCATCCCATAGGAACAGCTCCCGCGCGGTTTCAAACAGCTTCAGCCGCTGTTCAGGCGTAGGCAGATCATCGGACGGGATCATGGATTGGCGGCGCGACATCCACGGCACATGGGCATAGCCATAAAGCGCCACCCGATCAGGGTTGAGCGAGAGTAAGCTTTGCACGCTTTCGGCGATGCGCTCATTGGTCTGCATAGGCAGGCCATAAAGAATATCCGCATTCAGGCTTTTGATGCCGCGGGCGCGAATGGCCTCGGCCACATCCCGGGTCACATCATAGCTTTGGATGCGGCCAATGGTTTCTTGGATCGCCGCATCGAAATCCTGCACCCCGATGCTGGCGCGGGTCATGCCCGCAGCGGCCAGGGCATCCAGGCGCGCATCGTCAATCTCATTGGGGTCGATCTCAACGGAAAACTCGCCGCCTTCGGTCATTGGGCCCAAAGTGGCGATTTGCGCCGCCAAATCCGAGATCATCTCGGAGCTCAGCAAGGTCGGTGTGCCACCGCCCCAATGGATGCGCGACAGGCGGATCCCTTCGGGCAGGGTGGCGCGCAGCATCTCGATCTCGGCTTTCAGCGTCTCTAGATAGGCGCGCACCGTGTCCAGATTGCTGGTGCCTTGGGTGCGGCAGGCGCAGAACCAACACAGACGCCGACAAAAAGGGATATGCACATAAACCGAGATCTCTGCATGGCCGGGAATGGCGCTGATCCATTCGCGCATCTCACGCCCGCCAATATCGGGCCGAAAATTCGGCGCAGTGGGGTAGCTGGTGTAACGCGGCACCCGGCTGTCAAACAGGCCAAGGCGCGAGAGTTGCGATATCGTGTCCGTTGTCATAGCCTTGGAAATAATTCATAAGCCTTTATCTGGTCATTGATCGAGATCAAGACCCGCCCATAAGATCGCTTGGCCTGAGGAACATGAACGAAATCTCTCTGATTCCAGATACTTGCGCTGATTGTCCAATCCGTCATCGTGCGGTTTGTGCAAAATGCGAGAGTGATGAGCTCGAGCGGTTGGATGCGATCAAATACTATAAATCCTTCAAAGCTGGCCAGGCGATCATCTGGTCCGGCGATGAAATGGATTTTGTGGCCTCTGTGGTGTCGGGCGTGGCGACGCTGACGCAAACCATGGAGGATGGGCGCACCCAGATGGTCGGGTTGTTGCTACCATCCGATTTCATAGGTCGTCCGGGCCGGCCGCTTGCCAGCTATGATGTCACCGCCACCACGGATCTGGTAATGTGTTGTTTTCGCCGCAAGCCTTTCGAGGATATGCTCGTGGAAACGCCTCATATCGGCCAGCGTTTGCTGGAAATGACCTTGGACGAGCTGGATGCGGCGCGGGAATGGATGTTGCTTTTGGGGCGCAAAACCGCGCGGGAAAAAATCGCCAGCCTGTTGTCGATCATCATGCGCCGGGATGCGAGCTTGATGCTGAAAACTGGGCAGGGGCCCTTGGTGTTTGATCTGCCGCTTACCCGCGAGGCGATGGCCGATTATCTTGGGCTGACCTTGGAAACCGTCAGTCGGCAAATCTCGGCCCTGCGCCGGGATGGTGTGATTGCGCTGGAAGGCAAACGTCGAATCATCGTTCCAGATTTTGACCTTTTGCTCGAAGAAACAGGCGATGATGCCGATGGTGGCATGCTCGCCTGATCCCTGTTTGCGGCTGTGCTGTTGCTCTGACGCAACGTAGCGCCCTTGGCAAAAAGGGCGCAGGCGCTGTGTGGTGACCGGCGCGGCGCGGTTAATGGGTCATCAAGATCGGTACTTTCGCATGGGTCAGCAATTCCCGTGTGGCCCCGCCCAGCACGGCTTCGCGAAAACGTGAATGCCCGTAAGCCCCAGAGATGATCAACCCGCATTGGCGCGATTTGGCATGATCCAGCAACACTTTGGCAATGGGCTGATGTCCCGCGGGCAGCTCTTTGAGAGTGGTGGTGATGCCATGCCGGTCGAGCATTTTCGACAGCTCTAGCCCGGGTTGGGCCTGGGATGGGCTGCGCCGGGGCGGGTCGACCACCACCACATCGACGGACCCGGCCATGGCGAGAAAGGGTAAAGCCGCGCGGGTGGCGCGTAGGGCTTGATTGCCGCCATTCCAGCCAATCATCGCGGGGCCAGGGAAGGGCGCGGGCAGGGCAAACCCCTCTGGCAGCACCAAAACCGGGGTATTCGTGGCCAAAAGTGCGGCCTCTAGGATCACTTCATCTTCGCTATTGCGATCCTCACCATAGGGTTGGGGCAGCACCACCAGGTCCACATAGCGGGCCTGCGCGGCGATCACTTCGGTCAAGGCGCCGATCTGGCTGACCAGGCTGCGGCAACTCCAACGCAGGGCGCGCCCGGCCAATTGGGCCTCAACCGCGGCCAAAACCTGTTCCGAGGCTTCGCGCGCTTGCTCTAAGGTTTTTTGCAGCATCATCGCGTCGGTGCCGGTGAAGAAATAACCCATCTGGATCTCATCCACACCCAAGCAGAGCACATCGAGATGGGCATCCAGTTGCGCGGCCAGATCTGCCGCAGCGTCCAGATGGGCTTTATCCGCGTCATGATGGCGCGCGACGGTCAGGATAGAGCGGTAGGTCATGGCGATTCCCCTGAATTTTCCCGTTATTATCAAGGCACCGCGACGGCGTGTCCCGGTATGATGTGGATCAAGCCAGGATAAACTTGCACTTGATTTGGATCAAAGCCCCTGGCTTGTCCGCCTCGCATACCGCATGCAGCCGAAAAGCACCCCCGGGGCGAGTCTCTCGAGGGGTGGGCAGAAGGGACACTGAAACATGCTAGATTATCTCAAGCTCGTGTTGCTTGGTTTAATCGCGATTTGCGCCGCTATTGCGGCCAACTACGCGAAGGACCTGGCCTTCAACGTGCATATGCTCATCATTATGGTCACGGCCGGGGGCGGTTTCCTCTGGGTTCTACGTGGCATTGATGAGCCGAAACCAGCCGCAGCAGACACGTCCAGCTATATGGACGGGGTTGTCCGCTACGGTGTCATCGCCACCGCCTTTTGGGGGGTGATCGGCTTTATCGCCGGGACATTCATCGCCTCGCAACTCGCCTTTCCGGCGCTGAACTTCGAATGGGGCCAGCCCTATTTGAACTTTGGCCGTCTGCGCCCGCTGCACACTTCGGCAGTGATTTTCGCCTTTGGGGGCAACGCGCTGATCGCGACCTCCTTCTATGTGGTGCAGCGGACCTCCGCCGCGCGCCTTTGGGGCGGCAATCTGGCCTGGTTCGTGTTCTGGGGCTATAACCTCTTCATCGTGCTCGCGGCGACCGGCTATGTGCTGGGCGGCACGCAATCGCGCGAATATGCCGAACCGGAATGGTATGTTGACCTGTGGCTGACCATCGTTTGGGTTGCCTATCTGGCCGTGTTCCTTGGCACGATCATCAAGCGCAAAGAGCCCCATATCTATGTGGCCAACTGGTTCTATCTGGCCTTCATCGTGACCATTGCGATGCTGCATATCTTGAACAACCTGGCCATCCCGATCTCGCTCTTTGGCTCTGAATCCGTGCGTGTCTTCGCCGGTGTTCAAGATGCGATGATTCAATGGTGGTATGGCCACAACGCTGTGGGCTTCTTCCTGACCGCGGGCTTCTTGGGCATGATGTACTACTTCATCCCGAAACAAGCCGAACGTCCGGTGTTCTCCTACAAACTGTCGATCATCCACTTCTGGGCGCTGATCTTCCTGTATATCTGGGCCGGTCCGCACCATTTGCACTACACCGCGCTGCCTGACTGGGCCTCGACCCTGGGCATGGTGATGTCTGTGATCCTGTGGATGCCGTCCTGGGGCGGTATGATCAACGGTCTGATGACCCTCTCGGGGGCATGGGACAAGCTGCGCACCGACCCGGTGATCCGGATGATGGTTGTTTCCGTGGGTTTCTACGGCATGTCGACCTTCGAAGGTCCGATGATGTCGATCCGCGCTGTGAACTCTCTGTCGCACTATACCGACTGGACCATTGGCCACGTGCATTCCGGCGCTTTGGGCTGGAACGGTATGATCACCTTTGGCGCGCTCTACTATCTGGTGCCCGCTTTGTGGAACAAGCGTAGCCTCTATTCGCTTTCCATGGTGTCTTGGCACTTCTGGCTCGCCACCATCGGCATCGTGCTCTACGCCGCCTCCATGTGGGTGACCGGGATCATGGAAGGCCTGATGTGGCGCGAAGTGGATGCCAATGGCTTCTTGGTGAACAGCTTTGCTGACACGGTTGCCGCGAAGTTCCCCATGTATGTGGTCCGTGCTCTGGGTGGCGTTCTCTATGTCACCGGTGCGATCATCATGTGTGTCAACATGTGGCTCACCATCACACGTGCGGAAAGCAAAGAGGACGAAGCTGCCTCTTCCCCTGCCGCAACGCCTGCCGAATGAGGACCTGAAGAATGGCAATTCTCGACAAACATAAGATCCTCGAAACCAATGCCACCTTGCTGCTGATCTGTAGCTTTCTGGTGGTGACCATCGGCGGTTTGGTGCAGATCACGCCCCTGTTCTATCTTGAGAACACGATCGAAGAGGTGGAGGGCATGCGCCCTTACACCCCTCTCGAACTCGAAGGGCGCCAGATCTACATCCGTGAAGGCTGTTATGTGTGCCACAGCCAAATGATCCGTCCCATGCGGGACGAGGTGGAACGCTATGGCCATTACAGCCTTGCTGCTGAATCCATGTATGACCACCCGTTCCAATGGGGATCCAAACGGACCGGGCCGGATCTGGCGCGGGTCGGCGGTCGCTACTCCGATGACTGGCATGTCGCTCACTTGATCCACCCGCAATCGGTGGTGCCGGAATCGATCATGCCGCGTTATGAGTTCCTGATGCACAACATGATCGACGGTCTGCACCTGAAAGACCGTATGGCCACCCATGCGATGGTCGGTGTGCCTTATACCGAAGAGATGCTGACCAATGCGGCGGCGGATTTCTCGGCCCAGGCTGATCCCGACAGCGATTATGACGGTCTGCTGGAACGCTATGGCGACAAGGTCAATGTCAGCAATTTCGACGGTGAGCCCGGCATTTCCGAAATGGATGCGCTGGTCGCCTATCTGCAAATGCTCGGAACGCTGGTCGATTTCTCGACCTTCACGCCCGACGCGAGCCGTTAAGAGGGAGCGATGGAAACCTATTCGTTTCTTCGGGAACTTGCCGATAGCTGGTTCATGTTGGCCATGCTCTGCTTCTTTGTGGGCATGATCATCTGGGTGCTGGCGGGCAATTCCAACAGCTATCGCGACACAGCAGAATCCATTTTCCGTCACGATGACGCCCCTGCCGCAGACGGGCTTCACCACGGGGCGGTTTCGGGCAAGGAGGCTCGGAAATGAGCAAAAAAACCGATGCCAATGAAGTCCCCACCACCGGCCATAGCTGGGACGGGATTGAGGAATATGACAACCCGATGCCGCGCTGGTGGCTGATTGTCTTCTATCTCTGCATCATCTGGGGTTTGGGCTACACGGTCTTCTACCCGGCCTGGCCCATGGTAAACTCCGCCACATCGGGGATCTTGGGCTGGTCCACTCGCGGCCAAGTCGCTGACGAGATCGACGCTCAATTGACGGCCAATGCGGCTGTTACCGAGAAACTGGCGACGGTCGAACTGGCCTCGATTGCAGAAAACCCGGAATTGAACCAGTTCGCTGTAAACTCTGGCGCTGCGGTGTTCCGCACCTGGTGTAGCCAGTGCCACGGCTCTGGCGCAGCGGGCGCGGTGGGCTTTCCCAACCTGCTGGATGATAGCTGGCTTTGGGGCGGCAGCCTGGAAGAGATCCACTACACAATCACCAATGGTATCCGGAATGAAGTGAGCGAGGACGCGCATTATTCCGAGATGCCCGCCTTTGGGGATATCTTGGAAGAATCCGAGATCGTGCAAGTGGTGAACTATGTCATGAGCCTGTCGGGCGATCCGCAAGATGCCGAAGCGGCGGCGGCTGGTGCAACGATCTTTGAAGAGCAATGCACCGCTTGTCATGCGGAAGATGGCACCGGGGATAAATACCAAGGTGCGCCGAACCTGACCGATGCGATCTGGCTTTATGGTGGCGATTACGACACGCTGCTTGAAACTGTCACCTATTCCCGGTTCGGCGTGATGCCGCCTTGGAAAGATGAGGTTGGCGGGCGTTTGAGCGAAGCTCAAGTGCGGGCTGTAGCCGTCTATGTCCACCAATTGGGCGGTGGTCAGTAACCCCCCGCGAATGGTGTGAAAAAACCGGCGCCCGCAGCAAGTCTGCGGGCGTTTCGCATTTTGGCACTGATGCTGCGACACTCTGTGACACAAGATTGTGTGGTTGATACAGGTCAAGGACTTCGCCAAAGGCAAATGCGAAATACATAAATAAAAATTCCGCCAGACAGATCGGAGCCCGCGACATGAGCGCGTCTGACCAGCCATCTCTTTACACAGCCAGAGAACCGATTTTCCCGAAGAAAGTCAGCGGGCGGTTCCGTAACCTAAAATGGGTCATCCTGATCGTGACCTTGGGCGTCTATTACATCACGCCTTGGATCCGCTGGGATCGTGGACCGGCCCTTCCTGATCAAGCGGTTCTGGTGGATATGGCCAATCGCCGGTTCTTTTTCTTCTGGATCGAGATTTGGCCCCATGAATTCTACTTCGTGGCCGGGCTGTTGATCATGGCCGGGTTGGGGCTGTTCCTATTCACCTCGGCTTTGGGCCGCGTCTGGTGCGGCTATACCTGCCCGCAAACGGTTTGGACCGATCTCTTTATTCTGGTGGAACGCTGGATTGAGGGCGACCGGAACGCGCGTATCCGTTTGTTGCGCCAGGATTGGGACATGCGCAAAGCCCGGCTGCGGGCCACCAAATGGGCCGCTTGGCTGGCCATTGCCGTGGCCACCGGCGGGGCCTGGGTGTTCTATTTCGCCGATGCGCCCACATTGCTGGTCGATCTTTTCACCGGTCAAGCAGCCTCGGTGGCCTATATGACCATCGCGGTGTTGACCGCGACGACCTTCATCTTTGGCGGCATGATGCGTGAGCAGGTTTGCGTTTATATGTGCCCCTGGCCGCGGATTCAGGCGGCGATGATGGATGAAGACACGATCACCGTGGCCTATCGCGATTGGCGCGGCGAGCCCCGGGGCAAACACCGCAAAGCCCATAAAGATGCAGGCGATGTGGAGAGTTTGGGCGATTGTATCGATTGTAATGCATGCGTGAATGTCTGCCCTATGGGGATCGATATCCGCGACGGGCAGCAGCTTGAATGCATCACCTGCGCGCTTTGTATTGATGCTTGCGACGAGATGATGGCGAAAATTGGCAAGCCGCGCGGCTTGATCGATTACATCGCCCTGACCGACGAGCAAAATGAACGCCAGGGCAATCCCAAAGTGCCCGTGTGGAAGCATATCTTCCGGCTGCGCACCATGATGTACACTTTCTTATGGGCGGCCATTGGTGTTGGTCTGGTGGTGGCGCTGTTCATCCGCCCCGATCTGAGCGTGACGGTCGCGCCGGTGCGGAACCCGGTCTATGTGACCATGTCTGACGGCACCATCCGCAACACCTATGATGTCCGGCTGCGCAACAAACATGGGGAAGACCGCTATTTCGCCCTTTCCGTGGCTTCGGAGCATCCGGTGGCGCTCAGCAATGAAGGGGTGGACGGGGCCGAGGTTCTCGTGCCTGCGGACAGCACCAAATTGCAGCGGGTCTATCTGATGGCGGCGCCGGGCTCCCAGCCCGCCAACTCTGAGGCCACGGATCTTTATATCTGGGTTGAGGATATTGAATCCGGCGAGAAAGTGGCCAAAGAGACCGTGTTCAACGGCAAAGGCCAATAAGCAAGGCCAGCAAGTAAGGCAAGGAAGCACGGCTATGAAACCACTGACAGGTCGCAAAGTTCTTTTCATCGCGCTCGCCGGTTTTGGTGTGGTGATCGCGGTGAATATCGCCCTGGCGGTGAGCGCCGTGCGGACCTTTCCTGGACTTGAGGTCAAAAACTCTTATGTGGCCTCGCAAAACTTTGACGAGGATCGCGCGGCCCAGCTCGCTTTGGGCTGGGATGTGGGGGCTGATTGGGAAGACGGGGTGCTGAGCCTGACCTTCACCGATGCCGATGGCCAACCCGTAGAGCTGCGCGAGCTGACCGCGCTGGTCGGCTGGGCCACCAGCACCCGCGATGATTTCACCCCTGAATTCACCTTTAACGGGGCCCGTTACGAGACCCCGCGGGATATGGAAGCGGGCAATTGGAACATTCGCGTGAAAGCCATCGCGGCCGATGGCACCGAATTCCGCCAACGCATCCCGCTTTATATCCGCTAGGAGCCTGACCATGGCGGTGACAGATATCGGATCGGCCCCTGAACGGCCCGGCACTGTGGTCTGCCCCGGTTGCGTCGCCGGTAGCGGCGCGGGCGAGGGGCCAGAGCTTGCCAAAGACGCTCGGATCCTTTTGTCGCTGCCCACGATCCATTGCGCTGCCTGTATCGCCTCGGTCGAAGAGGCGCTGCAAGCCACCCCGGGGGTGGAAGAGGCGCGGGTGAACCTGACGCTGAAACGCGCCAGTATTGAGACAAGCCCAGATCTGAGCGCCGCAGATCTGATCGCGGTGCTGGATCGCGCCGGGTTCGAAGCCCATGAGCTCGACCCAGGGGCCTTGGCTGCCACCAGCAATGACAAACTCGGGCGTGATCTGCTCATGCGTTTGGGCGTGGCGGGTTTTGCCATGATGAATGTCATGCTGCTCTCGATCTCGGTCTGGGCCGGGGCGGATGCGGCCACGCGGGATATGTTCCATTGGATTTCTGCAGGCATTGCGCTGCCCGCCATCGCCTTTTCGGCGCAGCCGTTTTTCCGCAATGCTTGGGCGGCGTTGCGCGGTGGGCGGCTCAATATGGATGTGCCCATTGCTCTGGCGATTTTGCTGGCGGCGGGCACGTCGCTGTATGAGACCTCGCAATCAGGGGCTCATGCCTATTTCGACGCGGCCATTGCCTTGACCTTTTTCCTGCTGATCGGGCGGTATCTCGATCACCGCACCCGGGCCGTGGCGCGCTCTGCCGCCGAAGAATTGGCCGCTTTGGAAGTGCCTCGCGTGACGCGCTTGACCGGCGAGGGGCAGGAGGAAACCGTAGAGCTTTCGGCGATCTGCGCGGGTGATCTGGTGCTGGTCAAACCTGGCGGGCGCATGCCTGTGGATGGGGAAATCACCCAAGGGGCGAGCGAGATTGACCGCTCCTTGCTCACCGGGGAAACCGCGCCGGTGCCCTGCGCGCCAGGGGATTTGGTGCAAGCCGGGGAGGTCAACCTGACCGGGCCGCTGGTTTTGCGCACCATTGCAGCCGGGCGCGACAGCTCGCTACACGCGCTGGCAGATCTCGTGGCGGTGGCCGAAAGCGGGCGGGCGAAATATTCCTCATTGGCCGATCGCGCCGCCAAGCTTTATGCGCCGGGGGTGCATATTATCGCGGTGCTGGCCATGGCTGGCTGGTGGCTTGGCACGGGGGATTTGCGCGTGGCGCTTAATATCGCCGCGGCGGTGCTCATAATCACCTGCCCTTGCGCCTTGGGCCTGGCGGTGCCCGCAGTGACCACAGCCGCATCGGGGCGGCTTTTTCGCAAAGGTATGCTGATCAAAGACGCCACCGCGCTAGAGCGTTTGGCCGATGTGGATGTGGTGGTGTTCGACAAAACCGGAACGCTTACCCAAGGCGTGCCAGTGCCCATGGATGCAGAGCGTTTGCACCCTGATCAAGCGGCCCAGGTTCTGGCCTTGGCCCAGGGGTCGGCGCATCCATTGGCCTCGGCATTGGCCAAGGATCTGACAGCGCGCGGGGTGGAGCCCGCGGCGCTCGAGGATCTGCGCGAAGTGCCCGGCTATGGGATCGAGGCGATCTTTGCTGGGCAAAATCTGCGTTTGGGCCGCGCGGAATGGGTGGGCCATGAGGGCGCGCTGCCTGATGAAACCGCCACTTGGTTTGCCGGGCCCGATGGGGCCGTGCCGGTGGCGCTGCGGTTCCGAGATGCGCTGCGCGATGGCGCGGGCAAAGCGGTGGCGGATCTGCGCGCGGCGGGGCTCGATGTGCAGCTTTTGTCCGGCGACAGCGCCGCTGCTGTGTCGGCTCTGGCCCATGAGGTCGGGATCGAAACCGCTAAAGCGGGCGTCTTGCCCGCCGAGAAAGCAGCCCATATCGCGGCCCTGTCCGAACAGGGGCGCAAAGTGCTCATGGTTGGGGATGGGCTCAATGACACGGCGGCTTTGGCGGCGGCGCATGTGTCTATGTCGCCAGCCTCGGGGCTCGATGCGGCGCGGGTGGCCTCGGATATTGTGTTGATGCGCAGCGATTTGACCGAGCTGGGCGATGCTTATGTGACCGCCAAGCGCTCGGTGGCGCGGATCGCCGAGAATTTCCGGCTAGCCACGCTTTACAATATCGCTGCGGTGCCATTGGCGGTGGCCGGGCTGGCGACACCGTTGATCGCAGCATTGGCCATGTCGGCCTCGTCAATCACCGTTTCCCTCAACGCGCTGCGTGTGCGATAAGCCGGTCATGGAAGTTCTGGTCTATCTCATCCCCGCCTCGCTCTTTCTCGGAGGCCTCGGCCTGGTCGGGTTCTTTTGGACCCTGCGCAGCCATCAATATGAGGATCCCGAAGGCGATAGCCGCCGGATCCTTAATTCCCAATGGGATGATCGCCCCAAACCCGATGGGGAGATGGATCAAGAGGGCAAACCCTAAAACCGGATGCGCGGCCCCAGCGGCGTGCGGCAAGCATGCCGCTGCGCGCCAGCCCGATACAGCCGTTCCCAGGTTTCGTGGCCGCGCAGGCGCGCGGTGCCCCCTGAAGCAGGCGTGAGCACCATCGCGTGCTTTGCTCCGCTGTTCTTGCTATCATGATCGGCGGCGGCGCTGTTTTGGGCTTGCGCGCGCGCCGCGCGCTAAGCCCTAAGGGCCGATGGGCGTGCAATCATGGGCCCGAGCGGTCAAACGTTGGCAGGCCAAAGCCGCAGAGCGTTCCGAGAGCCCCACAAAGCTGGCTTCAAAGCCGCGATTGCCCGCGGTCACCCGGCGCAGGGCATCATTGAGCGTTTCCACTTCGATCAGCGCGGTTTTCAGCAAGACCCGTTCGGCCTCATAACGGCTGGCATAGGTGCCCACACTGATGCCCCATTGCCGCCCGCCGGAACCAGACACGCGTGGCACGATCGTGGGTTTGGGGGCTGGGTTGCTGGCACTCACTGGCAGCGCGGTCGCCACATCCGTCTCTGCGCTGGCCATGACCGAATAGGTTACTTTGGCAGGGCGCTGGCTGGGCATAGGCCAGGCAGGCGTTTCCAAATTGGCCTGCTGCGTCGGCGCGATCTCTGCCAGGGCCAAGCGGCTGTCTTCGATGGGCTCTGAGGGGGCAAGCTCTGGCGCGTTAAGCGCGAGGTCTGCGTCGGGCTCTGTGGCCTCAGGCGCGCTTTCCTCGATCAAGGCCGTGGCGATCTGAGCATTGATCGCCTCTTGTGGCAGGGCCGATCCCAGTTGGGCTTGGGCATCGCCGCTCAGATCTTCTTGGACCTGAGCGATCGCGGCGGTAGAGGCCGCGGCCACTTGCGCGGCGCGGGCTTTGGGAATGATGCTGCCCAAACCGCCTGTTTCACTGTTTTGAACCGGCGCGGGTGCCTCGGCATCAGCCACTTGTACAGGTCGGCGCAGGGGGCGCGGGCTGCTGGCCACTTGGCGGGCGCTGGTTTTCGGCCGATCCGCTGTGGCTGCGGCAGGGGCTTTTTCCGGCAGATCCGCATAGCGGGGCAGGGCGGGTTTGCGCACACTGACCCGCGAGGGCGCGCGTTTGAACCCCATGTCGAGCAATTCGGCGACCCGAGCGTTGCGCGCGGCGCCAGAGGTGCCACCAAACATTGTGGCGATGATGCGTTCTCGGCCCCGCTCGGCCGAGGCCACAAGGTTAAAACCAGCGGCGCGAGTATAGCCGGTTTTGATCCCATCGGCCCCGCGATAGGCCTTCAATAGGCGGCGATTGGTATTGGCGACTTCAGTGCCATTGGCATTGGCCGTGCGCCGCGAGAACAAATTGTAGTATTGCGGGTAATCATAAATCAGATGCCGCCCCAAAATCGTCATGTCGCGGGCGGAAGAATAATGGCCTTTTTGGGTCAGGCCATGGGCGTTTTTGAAATTGGTATTGCGCATGCCCAAGGCGCGGGCGGTGCGGTTCATGCGCCGAGCAAAAGCCTCTTCACTGCCCGAGATGCCTTCGGCAATGGCCGTGGCCGCGTCATTGGCCGATTTCACGGCGGCGGCCCGGATCAAATAGCGCAGCTTGACCCGCGAGCCTGCTTTTAACCACAGCTTAGAGGCGGGCTCTGCGGCGGCGTTCTTGGAAATCCGCACTTTGGTATCAAGGGAAATCTCGCCCCGGCGCACCGCCTCAAAAGCGATATAAAGCGTCATCATTTTGGTGAGTGAGGCGGGGTGCAGCCGGGTATCGGCATTGCGCGAATGCAGCACCTTGCCGTTTCGCGCATCCATCACCATGGCCGCATAGGGCGCGGCTGCCACTTGAAGTGGTCCGCCCAAGCCCATGAGGCCCAAGCAAAAAGCCAAAAGCAAAGCCCAAAAACGGGCTTGCGTCAGAGAACGTCCCATAAAACTCACCTGCCTGAGTCACTGCGTGCCGCCGGTATTCCGGTCGACGATATCTTGCCTGTGGGGGCAGCGTATCACAGGCTCGCCGAATTGCCACAGCTTTTGGTAAAGAGAGAAGTTTAAAGATCGCTGAACTTGACATCTTGAGGTTTGCCGATAACCGGCCACCACATATGCGCTATACCTGTTGCAAGAGCGCCGCCAATTCCCCCAGGTCTGGCAATTCACGATAGCGCGGATGAGATTCGGGCGGGTCTGCATGTTCCAGCGCCCAGGCCAGCCCATGGGGCACATACGCGGCCCATCCGCCAGCGGCCAAAACCGGTAAAATATCCGATTTCATGGAATTGCCCACCATCAGCGCTTGTGCGGCGCCGTCCCCATGGCGGGTGAAAATTTCCTCATAAACAGGGGTTTGTTTGTCGCTGACAATTTCGACCCCATCAAAGAGATCCCCCAGCCCCGATTGCGCCAGTTTGCGTTCTTGGTCCAGCAAATCGCCTTTGGTGATCAACAAGATGCGATGGGTATCTGCGGCGGCCTCGACAGCTTCGCGGGCATGGGGCAGCAGCTCAATCGGGTGCGACAGCATCTCTTGCCCGGCCTCGATGATCTCGCGAATGATCCGCCCCGGCACCCGATCTTCGGTCACATCAATGGCGGTTTCGATCATCGACAGCATGAACCCTTTGATGCCGAACCCATAATGGCCGATATTGCGCCGCTCTGCCGCGACCAAGCGTTCCATCAGGTGATCTGTTTCTGCATAATCTCTTAGCAGTTCGGCAAATCGTGCCTCAGTGAGTTTGAAAAACTGCTCATTATGCCATAGGGTATCATCTGCATCGAAGCCGACTGTAGTGACTTTCTTAACCAATTCGGTATCTCCACATGGTGACAGGCTGAGAGCAGGGTTGGCATTGGCGCTTACCCCCTTTTCACTCTGAAACGACGGATTATATTGGCCCTTCAGGTCACTGTAGTGAACACCGCGGAGCACATCAGTTGCAACCATTCTCAATCACCATGTCCAATGAGGACGATCAGAACGAAGGCGATACCGGCGTCGCGACCAAGACCCGGCCTAAAACAAAGCGCCCGCCGCTTTATAAGGTTCTGATCTTAAATGATGATTACACGCCCATGGAATTTGTCGTCCATGTGCTGGAACGCTTCTTTGGGCTCACTCATAGTCAAGCCTTTGAGCTGATGCTCACCGTGCACAAAAAGGGCGTGGCAGTGGTTGGGGTGTTTTCCTTTGAAGTGGCCGAGACCAAAGTGGGCCAGGTGATGGATTTCGCCCGGCGCCATCAACATCCGCTGCAATGCACCATGGAAAAAGAATAATCCGGCACCACTGACCGGGACCGGAGAGCATAGATGAGCATGGATCGGCTAGCGCTGGCCCTGGACCAGGGCGCGCTAGAGCTGCCCTTGGCGGGCGACATTCTCCTTTTTAGCGATGAAGACGGGCGGTTGCCCGCCGCGCTGCCCCCGGCGCGGCTTTTGGTGATCTCACAGCTTTATCCCGTGATCGAACGGATGAAAGCCGCGGGGATCGCGGCGCGCCCGGATCTGCCCGGTGATACCCGCCCGGCCATGAGCGTGATTTGCCTGCCCCGCAGCCGCGATGCGGCCCGCGCCAGCATTGGCCAGGCCATGGCACAGACCGCGCCTGGTGGGCTGGTGCTGGTGGATGGGCAAAAAACCAGCGGTGTCGATGGTATCTTGCGAGAGATGCGCGCCCGCGGCGCGCTGTTGGAAAGCCTCTCAAAAGCCCATGGCAAATTGTTTTGGATGCAGGCCGATGCCGCGGGCTTTGCTGATTGGGCGGCCTTGGGTGATCTGGCCCCTGCCAACGGCTTTGCCACCGCCATAGGCGGGTTTTCCGCCGATGGGCCGGACCCGGCTTCGGTGGCGCTGGCCGCATCCCTGCCCAGCGGGCTGCGGGGGCATTTTGCCGATCTTGGGGCGGGGTGGGGCTATCTTTCAGCGCAGGTTTTGGCGCAACCGGGGATCACCCAGATCGATCTGGTAGAGGCCCATCACGGCGCGCTGGCGGCGGCCCGGCGCAATATCGTTGATCCGCGGGCCCAGTTTCATTGGGGCGATGCGACTGTCTGGGGCGGCAAAGCCAGCTTGGATGGGGTGATCATGAACCCGCCCTTTCACACAGGCCGCGCCGCAGATCCCGGCCTGGGCCAGGCGTTTTTGCGCAATGCGGCGCGGATTTTGCGGCCCGGTGGCGGGCTCTGGCTGGTGGCAAATCGGCAATTGCCTTATGAAGCGGTGATTGACGGGCTCTTTAGCAATGTGGAAACAGTTAAGGCCCCGGCGGGGTTCAAGATCATTCACGCGCGTAAATCACCCGCGGGCGCGCGCGCCGCATCATCCAAGCGCTGATCCGATCAGGGAGATCCCATTGTGAGCTTTTCCGTAGAAGGTAAAACCGCGATTGTGACGGGCGCGGCCCATGGGGTGGGCCTGGCCATTGGGCGGCATCTGTTGGATGCCGGGTCTAAGGTCATGTTCGCGGATATGGACGAGGACCGCTTGGCCGAGGAAATCACCCCCGAGGCCGATCGCTGCGCCCGGTTTGGCGGTGATCTGCGCGAGCGTTTGACCCTGGCCAATCTGATGTCCGCCACCATTGATGCCTTTGATCGGGTCGATATTTTGGTCAATGCCAGCCGCGAAGTGCTGGCCTCGGATCCGCTCAACCCCAATGAAGACGCGGTGGAGCATCTGCTTCAGCAAAACCTCATGACCAGCCTGCGCCTGAGCCAAGTGGCGGCGAAACGCATGATCGCCCAGGCCGAGGAAAACGAAGAGGATGATGACCGCCCGGCGGGCTCGATCATCAATCTGTCCTCCGTGGCGGCCCGGCGCACCCACCCAGATCTGCTGGCCTTTTCGGTCTCAGCAGCCGCGCTGGATCAGCTGACCCGGTCCATGGCGGTGGCTTTGGCGCCCAACCGCATTCGCGTAAATGCCGTGGCCTTTGGCTCGGTGATGTCTTCGAGCCTGAAACATACCCTGCGCGAGAAAACCGATTACCGCGAAAACATCGTGGATCACACGCCGCTTCAGCGCATCGCCGGCCCGGATGAATTGGGTGAGACCGTGCAATTTTTGGCCTCGGAAGGGGCGGGGTTCATGACCGGGCAAATCCTCACTGTGGATGGCGGGCGCACATTGCTTGATCCCGTGGGCGCGCCTGCGCACTAACCGCCCGGGCCCAAGCGCTTGCCCTGGCCCAAAACCGGGCCAGTTTGAGGCGCAGCAGGTGCAAAAACAGGTGGGCCCATGTCTTTATTGCGATTTAGCTTTCTCGCCCT
>JAOXSB010000320.1 GCA_025800345.1 Mangrovicoccus sp. | reverse complement strand
CCCAAATGCTGCGCCGGGCGGGGGCGGAGCAGATCGTAAAGGCCCGCCATGATCTGCGCCTCATGGGGCGGCATTTTGCATTTCCCATCGAGGATCTTGAGCATCACCGCGATGGCACAATCAATCTCCACCGGGCTGAGTTCTTCCACCAAAACCGCTTGGGGCAACGAAAGCTCCAAGGGTGAGATTTCCAAAGCCATGGGCGCGCCCTTATTCCACCACCGATGTTTCCGCCGCCAAAGCCAAGGCCCGCGGGTTGGCTGGCGTGGTTTGCACCAAATGGGTGGTCACCGCCGCAAAGAAGGCCACACTGGCCACCATCACAAACACATGCCAAATCGTGGCGTGAAATTGCATCTTTTGCGCCAGCAAGAACACGGTGCCTGCGGTGTAGATCACACCGCCCCCCACCATCAGCGCGAAAACGCTTGGCGAGAGCAGCGCCAACAGATCGCCGCCGCCGATCACCACCGCCCAGCCCATGGCCAAACAGAGCGGCACACCGAAGACAAAGGCGCGATTTGGCAGCAGCCAGGTCAGGCTCGTGCCCGCCACCGCCGCGCCCCAAATCCCCGCAAGCATGCCCATGCCCGCCCCGCCCGACAGCGCCGCAAAGGGCGTATAGGTTCCGGCGATTTTCAAATAGATCGCCGAATGGTCCATACGCATGAACAGTTTTTGTAAATCAGGATGGGGCATGTGGTTATAGAGCAGCGAGCAAGAGATCATCGCAATCAAGGTCAGCCCATAGATCGCAATGCTCAACAGCCCCCAACTGACCCCAAGCCATTTGGCCGCCAGTGTAACCAGCACCGGCACGGCCAAAAGCGCGGCAAACAGCGCCGCAAAATGCACCGCCGCATCACTGATGCGCTCGGCTTTGCTGTATTCGAAGTCTCGGGGGCCAAAAAAACTCATGCCCTGTTCATAGCATAGACCCTGACAAATTTGCTCAATGCCAAGGTAACATCCTTAAGAGCTTAAGCTAAATCTTCTAAAAAATCGGCATGAATGATCTTTTTATCGCAATATGGGCATGCAACCCAGCCTTTTTGCCGGGGAATCGATAGCCAGACACGCGGATGTCCCAGCGCGCCTTCGCCGCCATCGCAAGACACCCGCCAAGCGGTCACGGTTTCGATCTCTGGCGGGGATAGGGTCATGGGACGGGCTCCGGCTGTTGTCCAAGGGCGTCGCGCAGCATAGTACGGGCCTCATGATAGCCATCGCCCAAAACCGGGCAAGAGCCAAGCATGGGTGCAGGGGCCGCAATGTCAAACCACGCGATTGAGATCACAGGGCTGCGCAAGACCTATAAGGCCTCGGCCGGGCAAGCCCCCAAGGAGGCGCTTAAAGGCATTGATCTGCGCATTCCTCGAGGCTCCATTTTTGGTCTTTTGGGCCCCAATGGCGCAGGCAAATCCACCTTGATCAATATTGTGGCGGGCTTGGTGGTGAAAAGCGCAGGCCAAGTGCGCATTTGGGGCTTTGATCAAGACATCAATCCGCGCCAATCCCGCGCCGCCATCGGGGTCATGCCCCAAGAGCTGAACCTTGATCCGTTCTTCACCCCTCGCGGCGCGCTGGAGGTGCAAGCCGGGCTATATGGGGTGCCCCGCAAACAGCGCCGCACGGCGGAAATCCTGGAACTGGTCGGGCTGAGCGACAAAGCCGAAGCCTATGCGCGCACCCTATCAGGGGGGATGCGCCGGCGGCTTTTATTGGGCAAAGCTTTGGTCCATGCGCCCCATGTGCTGGTGCTCGACGAGCCCACCGCCGGGGTGGATATTGAGCTGCGCCAAATGCTCTGGCGCAATGTGCGGCGGCTGAATGAAGAACAAGGGATGACCATCATCCTGACCACCCATTACCTGGAAGAAGCCCAGGAAATGTGTGACGAGATCGCGATCATCAACCAAGGGGAAAAGATCGTTCAAGACAGCACCAGCGCCCTGCTCTCGCGCCTGGATGGCAAATGCCTGGTGATCAC
>JAOXSB010000318.1 GCA_025800345.1 Mangrovicoccus sp. | reverse complement strand
CGGCCAATGGCATGGCCCAATCCCACGGGATCATGGTGAATTATCTCTATGACCTGGCGCGGATCGATAAAAACCACGAAGCCTTTGCCAGCGCGCAAAAAGTCGCCTCTGCAGGCGGCGTACAGGCCCTGGCCAAACAATATGCGCCCAGCCCGGCCGAGGCATAACAACCTGGAAGACCCCTATGACCAATCCGCTTTATGATCAGCTTTTCGGGTGCCATCGCGGCTCGGATCGGGTGTTCCTGCATCTGCCCGGTGGCACCAACCTCAGCTATGGGGCCTTCGTGGCGCTGGCCGGGCGCTATGGGGCGGCCTTGCTGGAAATGGGGCTGGAGCCAGGGGATCGTTTGGCCATCCAAACCCCCAAATCCCCCGAAGCGCTGGCCCTGATTGCCGCCTGCATTCAAACTGGAGTGGTGCTCTTGCCGCTGAACACCGCTTATACCCCGGCGGAGTTGCACTATTTCATCGAGAATTCCGGTGCCCGTGGGGTGATCTGCGCCCCGCAAAGCCAAGCCGCCCTAGCCCCGATTGCCGCCGCCCAAGGTGCCAAGCTGATGCAGCTGGGGGCACATGGCGATGGCAGCTTGGCGGATCTGGCCAATAGCTGCGCGCCATTGGAGGATGTCACACCGCGCGCGGCCGAAGATCTTGCTGCAATCCTTTATACCTC
>JAOXSB010000193.1 GCA_025800345.1 Mangrovicoccus sp. | reverse complement strand
GGGAATGTGACAGCGCGTCGGCTGTGCTGGCGCGCGTGATGGGATAGATCAAAGCCATGTTTGGGATTGAACTTATCGATGCGGGGCTGTTGCCCGCGATGATCGTGGCGTTGCTGGCGGGGATGGTGTCGTTCCTCTCGCCCTGCGTGTTGCCGATTGTGCCGCCCTATCTCGCTTATATGAGCGGGATTTCCTTGGGCGATGTGCGCGAGGATCAAGCCTCGGTCTGGCAAACCCGGCGTAAGGCGCTGCTGCCAGCCTTTTCCTTTGTGCTGGGCCTGTCCACGGTGTTCTTATTTCTGGGCTTCACCGCCTCGGCCTTTGGGGCGTTTTTTCTGCGCAACCAAGAGCTTTTTGCTCAGATTGCTGGCGGTGTGGTGGTGATCTTTGGCCTGCATTTCCTAGGCATTTTCCGTATCTCCTTCCTGGATCGCGAAGCGCGGCTTGATGTGGGGGATCAAGGGGGCTCGGTGCTGGGGGCCTATGTGTTGGGCCTGGCTTTTGCCTTTGGCTGGACGCCCTGTATCGGCCCGCAATTGGGGGCGATCTTGTCCCTGGCCGCGTCGGAAGCCTCTATCGCGCGGGGCACGCTGTTGCTAGCGATTTATGCGGCAGGGCTGGGCATACCGTTCTTGCTGGCGGCGTTTTACCTGCACCGGGCCGTGGGGGTGATGAGCCGGCTGAAAAAGCATATGGGCCTGATCGAAAAGATCATGGGCGGTTTGCTTTTGATCGTGGGTATTGCGCTGCTCACCGGGGCTTTCACCAATTTCTCGTGGTGGCTTTTGGAAAAATTCCCGGCGCTGGCCACGCTTGGTTAATTCGGCCCGCCGAAAGCGTCCGCGAACAGCGCCTGGGTGCCCATATCTTTCGTGACAGCATCGGGCGGGGCAAAGCGACCGGGCTTCCAGCCCGTGGAGCAAGCCCGGCAATGCAATAGGGAAAACCTGTCGCTCATGGTGAAGAGCGGCTGCAGCGGGCCGCCAAGCTTGTGCACATTCCAAGCCACGCGCCCCATGGGGCCGCGCGGGTTGATACACCATTTTTGATGGCAAGGTTGGGGCGGGTCCGCTTGCCAGATATGGTCCCGTTGCGCCGCCGGTCCTTGGGTGTCCGGGGCGGGAAAGGCCCAATGTCCGGGCAGGGTGATCATGCCCAAAGGATGGCGTTCGGTGGCCTCAAAGATGCTATCGCCATCGGGACCCGCCACCAATTCGTCAATATCTACGCTGAGCGCGCTGCGCGCCTGGACAAGGAAATCCCGGCGCGCCAGGTTAAACATAGCGGTTTGGAAAAACCGCGGCGGCACGTCAAAGCGCCCGCCTTTGTCGGCTGGACCATAAGGGAATGGGGCCGAGACAATGACGGCGCGGGCGATGCCGGGCACAGCCGCCAGATCATCGGCCAGATCCTGCGGGGTGTAGCTGCGAGAGCCATTGTCAAAGACCAGCACCCCATCAGCCCCGTGGCGGCGGGCGTGAAAGCGTGCCCAATCACAGATCCAGCTGGGATGATTGTCTTTATTCACCGCCATCACCACGCGCCGATCTGCCAAAAGCGGTGCGCCGCTGGGCCGCAAGGGCAGGGGCTGGGCCCCTCCGGCGATCTCGATGCGCATCCGCTCGCCAGGGGATGGGATGGTGATTTGCTCGAACCGGAGGGATTTATGGCGGCGGATGGCCCGCCGGGGAAGCGGGACATCCCCCAAGCGCAGCCCATCGCGCAGCAGCGGCCAGAGATTGAGCAATCGCGGCGCGGTCAGCAACACACCGCCCTGGGGCCGCTCCACCGCATCATAGATCAGCGTGCGCCGGTCAAAGCGTTCCAGATAAAGCGGGCTGCGGCGCGCGGGCGGGCGCACATGATCGCGCAAAGGGCCAGTTTCGGGCAGGATCACCCCTGGCAGGTGGATTACATGGGCAGTCATTGGAGATCTCTTGGCCTTACGGGCGCGCGGCCTGGGCGCGGTAATGGGACAGCACATGCACCCGTATCGCTGAGGCCAGCCCGCAATCAAGCCCCCGCGCGGTGTCAATTTCGGCAGCCAATGCGCTGACAGATAGGCCGCGATGGGCGGCGATCTCGATGAAGGCTTCCCAAAAGGGATCTTCTAGGGACACGCTGGTGCGATGGCCTTTTAAGGTTAGGGAATGTTTGCGCGGGCGCAATTCACCGGTCATGATCATCCTCCCGGCGGTGGGCCTCAAGCCGCGAGATTTCTCGTTCTTGAATGGTCTTGTCGCGGGTTTTCTCGGTTTTGCTACGCCCGAATTTCACCGCATTCGCCTCCCCCCGCGCGCGTTTTTCCGCCCGCGCCTTGGCTTTGCGAAATTTGCTCAGACTGATGGGGGTATCGGCCATGGCTCAAAGCCGCGCCGCGCCGAACGTGTCACAGATCGCCGGATCCCCGCTTTCAAAGCCTTGGGCGAACCAGCGCTGGCGTTGGGCGCTGGTGCCATGGGTGAAGCTGTCGGGCACCACCACTCCTTGCGCGGCCCGTTGCAGCGCGTCATCGCCGATGCGGGCGGCGGTGTTCAGCGCCTCTTCGATATCGCCCCGTTCAAGCACGCCGAAACGCTCTTGAACATGGCGCGCCCAGATCCCCGAATAGCAATCGGCCTGCAGCTCGGTGCGCACAGAGATCGCATTGGCGTCGGTCTTGCTTGAGCGCGCGCGCAGCGCATTGGTTTGTTCTAATATGCCCAATTGGTTTTGTACGTGATGGGCCACCTCATGGGCGACCACATAGGCTTTGGCGAAATCACCCTTGGCACCCAATTGCTGATCCATCACCCGGAAAAAGCCCATATCCAGATAAACCTGTTGATCCGGGGGGCAGTAGAACGGGCCCATGGCCGCATCGGCCAGACCACAAGCAGATTGGGTGCGCCCGTCAAACAGAACCAAGGTGGGTTCACGGTAACGCAGGCCCGATTGGCGGAAAATATCCCCCCAAACGGTTTCCGTATCGGCCAGAACCACCGCTACGAATTCTTCGGCCTGATCATCGATTTGGTTCGGACCAGAGGTGCTTTGCGAATCGCTCATGCCGCCGCCGCCCAAAAATGGGCTCACATCCACGCCGAGAAACAGACCGACCACTACGACCAGTATCGCGCCGATCCCGCCAACGCCCGCGGCCCGGCCACCGCGCCCGCCACGGCGGTCTTGGATATTCCGGCTGGTTCTACGGCCTTGCCAACGCATGGGGTGCTCCTTCGCCAAGCTGCTTAAAGACTGAGCTTGGATGAGGTTGCGGTCAAGGGAAAGGATCAGGCTGAAAGCGCTTGGAAATGAAACGGCTGAAAAGGTTTAAAGGATCGCGCAGAGCCCCCCGGAGATGCGCTAAGCACCTCCGGGGAGAGAGGCTTTAGGCTTTCGGGCCGATCATCTGTTCGGGACGAACCACCTTGTCAAAGGTCTCTTCATCCACAAAGCCCAGAGCGATGGCTTCCTCTTTCAAAGTGGTGCCGTTCTTATGGGCGGTCTTGGCCACTTTGGTCGCGTTGTCATAGCCGATGGTGGGGGCCAGGGCCGTCACCAGCATCAGGCTCTCGGTCATCAGCTTTTCGATGCGCGGCTCATTGGCTTGAATGCCCAGCAGCATACGCTCGGTAAAGCTATCGGCCACATCGCCCAAAAGCTGGATTGATTGCAGCAGGTTATAGCTCATCATCGGGTTATAGACATTGAGCTCGAAATGGCCTTGCGAGCCGGCAAATTTCATCGCCGCGTCATTGCCCATCACATGGGCGGCCACTTGGGTCATGGCTTCGGCTTGGGTCGGGTTGACCTTGCCAGGCATGATCGAGCTGCCGGGCTCGTTTTCCGGCAAGATCAGCTCGCCCAGACCGGAGCGCGGGCCAGAGCCCAAGAAGCGGATGTCATTGGCGATTTTATACATGGAGCCTGCCACGGTCGCCAAAGCGCCCGACAGGAACACCATCGCGTCATGGGCCGAGAGCGCCTCGAATTTATTGGGCGCGGTCACAAAAGGCAGATCGGCGATCTCAGCCATATTGGCCGCAACCATCTCGCCCCAGCCGGGTTTGGTGTTCAGGCCGGTGCCCACAGCGGTGCCGCCTTGGGCCAGCTCATAAATGCCGGGCATGGCCGCTTCGACTCGGGCGATGCCCTGACGGATCATATGGGCATAGCCAGAGAATTCTTGGCCCAAAGTCAGCGGCGTGGCGTCTTGGGTATGGGTCCGGCCGATTTTGATGATGTCTTTGAACTCGGCCGATTTGGCTTCGAGCCCTTCGGCCAGCTTGGTCAGGCCGGGCAGCAGCACATCGCGCACGGACATGGCCGCAGCCACATGCATCGCAGTGGGGAACGTGTCGTTAGAGGACTGCCCCATATTGCAATGGTCATTGGGGTGGACCGGGTCTTTGGTGCCGATGGTGCCGCCAAGGATTTCAATCGCGCGATTGGCGATGACCTCGTTGGAATTCATGTTGGACTGGGTGCCAGAGCCGGTCTGCCAAACCACCAGCGGGAAGTTGTCGTCAAACTTGCCGTCAAACACTTCGCCAGCGGCTTCGATGATCGCATCGGCCAGTTTCGGATCCAGGCTGCCCAGCTCTTTATTGGCCATGGCGCAGGCTTTTTTGATGCAGCCAAGGGCCCGCACGATGGCGGTGGGCTGTTTTTCCCAGCCGATGGGGAAATTCATGATCGAGCGCTGCGTTTGTGCGCCCCAATATTTATCGGCGGGAACCTCGAGTGGTCCAAAGCTATCAGTTTCTGTGCGGGTGGCGGTCATCGCGCGCTTTCCTCCAGGGTTTTGCCTGCTTCTAAAACGCGCGCGGGCAAGGGGCAAATGCCCCGCCGCCGCACCCGGGGCCAGCCGTGCCAATCTTAAGCCGAAAGGGGCCGATCAGGATTATTTGCGGAAACTGTCCAAGCTGACGATTTCAGCGTCGCCCTTATGGGGCTCTGCCACGTCTTCGACATCTTCGGCCATCTCGGCCTCGTCTTCGAAGTCTTCGTCATCTTCATCGCTGGTTTGGGTTTCAAAGCGCAGGCCAAACTCTACCGACGGGTCCACGAATGTGTGGATTGCCGCATAAGGCACAAAGATGCTTTCGGGATGTTCGCCGAAATTGAGCGTCACCGAAAACCCATCAGCGGCCACTGTGAGGTTCTCAAACCAATGCTGCATCACCACGGTCATTTCTTCGGGATAGCGTTCCGTGAGCCATTCCGCGATTTCCACATCCGGGTGCTGGGTGTCGAAGGTGATGAAGAAATGATGATCGCCGGGCAGACCATGCTCCGCCACATCGGCCAAGACCTCCATGATCAGCGACCGCATCGCCTTGTGCATGAGTTGTCCGTATTCGATGCCACGTGCCATAGGGTCTACCTTTCCTTGCACTTCGCGTGTCTACTCAATGGGTTTTTTCTTGGAAAGCCAAGACCCCGCGCGAATTGACGCGACTTTAGCCCAAGATTGCAGTGGCCCCACCAGCCACGGCCATGACTGCCAAAACCCGCGGCAAAGACCAACCCCGCCAAAGCAAAAGCGCCATTGCGATGGCACATAGCATTGCTGCCAAAGGATCGAAACTGGCCAGTGCAGGCAGGGGGATAGATAAAATACCCCAAGAAAAGCTGTCCACTTGGGCAAAAAATACGTGCAGCGCAAACCACACGGTCAGGTTGAGAATAACCCCAACCACCGCAGCAGTGGTGGCCGACAGCGCCGAGGCCAAGCGCGGGCGCGCCGCGATCCAATCGATGAAAGGCGCGCCCACAAAGATGAACAGGAAACTTGGCACGAAAGTCACCCAGAGCGTGATCAGCCCTGCCAAAATGGCCAGCCATGGCCCGCCGCTGCCAAATCCCGCAAGCATCCCGACAAATTGCGTGACGAGAATCAGTGGCCCGGGCGTGGTTTCCGCAAGGCCAAGCCCATCCATCATCTGAGCGGTGGTGATCCAGCCGTGGTTTTGAACCACTTCCTGGGTCATATAGGCCAGCACTGCGTAAGCCCCGCCAAAGGTGACGATGGCAAGCTTGGCAAAGAAAAGGGCGATTTCGGTAAGCAGCTCGGCGCCAGACAGGGCCAGAATCGCCACCGGTGCCAGCCAGATCGCGGCCCAGATCAGCGCCGTGCGCACAGGGCGGGCGCCGGTCACTTGCGGCGGCGGCTGGTCATTTCCCGATGCAGTAAGAAACCCATAGGCGGCGGCCGCGCCGATGATCAGGGGAAAGGGCAGGTCCAGGCAAAAGATCCCCAAAAAGGACAGGCCCGCGATGATCCAACGGTCGGTGGATTTCAGCGCCCTGGCAGCAACCTTTTGCAAAGCTTGCAGAACCACGATCACCACCGTGGCTTTGATGCCCAAAAACACCGCCTCAATCAGCGGGACTTGGCCGAAATAAGCATAGGCGAGGGCCAGGGCGATCATCACCGCCGCGCCAGGCAGCACGAATAGCAGCCCGCCGATCAGCCCGCCCAGCACCCCATGCATGCGCCAGCCGGAATAGGTGGCCAATTGCATGGCCTCTGGCCCGGGCAGTAAGGTGCAAAAACTCAAGGCTCCAAGGAATTGCTCTTCGCTTAACCAGGGGCGTTCATCCACCAATTCCCGATGCATCAGCGCGATCTGTGCCGCTGGCCCGCCAAAAGATAAGATCCCGATCCGGGCAAATACGCGGGTCATCTCGGCCAGGTCTGGCGGAGCGTCGGGGATGGGATCTGAGGCGCTGACAGTCATGGCCCCGACAGAGCATCGCGGGGGCAAAGGGGCAAGGGGTATGACCCGTTCGACACGGAAGTTTCACAACCATACGGGCAATTCCCGTGCCAAGCGGTGCAGAGCCATGCGCATATTGGGGAAATGAAGTGTAGGCTTCTGTTGCCAGGTGCCTACGAACCCCGCCAGACGCGGCTAGGCGACTGGGCTTAAGATTTCGGTTTTTCGCACCGCATTAAGCGGCGAGAGCTACCGGAGCACGATTGTCGTTGGCAATTATGCTTAACGAACCGATAACGGTGGTATCTCACCGAGCAAAAGCTAACCCCTTTAGACGTCCGTCGATCCTATTTCGGCCCCATCTGTCCCCCAACGCGGGAATGTTTGGTGGAGCCGCCGGGTACCGCCCCCGGGTCCGATCCGTTTATTACGAGCGCGTTTATCGCCATAGTTCCGAAGAACGCCCTAAAGATAAGCGCGCAGGCGGGCAGGTGCAAGCTTTGTCGTCGAATATGGTTTTGATCAATGCTGAGGGCCGTGATTTGTCCAATCCTTATCAATGTCTTGCAGTGTTAACGCCCCAGAGGCCTTGCGTCCAAGAGGCCAGAGCGTTTGGGTGGGGCATCTTCGAGAGGGAGACCGCAGATGAAACTTGGATACACTCTGGCGTTTTCGGCGCTATTGGCGAGCACCGCCATGGGGGCAGGGGCCGAGACCCTACGCTGGGCCCGGGCGGGCGATAGCTTGACCTTGGACCCTCAGGCGCAAAATGAAGGCCCGACCCATACCATCGCCCATCAGATTTACGAGCCGCTCTTGCTGCGCGATGAGACCGGCACGATCGAGCCTGCTTTGGCCACGCAATGGGCACCTTCGCCGGAAGATCCAAATATCTGGGTGTTCAAGCTGCGCGAGGGCGTGACCTTCCATGGCGGGGAAAGCTTTGAGGCCGAGGATGTGGTGTTTTCCATCAACCGGGCCAAATCTGAATATAGCCAGATGAAAGAGCTGCTCACCTCGGTGGTGGAAGTGCGCGCGGCCGATCCTTTGACCGTGGAAATCGTCACCGATGGGCCGAACCCGATCCTGCCGGCCAATCTGACCAATATGTTCATCATGGACAAAGGCTGGGCCGAGGCCAATGGCGCGGTGCAGGTGCAGAATTTCGATGGCGGGGAGACAACCTTTGCCTCGACCAATGCCAATGGCACTGGCGCTTACAAGCTGGTGAGCCGCGAGCCTGATGTGAAAACCGTGCTCACCGCCAATGAAAGTTACTGGGGCAAAGACCAGTTTCCGCTGGATGTGACCGAGATTGTCTATACCCCGATCCAAAACGCGGCCACTCGGGTGGCAGCCCTGCTCTCGGGCGAGGTGGATTTGATCCAAGATGTGCCGGTGCAGGATCTTCAGCGCGTGGCGGGCTCGGATGGGTTGGTGGTGCGCACCGCGCCGCAAAACCGGGTGATCTTTTTCGGGCTGAATTCCGGGGCCGAAGATATCGCCAATGATGATGTGGACGGGGCCAATCCGCTGGCGGATCTGCGCGTGCGTCAGGCGATGAATATGGCGATCAATCGCGAGGCCATCAAACAGGTGGTGATGCGGGGCCAGTCTCAGCCCGCCGGGGTGATCATGCCGCCCTTTGTCAATGGCTGGACCGAAGCGCTAGATGCGGTGCCCGCCACCGATGTTGAAGCGGCCCAAACGCTGATGGATGAGGCAGGCTATGGCGATGGGTTCTCGATCCAGCTCGATTGCCCCAATGATCGCTATATCAATGACGAAGCCATCTGCCAGGCCACGGTGGGGATGCTGGGTCAGATCGGGATCAAAGTGAATCTCGATGCCAAACCCAAGGCGCAGCATTTCCCGCTGATCACCCAAAGCCAGACCGATTTCTATATGCTCGGCTGGGGTGTGCCGCCCATGGATAGCGAATATATCTTCAACTTCCTGTTCCATACCCGCGGCGGTGATCGTGGATCCTGGAATGGCACGGGCTATAGCAATGCAGATGTAGACGCGATGATTGTCTCGCTGGCCTCGGATGTGGATCTGGCCAATCGCGATGCCACCATCTCTAAGATCTGGGAAACTGTGCAGGGGGAGACGCTTTACCTGCCGGTGCATCACCAAGTGCTTAATTGGGGCATGAAATCCGGTGTTGAGATCGGCGTGGACCCAGAAGATCAGCCCAAGATCAAATATATCTCGCTGAACTGATATGGTGCGGCGCGGCCCAATGGGTCGCGCCCGCTGGTCCAATCGGGCGGGAACTACCCGGCGCTTTCGGGCACAAAGCGGTAAGCATCGCCGGATTTCTCCACCCGCCCCATGCCGCCGCCAGGCAGGTGAAACCCAATCAAGCGCATCTGTTCATGGGCCAGGCGATCCAATAGCTGGGCGCGGCTTTGTGCGGCCAACGGGCCATCTTGGTCAGAGCCGGTCACCGCCATTGGCGCGGCAAAGGCGATGTGATGGTTGCCAATGGCATCTCCGGCCACCAATAGAGCCTCGCTGCCCGCACGCAGCTCATAGGCCAAATGGCCAGGGGTGTGCCCAAAGCTGGACATGGCGGCAATGCCGGGCAGGATTTCTTGCCCATCTTCCACAAAGCTGAATTGATCCGCGATCACCTCCAGCCGCCGTTTCGCCCCCACCGCAAAGCTTTGCCGTTCTGCCCCGATGCTGCCCAGGGTGTTTGGGTCCATCCAATAGTCAAACTCGGCCCGTCCGATATGGTGCTGAGCGTTGAAAAAGAGCGGCTCGTCGAAATCATCCAGCACCCCCCAAAGATGGTCTGGATGGGCATGGGTGAACACAATATCGGTCACATCCTCAGGGCTTAGCCCGATGGCGTCGAGACTGTCGCCCAGGGCCCCGGCAGAGGGCTGAAACCCGGCACCAGCGCCGGCATCGAACAACACGATGCGTTCGCCATGGCGCAGCAAGGTGATGTTGCATGGGGGCGCCAAAAACTCGCTTGGCAGGTCAAAGTCTTCGGTGATGGTGGCGCGCATGGGCGCGGGCACCGGGCCAAAGATGAAATCGCTGGGCAATTGCAGATGCCCGTCGCTCAAGGTTTGGATCTGCATCTGTCCCAATTGGGTGCTGGCCCAAACCGCGCGGGGCAGGCTTGCGGATAAGGCCGCGCCCGCGGATAGCTGCAAAGCTGCGCGTCTTGTGAATGTCATATCTCCCCTCCCATAGAAAAAACCCGCGCCGTAAGGGGCGCGGGCTTGGCGTATTAGGCAGCGGCGAGCTCGTCATAGCAGCTCAGGGTTTTGGCCGCATACATCAAGGAAGGGCCTCCCCCCATCTGCACGCACATCGAGAGCATATCGGCCAGCTCTTCCCGTGTGCCGCCAGCTTTGATCAGCGCGTCGGTGTGAAATTCGATGCAAGGCTCGCAACGATCCGCCACAGCGATGGCCAGGGCGATCAATTCCAGGGTTTTGAGATCCAGCACTTTGCCGGTCTTTGCTGCCTTGCTCAGCGCGCCAAAGCCTTGGGCCGTTTCCGGGGCAGCTTTGTTGAACTCTTTGAGATAGCCGCGCATCTCGTTCATTTTATCGGTCCAGGTCATGATCGCCTCAAAGTTATGCACACATAAGAATATGAAATATGGGAGGGCCCGAGGGTCAATAACCCATTGCCTGCGCGACGATACGTATTTTGCCGCAGAACTGTGCTAATCTGCAAAAACGGTGGGCATAGGGGGAAATCGCCGCCTTTGCCTAAGCCGGAATTTAGAACAAAGAGGTTTGCGCCTCAGATGGGGTGGTGGAGGAGACGATGATTATCAAATCCGTGGGAGAGATCCTAAAGGGTCGGGAGATTTACACAATTGCGCCAGAGGCGACGGTGCGCCGGGCTTGCGAGATGTTAGAGGCGCATAATGTAGGAGCGCTTGCGGTGCTGCGCGATGGGGCTCTGGTGGGCGTGTTGAGCGAACGAGATGTGATTCGCCGCGCCGTGGGCAAGAACCGTCCCACTGATGAGACGCTGGTGGCAGATATTATGACGCCAAATCCGAAGATCACCGGGCCTGATACCAGTTTAGCCAATGCTGTGGAGATCATGGTCAAAGGCGGATTTCGCCATTTGCCAGTGGTCAGGGAGGGCAACGTGCTGGGCATGCTCTCTATGCGCGACATCCCCACGGAATATCGGCTGATGTTCGAACGCTATGAAGCCTCGTTCCAAGAGTTTTCGCAGCTCAATCCAACCCATGTCTAGGGCGACCCAATAGGGCTTGTTGCGGCAGCGTGGAGGTTTGGTGATCTCTGCCGGTGCGTCTGGGCGCGCGATTGCGGCTTGACGCGTTCCTCTGGGATTGAGAGACCTAACCTCTCGCCCGAGAGGGGTTTTTATGCTCGCTTATATCATCCGCCGTGTGTTCCAATCGGTTCTGGTCTTGCTGATCGTTGGCTTGATCGCTTTTTCCATGTTTCGGTTCGTGGGGGATCCGGTGGAAAATATGCTGGGCCAAGAACGCACCATCGAAGATGTGGAGCGGTTGCGCGACAATCTTGGGTTGAATGATCCCTTTCCCATGCAATATTGGAATTTCCTGTCGAATGCGCTTCAGGGTGATTTCGGCATGAGTTATCGCCAGGGCCGCCCGGTGGCTGAGATCTTGATGGAGCGCGCCCCTGCGACGTTGGAATTGGCGGCGGTCTCGGGCCTTTTTGCCATCGTTTTTGGCATCGGTTTTGGGGTGCTCACAGCCATTCGCCGCGATGGGGTCCTGGCCAATTTGGTCATGACCGTGTCGCTGATCGGGGTGTCACTGCCCACATTCTTGATCGGGATCTTACTGATCTATGTGTTTTCCGTGGAACTGAACTGGCTGCCCAGTTTTGGCCGCGGTGAGGTTACGCAGATCGGTGGGTGGAGCACCGGGTTTCTTACCGAAAGCGGGCTCAAAGCGCTGATCCTGCCGGCGATCACTTTGGGGCTTTACCAGATGACATTGATCATGCGTCTGGTGCGTTCGGAAATGCTCGAAGTGCTGCGCCAGGATTATATCCGCTTTGCCCGCGCGCGGGGCCTTTCGGAACGGGCGGTGAATTTCCGCCATGCGCTGAAAAATACGCTGGTGCCTGTGATCACCGTCACCGGGCTTCAGCTGGGCTCGATCATCGCTTTTGCCATTATCACCGAGACAGTGTTTCAATGGCCCGGTGTGGGGCTGTTATTCATCAACGCGGTGCAATTCGTCGATATTCCCGTGATGGCGGCCTATTTGATGCTGATTTCGGTGATGTTTGTGGGCATCAATCTTATCGTTGATCTGCTTTATGTGGCCATTGATCCACGGCTGCGCAGTGATCATAGCGCGCGGGGGCATTGAGCATGGTAGATCAGCAAAACAGCCCAGTGGCGCGCCCCGGCGCTTTGCGCCGGTTTTGGGACAGCGATATGGGCTGGTCCTTTCGCCATTCACCGGTGGCGGTGATCTCGCTTTTGGTAGTGGCGATTTTGGCGCTGGGGGCCATATTTGCCCCATGGATCGCCCCCTATGATCCGTTCGATCCCGCCAGTTTGAACCTCATGAATGGCTTTACCCCGCCGATGCAGCCCAATGCCTTTACCGGCGAGATATTCTGGCTGGGCACAGATGATCAGGGGCGGGATGTGTTCTCGACCATCTTATTTGGGCTGCGCATTTCGCTGTTTGTGGGGTTCTCGGCGGTGGTGCTGGCCATGGTGCTGGGCATCACGCTGGGGCTGCTCGCAGGCTATCTAGGCGGCTGGGTGGACACGATCATCATGCGCTTGGCGGATGTGCAGCTGACCTTTCCGGCGATTTTGGTGGCCATGTTGATCTTTGGCATCGCCAAAGGGGTGATCCCGGTGGAATATCGCGATCAAATGGCCATCTGGGTGCTGATCTTGGCCATTGGCTTGTCTGACTGGGTGCAATTTGCCCGGGTGGTGCGCGGCGCAACCTTGGTGGAGAAGAACAAAGAATATGTGGCAGCGGCGCGGCTGATCGGGCGCTCTGGCCCGGCGATTATGCTGCGCCATATCCTGCCCAATGTGCTGTCCCCGGTGCTGGTGATCGCCACGATCAGCCTGGCTTTGGCAATCATTGCCGAGGCAACCTTGAGCTTTCTGGGCATTGGCGCACCGCCGACCCAGCCCAGTTTGGGCACTTTGATCCGCATTGGTCAGGGGTTTTTGTTCTCGGGGGAATGGTGGATTTTGCTGTTCCCGGCGGGCACGCTTTTGGCCCTGGCCCTATCGGTGAACCTTTTGGGGGATTGGCTGCGCGATGCGCTCAATCCGAAATTGCGGTGAGGCAGCGGCGATGATGGCACAGGCGCAAAGCGTTGCAGATCGTTTGCGGGGCCTTGGGGGCGGCAAAAGCAAAGGCGCGGTTGAGACCTCGTCCCTGACCCCGCCGGTGCTCGCATTACGGGATCTGGTGGTGGAGATCCCTACCCGCCACGGGGTGCTGCGCCCGGTGGATGGGGTCAGCTATGATATTCACGCCGGCGAGATCCTGGGCGTGGTCGGTGAAAGCGGCGCGGGCAAATCCATGGCGGGCAATGCGGTGATCGGTTTGCTGGATCGCCCGGCCCGTGTTGCCTCTGGCCGCATTCGCTTGAATGGCGAGCGGATCGAAGGGGTCAGCCCCAAGAAAATGCGGCCCCTGCGCGGCAAGAAAATCGCCATGGTGTTCCAGGACCCGCTGACATCGCTGAACCCGTTATTGCCCATTGGTGATCAGTTGTCCGAGACGATCTTGGCGCATTTGCCGGTTTCTAAACGAGAGGCCCGGGCGCGGGCCTTGGCGGCGCTGGAAGAGGTGGGTATTCCCGCCGCAGCCGAGCGGCTTGATAGCTATCCCCATGAGTTCTCGGGGGGGATGCGTCAGCGGGTGGTGATCGCCCTGGCGCTTTGCGCCGAGCCGGATTTGCTGATTGCCGATGAGCCCACAACCGCGCTGGATGTCTCGGTGCAAGCGCAGATCATTGCACTGCTCAAGCGGCTTTGCCGCGAGCGGGGCATGGCGGTGATGTTGGTCACCCATGATATGGGGGTGATTGCCGAAGCCGCAGATCGTGTGGCGGTGATGTATGCGGGGCGTTTGGCCGAGCTTGGCCCGGTGGCCGAAGTGCTGCGCGCGCCGCGCCATCCTTATACCCATGGGTTGATGGGGGCGACGCCTTTGGCGGCCAAAGGGCAAGCGCGGCTGAACCAGATCCCCGGGGCCATGCCGCGTTTGGATGCGCTGCCCCAGGGCTGTGCCTTTCACCCGCGCTGCCCAAAGGCTGGGCCCGCATGTTCCTTTTCGGCGCCCACCCCCATGCGCATGAGCGCGGATCACAGCGCCAGCTGCCATTTTCCCATGATGCCAGAGCCCGAGGCCGCGCCCCTATGACCAGCTTTGTTCGCATTCGTCATCTCAGCCGTGTCTTTGATGTCTCTAAGCCGTGGCTCAACCGGGTTTTGGAGCGCTTGCCCAAGACCCAGCTCACCGCTGTGTCCGATGTGAGCTTTGAGATCCCAGAACGGCAGGTCTATGCGCTGGTGGGGGAAAGCGGCTCGGGCAAATCCACCATTGGCAAAATGCTGGTGGGGTTACTGCCGCCCAGCGAAGGCGCGGTGGAAATTGATGGGGTGGATCTGTCCCGTGAAAGCGATCCAGGCAAATTATCGGCCACCCGCGATAAGATCCAAATGATCTTTCAAGATCCTTATGCGTCGCTCAATCCCCGTTGGCGGGTGCGCGATATCATCAATGAGCCTGTGGCGGCCAAGGGCGGCGATACCCGTGGATTGGCCGAACGGTTGCTAGAACAAGTGGGGCTATCGCCCGCCGATGCGGTGAAATACCCCCATGAATTTTCCGGCGGTCAGCGCCAGCGCATTTGCGTGGCCCGGGCCTTGGCCTCGCAGCCGCGTTTGATTGTCTGCGATGAGCCCACCTCGGCCTTGGATGTTTCGGTGCAGGCTCAGGTGCTGAATTTAATGAGCGATCTGCAAGAGGATCTGGGGCTGACCTATTTGTTCATCACCCATGATTTGGCGGTGGTGCAGCATGTGGCAGACCGCATTGGCGTGCTGTATTTGGGCCGTCTGGTGGAAGAGGCGGATGCCGAGGCGCTGTTTGACGCCCCGCGCCACCCCTATACCCAGATGCTGTTTGATGCGGCCCCGCGCATGGATGGGTTTGGCCGGGAAGTGACCCCGCCCAAAGGGGAGATCCCAGATCCGATCAACCCGCCTGCGGGCTGCGCCTTTCACCCGCGCTGCCCCATGGCGGAGGAATGGTGCAAGCGCGAGCGCCCTGATCTGCGCAAATATGGCAGCCACCGGGTGGCATGCCATTTTGCTCAGGCTTAAAGCGCCGCAAGGGCAGCGATGCGCGCTGCGATCTCTGCCACCCGCGCGGCATTATCTGGGGCGGTGCTGCCATCTGCCATGATCCAATTGTTTTCAAACCCGACGCGGAGCTTGCCGCCAGCTTTATAAGCTTGGGTCAGGCAATGGGTTTCGCCGGGGCCAAAGCAGCAGGCGGCCCAGTCCGCAGCAATGCCTAAGGCGGTCATGCGCATCAAGAACCCGTTAAGGTCTTGGACCGTGCCATGGCGGCCCCCATGGCTGCCCAGCACGAATAACAATTGCAGATCCGCGGCTCGGGCCAGGTCTTTGGGCAGCAAGGCGATCAGCGCGTCCAGATCTTCGGGGGCATAAAGGATATGCTGCACGGCGCTGCCCGCTTGAGCGCAGTCCTCATACAGACGGCGCGCCGCAGCGTGATCCCCATCGGTCAGGTTTTCCCGCAAACCAATTGAGACTGCGGGCGGGGTCAGAGCCCGGACCAAATCCCGCTGCTCTTGCGGGCTGTATTGGCCCACTGCTTCGGTGGTGATTTGCACGGCCAGATTTGGCAGGGCCTCGCGCAGTGCGGCTAAGGCCTCCCCATAGGCCCCAGCGTCTAGAAGATGTCCGCCCGCCTCGTCGCGCAGATGCAGATGCAGCCCTTTGGCTCCGGCTTTGTAACAGGCGCGGGCGGTCTCTAGGATCTGGGGCAGGGTGATGGGCAGGGCCGGATGATCGCACGGACCCATACGAGCGCCATTGGGTGCGACCATGATCTGCGGCAGCGGGGCGATCATAGCACCGCCTCCAAGGCGCGGGCGAGTTTCTCGGTCAACTCACCGATTTGAGCCTCGCTCAGGATAAAAGGCGGGGCGAGCAGCACATGCGCCCCTTGTTTGCCATCAATCGTCCCGCCCATCGGGTAGCAGATCAATCCGGCCTCAAAAGCCGCAGCTTTCAGGCGCGGGGCGAGATTTGTCTCGCTAGGAAAGGGGGTTTTGCTGCCCCGATCAGCCACCAATTCCAGGCCCAGGAACATGCCGCGCCCGCGAATATCACCAATATGGGGATGCTGGCCGAACTGGTCCTCTAGGGCGGCACGCAGTTTTGCGCCGATGTCCGCGGCGCGGGTCACCAGCCCATCATCGCTCAGGCGGCTTAGCACCGCATTGGCGGCAGCCGCGGCGATAGGATGGCCATTATAGGTGTGGCCATGTTGGAAAAACCCAGAGCCGGCGGCGATGGTGTCATGGATTTGGGCCGAGCAGAGCATCGCGCCCACGGGCTGATAGCCTGCGCCAAGGCCTTTGGCCACAGCCAGGATATCTGGCCGCACCTGGTCTTGCTCGCAGGCGAATAACGTGCCGGTGCGCCCCATGCCGCACATCACCTCGTCAAGAATAAGCAAGATGCCATGGCGGTCGCAGATCTCGCGCAGGGCTTTGAAATAGCCCGGCACTGGGGCCAGGGCCCCAGCGGTCGCCCCCACCACCGGCTCAGCGATAAAGCCCATCACCGTTTCCGGGCCGAGTTCGTGGATTTTGGCCTCGAGCTCGGCGGCTAAGCGCAGCCCATAGGCTTGCGGTGTCTCGTCAGCGCGCTGGTCGCGATAGGCATAGCAGGGGGCCACATGATGGGTTTCGATCAGCATCGGGTCGAACTGCGCCCGCCGCCAGGCATTGCCGCCCACGGCCAGCGCGCCCAGGGTGTTGCCGTGATAGCTTTGCCGCCGGGCGATCACATGGCGGCGTTGGGGCTGGCCAAGTTCCACATAATATTGCCGCGCCAGTTTCAGGGCGGATTCCACCGCCTCGGATCCGCCGGAGACCAAATAGACCTGATCGATACCCTCGGGCGCGAGATGCACCAAACGCTCTGCCAGGTCTTCAGCCGGTTGCGAGGTGAAAAACCCAGTATGGGCAAAGGCCACTTGCCCCAACTGTTCGCGGATCGCTTGGGCCACTGCCGCATCGCTATGGCCCAGGCAGGACACCGCCGCCCCGCCAGAGCCATCAAGATAGGCTTTGCCGTCCCGGTCATAAAGATAAGCGCCATCCCCATGGCTGATTTGCGGCGGGATATGGCGGCTGTTGCGGGCAAAGATATGGGACATGGGAGAATCCGCGTGGGTGAAGTGTTGCGCAGCGATATAAGTGATGATACATGCGTTTCAATATGGTGCATATAGCGAAACAAATAAACTTTCGCGAGGGATGCGAATTGGCCTGTCCAGCGGGCTATAATTTCGTATTCATGAGCCCTATGGGATCGTCACTTTTCGAAGACCGTATTGCCAGCCATTACAATGACCTGAGCGATCGTTTGCGCCGGGCCGCTGATCATGTTTTGGCCAATCCCGTGGATGTGGCGACCCGCAGCCTGCGCAGCATTGCCGAGGAAAGCGGTCTGGCACCGGCCAGTTACACCCGATTGGCACAGGCCCTTGGCTATGCCGGATATGAAGCGCTGCGCGAAGAGCTGCGCGGGGCGGTGGGGCAGCGCTATGCGCGGTTTTCGGACAAAGCCAAAGCGCTGCAAGAGGATCTGGCCCGAGAAACCGCACCGGCGTTTTTGCACCAGCATAGCGAAGCGGTGATCGCCAATTTGGCCATGCTCACCCGGGATTTGGATCCAGAGCGGCTCGAGCGTTTGGTGAATGATCTGCAGCATGCGCGTCAGGTCGCTGTCAGCGGCGGGCTCAGCTCGCAATTTCTGGCCCATCACATGGTCTATCTGGCGCGGTATTTCTCCGGTCAATGGCGGGTATGTGGCTCTCAAGGGCAAAACGCGGCGGCGGCGCTCAGCGATTTGGGGCGTGAGGATCTGTTTTTGCTTTTTACGCTGCGACCTTTTGCGGCGTGCAGCATTCGCTTGGCCGAGGCCGCTCATAAACAAGGGCTGCGCCTGGCAGTGATCACCGACACCCATAGCTGCCCGGCCTTGGCCGTGGCGGATCACGGGATTGTGGTGCCAACGGAAACACCGCAATTTTTCTCGTCCCATGCGGCGGTTGTCTCGGTTCTTGAGACAATAATCGGAATGCTTGTGGCGCGGGCAGGAAAAACTGCGCAGGAAAGGATTGCCCAAGTCGCGGATTTAAACCACGATCTCGGGGAGTATTGGGAAAAGCCCTAAGAAAAGCTTACCCTTAACAAACGGCCTTCAGGCCCACCAATTCGATAAACTGGGGAGACACTATGCTCGCAAATCTCAAACTGACCGCGGCGGCTTTGGCAGCCAGCGCTCTGATCGCACCTGTGGCAGGGGCTCAGGAATTTTTCACCATCGGCACCGGCGGCGTGACCGGGGTGTATTACCCAACCGGTGGCGCGATTTGCCGTTTGGTGAATAAAGGTCGCAAGGAACACGGGCTGCGCTGTTCGGTGGAATCCACTGGCGGCTCTGTCTACAACATCAACACCATTCGCGCGGGCGAGCTGGAATTCGGCGTTGCTCAATCGGATTGGCAGTACCACGCCTATAACGGCACCTCCCGTTTCGAAGAAAGCGGCCCGTTCGAAGGCCTGCGCGCAGTGTTCTCTGTGCATCCCGAACCCTTCACCGTGGTGGCCCGCGCCGATAGCGGCATCGCTTCGTTGGAAGATCTCAAGGGCAAGCGCGTGAATATCGGCAACCCTGGCTCTGGTCAGCGCGGCACCATGGAAGTGGTGATGGGCGCCATGGGCTGGAGCAGCGATGATTTCGCTCTGGCCACCGAGCTTAAAGCCGCCGAGCAATCCGCAGCGCTTTGCGACAACCAAATCGATGCGATGGTTTACACTGTGGGCCACCCTTCCGGGTCGATCCAAGAAGCCACCACCGCTTGTGACAGCGTCTTGGTGGAAATCTCCGGCGAAGCAATTGATGGTCTTGTCGCGGATAACTCCTTCTACCGCACCGCCACCATTCCCGGCGGCATGTATCGTGGCTCTGACGCGGATGTGCAGACCTTTGGTGTGGGCGCAACCTTCGTTTCCTCGGCCGATGTGAGCGATGAAACCGTCTATCAACTGGTGAAAGCGGTCTTCGAGAATTTCGATGATTTCACCAAGCTGCACCCGGCTTTTGCCAATCTGAAGAAAGAAGAGATGGTAAGCGATGGCCTGTCTGCGCCGCTGCATCCTGGCGCGGAGAAATACTACAAAGAAGCAGGGCTGATCGAATAAGCGCCTGACAGATTAGGGCCGGGGGCAACCTCGGCCCTTTTTGTACAATAAATGTGATGGGGAGGGATTATGAATAATAACGAGAACAGACCGCTTTCCGAAGAAGAGCTTCAGGAACTTGTCGCCTCAACGGATGCGGGCGCGCGCAGCCCGGCCGGGGCAGTGGGCACCTTCATGGCCGTTCTGGCGGTTGTCTGGTCGGTGTTTCAGGTGATCTTGGCCTCGCCGGTGGCCAATTACGTCTTGCCCGGCGATGTCATCAATAATTCCCGTCAATTGCATTTGGCTTTTGCCATTTTCCTGGCCTTTTTGGCCTATCCCGCGCTGAAAAGCTCGCCGCGCCACCGCATTCCGGTGCAGGATTGGATTTTTGCCATCGCCGGGGCGTTCATCGCGCTTTACGGCTATTTCTTCTATGCCAAGATCGTTCAATCGGGCGGTTTGGCCGATGATGTGGATAAATGGTTCGCTCTGGCCGGTTTGCTGTTGCTCTTTGAAGCTGCGCGCCGGGCCCTGGGCCCTGCCATGGCGATCATCGCCACGATTTTCCTAGCTTATGTGTTTTTTGGATCTGCGGGCTGGGTGCCCGAGGTGATCCGCTGGAAAGGTGCCAGCCTGCAAAAAGCCATGAGCCATATGTGGATTACCTCCGAGGGCGTGTTTGGCATTGCCCTTGGGGTGTCCACCAAATTCGTTTTCCTCTTCGTGCTGTTTGGGGCTTTGCTCGACAAGGCCGGGGCGGGGAATTACTTCATCAAAATGGCCTTTGGGGCCCTTGGGCATTTGCGGGGCGGCCCGGCCAAAGCGGCTGTGGTGGGCTCTGCGGCCACGGGGCTGATCTCGGGCTCTTCCATCGCCAATGTGGTGACCACGGGCACGTTCACCATTCCGCTGATGAAACGTGTGGGCTTTACCAGCGAAAAGGCTGGCGCGGTCGAAGTGGCCAGTTCTGTGAATGGCCAGATCATGCCGCCGGTGATGGGGGCAGCGGCCTTCTTGATGGTGGAATATGTGGGCATTTCCTATGTGGAAGTGATCACCCATGCCTTCTTGCCCGCAGCGATCAGCTATATCGCGCTGGTCTATATCGTGCATTTGGAGGCGGTGAAGCGCAACATGCCGACCCTGGGCAACCGGGTGGTGAGCATGGGCAAAACCATCGGCGGCATGGCGGCGTTTTTCGTGGGCTTCGCGGCGCTTTGTTATTTGGTGCAATACCCCGTGGGCTGGATCGTTTCGGCCTTGCCCGAAGGGGCTGGCCCGGTTCTGGCAGGGGCTGTGTTCGCGGCCTATCTGGCCTTGCTATGGGTCGCGGCCCAAGTGCCCGATCTTGTGCCTGATGATCCCAATGCGGCACAGGTGGAATTGCCCGTGGTCGCCGAGATCTACAAATCCGGGCTCTATTTCCTGCTGCCGATCATCGTGTTGGTCTATTTCCTGATGATCGAGCAGAAATCCCCGGGGCTTTCGGCCTTTTGGGCAACGGCGCTGCTTTTCGTGATCTTGCTCACCCAGCGGCCTTTGAAAGCGATCTTTCGCGGCGAGAATACCCTGGTCAATGAAGCTTGGTCCGGGGTGCTGGATCTGATCCAAGGCTTGATCGATGGGGCGCGCAACATGATCGGCATCGCCCTGGCCACGGCCACGGCGGGGGTGATTGTGGGTACGGTGACGCTTACCGGGATCGGGCAGGTCATGGCGGATCTTGTGGAGTTCGTCTCGGGCGGCAATCTGGTGGCGATGCTGGTCTTTGTGGGGATCTTGTCGCTGATCCTGGGCATGGGCTTGCCGACCACGGCCAATTATATCGTGGTCTCCTCACTCATGGCCGGGGTCGTGGTCGAGCTTGGGGCGCAATCGGGGCTGATCGTGCCGTTAATCGCGGTGCATCTCTTTGTGTTCTATTTCGGGATCATGGCGGATGTGACGCCCCCTGTTGGCCTGGCCAGTTTCGCAGCCGCCGCGGTTTCGGGCGGCGATGCGATCCGCACGGGCTTTACCGCCTTCTTCTACTCCCTGCGCACCGTGGCGCTGCCATTCGTGTTCATCTTTAACACCGATCTGCTGCTGATTGATGTGGGATGGGCCCAAGGGATCTTGGTCTTTGTGGTGGCGACTATCGCGATCTTGCTCTTCACCGCGGGCACCATGGGCTGGTTCCTGACCAAAAACCGGATCTATGAAAGCGTCGCGCTGATCCTGATCGCCTTTGTGCTGTTCCGCCCGGATTTCTTCATGAACCGGGTGCATCCGCCCTTTGAGCATATCGAGCCTGCGCAGCTTGAAACCGCGATGGGCGAGGCCGCCGAAGGCTCTGCCCTGCGCATGGTGGTGCGTGGGCCAGATTTCACCAGCGGCGTGGTCAAGGAAACCACCTTGGTGCTGCCGGTGGAAGGGGCTGCCGATGGGGCTGAACGTCTAGGGGGGCTGGGGCTCACCTTGATGCCAGAAGGTGATTTGATGTTGCTGGAAGAGCCGTTCCCGGGCACGCCGTTCTTTGAACCCATGGGGGATTTCGATTTCTATGGGGATGAACCGGTCAGCGTGGTCAGCGTCAAAGCCGCTACGGATCAATGGCCCAAGGAATTGATGTTCCTGCCTGCCTTCTTGCTATTGGCGGGCGTGGTGATGTTGCAGCGCGGCCGGATGCGGCCCGAGGAAATTCAGGAGGTTTCCCCATGATTGGTGCGGTTCTGTGTGCGCTGGATATTAGCCAACCCCAACATGAGCGCCCGGTTTTGCAGCGGGCGCTGATAGAAGCGCAAATCACCAAGTCGCGGCTAGATGTGCTCACGGTGGTGCCGGATTTCGGCACCTCCATGGTGGCAAGCTTTTTCCCGGATAATTTCCAGGACAAAGCCATCGATGAGACCCGCAAGATGCTCGAGACCTTCTCGCGCGAGACCATCGGCGCAGAGGCTGATGCAGAGGTGCGCCATTTGGTAAGCACCGGGCGGGTTTATGAGGAAGTGCTGCGGGTGGCCGAGCTTGAAAAAGCTGGGCTGATCGTTATTGGCGCCCATCGGCCCAAGCTGCGTGATTATCTATTGGGCCCGAATGCGGCCCGCGTGGTACGCCATGCGGCCTGTTCGGTGCTGGTGGTGCGCTAATTCGCCAATCGCGGCAGCAGACCATTTGACACTCCGTGCGTCTTCGCAAAGGTAACGCCAAGGCGCATCGGAGGGTTTGCATGTCCTTGCGGGACTTTTTCTTTATCACCACACTGACGGTGTTGCTGGGCTATGTGTTGATCATGGCCCAAGCGGTGCTTTTGCCCATCGTGATTGCACTGATGCTGGCCTATGTGTTGGTGGGCGCGGTGGAGAGCCTAAGCCGCTTTCCCGTGACCCAGCATTTGCCGCGCTGGTCACTATTCACCTTAGTCTTGGCGATTTTTGTCTCGGCGGTGACCTCTATCGGCTTGGTGGCTTTTGCAAATTTGCGCAATATCGCCGCCTCGGCCCCGGCCTATCAAGCCAATATCCGTGCGTTGATAACCCGGCTGTCCGAAGCTCTGGATCTTGGAGATTTGCCGACCTGGGAGGCGCTGCGGGCGCTGACCCTGGATCGCATTGATCTGGCGGCCACTTCGCTTGGGGTGCTGAGCTCTTTGGCCAGCGTTGCAGGTTATACGGTCTTGATTGCCACTTATGTGGTGTTCTTGGTGGCCGAGCGCGGGGCCTTTGATCGGAAGATGTCATTGCTCTTTGGCGATGCGAGCGAACGGGACGCGGCCGTAAAGGTGGTCGGGCGTATCAACCAGCAGATTGTCACCTATCTCTTCACCAAAACCGTTGTGAACATTATTCTTGGCGTGATTTCTTACGTTTTGATGCTGTTTTTGGGCATCCAAAACGCGGTGTTCTGGGCCTTCTTGATCGCGATTTTCAATTATATTCCCTATGTAGGCTCGCTCATGGGGGTGGGGGTCGTTGTGCTGTACACCCTGGCGCAGTTTGGGGCGCTGCGGCCCACCCTGGCAGCTTTGGTGGTGCTGACCTCGGCTCAGGTCTATGTGGGCAATTTCCTCGAGCCGCGGGTGATGGCGCGCTCGCTGAACCTCTCGCCCTTTGTGGTTTTGGCGGCTTTGGTGGTGTGGTCCGCGATTTGGGGTCTGCCAGGGGCCATTATCGCGGTGCCCATGACCTCGATCTCGATGATCGTGCTCAGCGGGTTCGAGAAAACCCGAGCGATCCCGATATTGCTGTCACGAGATGGCGAGTTTTAGGACTTAGAAATCCGCGCGCACATCGGGCAGGTTCAGCTCATTGACCAGATCGCGCACTTCTTGGCGCGCGGCGATATTGGACATGCTCAGGCTGGAAACGCCGATGTCGCGCAGATCCAGCAAGGTGAGCCCGCGCGGGAACAGCTCGCGAAAGATTACCCGTTCGGAAAAGCCAGGGGCCACGCGAAACCCGATGCGCCGGGAAAGCTCTTCCAAGGCCTCGCCGACTTTGCGTTTGTTGTGCATTTGCTGGCTGCCCATGCGGTTGCGCAGCACGATCCAATCAATGGGTTGCAGCCCGGCGCGGGCGCGCAATTGGCGCGCGTTCCAGACCATTTCCGCATAGACCGAAGGGCCGATGATCTTGCCGCTTTCGGGATCATGGCGCGCCAGTAGATCGAAATCGATGAAACTATCGTTCAGCGGCGTGATCAGCGTATCGGCCAAGGAATGGGCCATTTGGCTGAGCCGTGTATGGCTGCCAGGGCAGTCGATCAGCAGGAAATCCACGCTGTTTTCCAGCTCGCCCACCGCTGCATCCAGGCGCAGATCATACATATTCTGGCCCTCAGCCAGGGTCTCTGGGTCGATCTCGGGCAGGGGCAGATAACGCGGTACCGGCAGGTCAATCCCTTCCCGGCGGCAATAGGCGACACGATTTTCCACATAGCGCCCAAAACTGCGTTGGCGCAGATCCAGATCAAGCGCGCCCACCCGGTGGCCCATACGGGCCAAAGCCGTGCCCAGATGCATGGTGGTGGTGGATTTCCCCGACCCGCCCTTTTCGTTTCCGATGACGATGATATGAGCCATAGTGCAGCGCTGATCACACGATAACGGCGCAAGCGCCCAGTTGCGACGACTATATGTTGTGGTTTCGGGGATGAAAAGCTGTTCCGGCCCGTCGCATATGCCAGTTTCGCGCTGGCGCAGGTTCTGCATTGCTCGGGCGCTTTGCCATTGTATGCTGGGGGCAGAAGATGGCTAGGAGAGTGGCAGGATGAAGGTCAAGATCGATGTCGATATGACGCCCATGGAAGCGCGCGAGCTGTTGGGCCTGCCCGATGTGCGTCCGCTGCAAGAGCTCTGGCTGTCGCGGATGAATGGCAAGATGGAAGAGCATCTGGAGCAATTGACCCCAGAGGGCATGGTTCAGGCCTGGATCAAAGCGGCCAGCGGCAATGCAGAATGGATGACCGAGTTGATGAAGCTGCCTGGCTTTATGGCCCGGGCCAGCAAAGACGACTAAAATTTGTGGTAACTTCTCGGCTGTCTTCCAAAGCGGACTAAGGGTTCTGCTACCTTTTTGCGAAAGGGTTTGCGAAACGACCTAGCGGAGGCCGCTTTGGAACTAGAACCTGTGGCGCCGGGCGTGCCCGTTGACAAAGTTGGCGAGGCCGAGTTTCGCGTCGCTGAGCTGTTTTTTTCGCGCACGGATCAGCGCGGGGTGATCCAAGCGGGAAATCAAGTTTTCACCCGTGTGAGCGGTTATGATTGGAGCGAGCTAGATGGCGCGCCCCACCGGCTGGTGCGCCATGCAGATATGCCCAAAGCGGTGTTCTGGTTGCTGTGGGATCGTATCAAGCAAGGCAAACCCATCGGGGCATATGTCAAAAACGCCACCAAAACCGGCGGGTTTTATTGGGTCTTTGCCGTGGTGATGCCGGTAAAGGGCGGTTATCTTTCCGTGCGTCTTAAGCCCACCTCGGAAATGCTTTGTCAGGTGGAACAGCTTTACGCGGCGCGCCGCGCAGCAGAGGCCGCTGACAAGCTTAGCCCAGAGGCCAGTGCACAGGCTTTGACAGAGGAGATCAAAACCCTTGGGTTTGCCGATTACCCCGCTTTCATGGCGCGGGCGCTTCAGGCCGAATTGACCGCGCGCGATGACGCCATGGGCCATAAGGATCCGCGCCTGGCAGCTTTTGCAGAAATGGCCAAAGCGATTGATACCATCGCGGGCGAGGCCAATCAGCTGCATCGGGACTTTCAGAAAATGAAGCAAATCCCGGTGAATTTGCGCCTGGCGGCCTCTCGTTGCGAGGCATCAGGCGGCCCCATTAGTGTGATTTCTGCCAATTATAGCGACATCGCAGAAGAAGCTTTGGGCCAGGCCCTGCGCTTTACCAGCTTTGCCACAGATGTTTTACACCAGATCCATCGCGGGTTGTTTTTGACCGGCGCGGCGCGGCTGCAACGGGAAATGGTGGCCCTGTTTCGCGATGAGGCGGGGGATGCAGATCAAGGCACCCATAAGATGAATGCAGAGATGGAGGGGTTGGCCACCCATTCAAAACGCTGTGAGGAAGCCGCCAAAGAGGCCGAGAAAAATGTGGCGGATCAAGCTCTGCGTTTTACCGATGATTGCCGCAATATGCGCCGTTTCATCAGCAGTTTGGATGTCACGCGGGTCACCTGTTTGATCGAAACTCGTTGGCAATCGGATCGCGGTCAAAGCTTTATGAGCATCATTGATCGCTTGGATGATTTCCACGAGAGCGCGGAAACCCATTTGCACAAAATCGATGTGCTAAATGATCGTATCTTGTTTTTGACCGACCGGCTTTTGGGGCGCGAGTGACCCAAATGCAAAACGCCGCCCCAAAGGGCGGCGCTGCGTAAGATCAAAGACAAGGGGCAGATTAGAAGCCCAAGCCTTCGTATTTCTTTTTGAACTTAGACACGCGACCACCGGCATCCAGCAGCTTGGCATTGCCACCGGTCCAGGCAGGGTGCGCCGAAGGATCGATATCCAGCGCCAGAGTATCGCCCTCGGACCCGTAGGTGGAGCGCATTTTGACGATGGTGCCATCGGTCATTTTGACGTCGATGAAGTGGTAGTCGGGATGGATATCCTGTTTCATCGCAGCAATCCTTAGGCTTGAGCCGCGGCCTTATCGGCCTTGGGCTTGTAATTGGTCTGTTCGGCGATACGCGCGGATTTCCCGCGGCGCGAGCGCAGATAGTAGAGCTTGGCGCGGCGCACCTGACCACGACGCACCACGGTGATGCTGTCGATATTGGTGGAGTAGAGGGGGAACACACGTTCCACGCCTTCGCCAAAGCTGATTTTGCGCACGGTGAAGGAACCGGCAATGCCTTCGCCGTTCTTACGGGCGATGCAGACGCCTTCGTAATTCTGCACACGGGTGCGCGTGCCTTCGGTCACTTTATAGCCGACACGAACAGTGTCACCGGCTTTGAAATCGGGAATCTCTTTCCCGAGGGCGGCGATTTGTTCCGCCTCAAGCTGTGCGATCAGATCCATCGCGTTTATCCTTTATCTGCGCGGGTAGGTCCCGCATTCTGGGGCTGCGCCGAGAGCTCTTGGTCATCCATCGGGTCCCTGTCATGCTGCGCACAATAGGCCCGCCAGAGATCGGGGCGGCGTTCTTTCGTTAGCCTTTCGGCCATGTCCTGCCGCCAGTCAGCGATTTTGCCGTGATGCCCCGATAGGAGAATATCGGGAACGCGGCGACCATCCCAGTCGGCAGGTTTGGTATATTGCGGGTGTTCCAGCAGCCCGGTGGAAAAGGATTCCTCCTCCAAGCTGGCCTGATTCCCCAACACGCGGGGTATAAGTCTGACCGTCGCATCGATCAAGGCCTGGGCCGCAATCTCGCCGCCGGTGAGGACAAAATCCCCCAGCGAGACTTCTTCGATCCCGAACGCCTCGATCACCCGCTCGTCTAACCCCTCGAACCGGCCGCAAATCAGGGTCATGCCTGGTCCGGCGGCAAAGCGGCGGGCATCGGCCTGGGTAAAGGGTTTGCCCCGTGGTGAGAGATAGACCAAAGGCATCGGGCCTGGGGCCATGCGTTTGGCGGTGACAATGGCTTTGGCCATGACATCGGGGCGCAAAACCATGCCCGCGCCGCCGCCAAAGGGGGTGTCATCCACATTGCGATGGCGGGTTTCCCCAAAGGCGCGCAAATCAATGGCCTCCAGCGACCATAGCCCGTCTTTGAGCGCTTTGCCCGTCAGCGATGCGCCAAGCACGCCGGGGAAGGCCTCGGGGAATAGCGTGATGACCTGCGCCGCCCAAGAGGCCGCCAAGGCCGGGCGGTTGGTCATCAATTCAGAGGGCTGACCGGTGAGCTGCACCCGCTTGCGCCCATGGGAAAGGGACGGGGCGTTACTCATCGGGCAATAGCCCCTCTGGCGGATCAGCGATCACTTGCCCGCGCGCAATATCCACCGTTGGTACAGCGGTGCGGGTAAAGGGCAGCAATACCCCGCCTTTCAGCCCTGGTCCGCGCAATTCCAGCAAATCGCCCGCCCCGTGATCATGCACGGCGGCGATCTTGCCCAGGGTATTGCCCCCGGTATCAAGCACGGTCAGGCCGATCAGATCGGTGTGATAGAATTCATCCTCGGGCAGGTTCGGCAGGCTGTCACGGGGGGCATAGAGTTTTGTACCCTTAAGCCCATCGGCCTGTTCTTTATTGCCCACGCCGCCCAAACGGGCGGTCAGGGCGCCTTTGGTTTGACCCGTTAAGCGCACAGAAAAGCTTTGCGCCCCATCTTGGGTGCAAAGCGGGCCATAATCGGCAATGGCTTCGGGCGGGGCGCAAAAGCTTTTCAGCCGCACCTCGCCCCGCACACCGAATGCCCCAGCCAGGGCGCCCACGCAGACCAGATCAGCCATTGCCCGGAAGCCCCAGGCAAAGACCGTTTGCATCAATCGCGCCGCCTGCATTCAGGCAGCGGTCGATCTGCGTGGTTTGGGCATATTCATTGCCAGCCCATAGGCCAGCCGCGAATATCACCCCCCAGATCATCAACCGGATCATGGCGCGCCTCCGCTTGCCTCTGTCCGGGCGGATTACTCCGCCGCGGCCTCTTCAGCAGGGGCGTCTGCTTCGGCAGCAGCTTCAGCGGCTTCAGCAGCCTTAGCGGCTTTCTCTTCCGCGCGATCCTTGGCTTTCTGGCCCGGCTCGGCTTTTTTCATGTTGGCGCGCTCTTTTTTCTCCAACATGCCAGCAGCTTCCAAGAAGCGGCTCACACGGTCAGAAGGGGTTGCGCCCTGGCTCAGCCAGTATTGCACGCGCTCCATATCCATTTTCACGCGCTCTTCGCTGTCTTTGGGCAGCAGCGGGTTATAGGTGCCGAGCCGTTCGATGTAACGACCATCGCGAGGCATGCGGCTGTCAGCGGCCACGATGCGATAGAAGGGGCGTTTTTTCGAGCCGCCGCGGGCGAGACGCAGTTTCATAGCCATTGGGTTTTCTCCTTATGAATGGCGGTTTGGCCGGGGTAGCAGCCCGAGCCTATGATTGGTGTTGTTTGTGGTGACGGATGACTTCATCGATGATGAAAGCCAGGAATTTCTTGGCGAATTCGGGATCAAGATCGGCCTTGCGGGCCAGCTCTTCAAGCCGGGCGATTTGGGTTTTCTCCCGTTCGGGGTCCGAAGGCGGCAGCGTGTGCTGTGCCTTCAGCAGCCCCACGGCCTGCGTATGTTTGAACCGCTCGCCCAGAGTATAGACCAAGATCGCATCGAGCCGGTCGATGCTCTCGCGATGCTCTTTGAGCACGGCGGCGGCGCGGGTGGTGGCATCCTCTGTCATCGGGTTCTCCGAGGGCTGAAAGGGGCGGGGGGCAGGTTGGGGCTGAGCCGCAGCAAGCGCACCGGGCGCGGATGGGGCTGGCCATAAGCGGGCAGCGCCGGTTTGCGCAGCTGCAGGCGGCGCGCAGCCCGTTTGACCCCGCGCGCGGCGCGGCGGGTGTAATGGGGCAGCATCCAGCGGCTGGTATCCATCAAAAATGGCACATCGCCCAAAGGGATCATGATCCGGCCCCCTCATGCAGCGCGATCACATTCTCATGGGTTTTGGCGGCCAGATCTGCGGCGCTTGGGTGGCGCCAGACTTGCAATTCGCCAAAACGAGGATGGGTATAGGGTCTTTCAAAACGCGCACCCAAGCGTTTGGCAACGCCAATAGAGCCGGAATTACGCTCGTCGATCAGGCTGATCGTGCTGCTCCAACCAAGGGTGCTATAGGCCCAGTCGCGGGCCCGGGCGCCAGCCTCGGCGGCATAGCCTTTGCCGGTATAGCCATCTAGCAGCAGCCAGCCGATTTCCGGCTCTGGCCAGCCTTCGGGGGACCAAGGGCCAATCAAGCCGATGAATTTGCCGCTGGCGGTTTCCGTGACAGCGAAATTGCCATAGCCGCGCATGCTCCAATGGCCCATTTCCGTTGCGAATTGCCGCCAAGACACCTCGCGGCTCATGGGCCCGCCTACAAAGCGCGCGCGTTCTCCGGCCATGGTGGCGGCGAAAGCGTCGAAATATTCGGGCAGGATCGGGCCAAGGGTCAGCCGCGCGCTGTGCAGCACCGGGGCGTCGATACAAGAACGGATCATTGGGC